>NZ_NZQP01000021.1:0-308731 GCF_002695945.1 Marinimicrobium sp. | reverse complement strand
AGTTGGTCGGCTTGGTCCCGTCGTAAGTAATGCCATCGAGGAAATCATCCTGCGGGGGCTTGAAGCCGGACTCGTTGGCAAAGTCGGGGAACTCGTCGGCGACCGCATAATCCTCTGCAATAAGCGCTTGGGCTGCCTGCGCATAAATGTCCGGGCGATAGACCTTTCGGGCTATGTCGAAGTACCACGCATCTGGTTTGGATTCGCTGATCTGGCCCCAGCGGCGCATCTGCGTGAGGTACCAGATGGCGTCCGAGTAATAAGGATAGGTCGCGTTGTGGCGGAAAAATACATTGAAATCCGGAACCTCTCGGGTATCACCTTTTTCATACTCGAACGTGCCGGTCATGGAATTGGCAATCACTTCATAGTCGGCACCGACGTAGTAGGGCTGAGAAAGAATTTTCGAGGCTTCCTCCCGGTTGGCGTTATCGTCTGCATCCAACCATTTGGCCGCCCGAATCAGCGCCTTGGTCAGGCGAATGGTGGTGTTGGGGTACTTTTCGGAGAACTCCCTGGTTATCCCAAATACCTTTTCGGGATTGTTTTTCCAGATTTCGTAATCCGTGATGACGGGTACACCGATGCCTTTGAAAACCGCCTGTTGATTCCAGGGTTCACCGACGCAGTAGCCGTGGATAGTGCCTGCTTCAAGCGTCGAAGGCATCTGGGGTGGCGGCGTTACACTCAAAAAGGCATCGGCCTGTTTCTGGCCTGACGTGTCGCCTTTGTGGGGAGCGTAGAACCCCGGATGTATACCGCCGGCGGCGAGCCAGTAGCGGAGTTCATAGTTGTGTGTGGAAACGGGAAACACCATTCCCATTTTGAAGCTTTCACCTTTTTTGGCCATTGATTCAATGACCGGCTTCAGGACATCGGCATGGATCGGATGTTGTATTTTTCGGTCCTCGCCGGTTGGTAGATGAGGTTTTATCGCCTCCCAAACCTGATTGGAAACGGTAATGCCATTGCCGTTCAGGTCCATGGAAAAGGGGGTGATGATATCGGCTTTGGTGCCGTAGCCAATGGTGGCCGCCAGTGGTTGGCCGGCCAGCATGTGAGCGCCGTCCAACTGCCCGTCGATCACCCCGTCCAATAACACTTTCCAGTTCGCCTGAGCTTCCAGCTCGACGAAAAGGCCTTCATCCTCGAAGTAGCCTTTTTCCAGTGCAATGGCCAAAGGGGCCATGTCGGTCAGCTTGATGAAGCCAAACCGCAGGTCTGCTTTCTCGGGTGGCCCAACGGCCAATGTGGAGTGGCTCATTAAAGCAATCAATGAAAATCCCAACCGTTTTGAGATCTGACAAAAGCAGGATGATAGAGGGCGTCGCAATGAGCGACGCAAAGAGCGAAGCGCGTCAAGAAAGGTGTTCATTGTTGACTCCTGAAAAGTGAAAAACACGGATGACGGAACTGATCGTCATGTGTCGCTGACTGTTCGACAGGAACAATCAGATGGCTTGGCTCACGATCGCAAACTAAAGGGACAAGTGAATGTCGGGTGCACGAGCTGGTGTATTCAAAAGCTGTGCCAACGAAACGACGACTGAGCAGATCCAGGAAATTTCCCGTAAATGAGGGGAGGATTGGCCGATTTGCACAGCGGTGGACCGAAAAACAGAGAGGTGCTTCATCGTGGGTCAGGATAATCCAGCTGTGTTTGCCTCAAGCGCGGGCATGACGACAGAAAGAGTGCGCCAAGTTGGTACGGTGGACGGGGTTTGAGGTGCGCGAGAATGAGGAAAGCAGGACTATCCAGCTGACTCTGGGATGCGGGGCCTGATACGATGAGTCAGGAGTAAAGTCTTAATTCGCCCTAAGATCATATAGTAATACAATAACGTATGAGTACATTCTCTTATTTATATATGCTTAAATATTTGCGCTTTGGTCATGGCGGAACTAATCTGAAGAAGACCTTATCAAGACCTCATAACGGATTGTTTCGTCTAAGCAATTGGTTGTTGACAAGGTATGGGCGGGAGTGTAATAGTCTAGAAGACTAATATTTATGGTCACTATAACCCTAATGTGGGTTTAGGCGGCACATAGAGGATAATCTAAGCGTCAGTGGATCTGCTAAGTTATAAAAATTAGCACACTTATTCCAGGTGGCAATTAGGTGCCTGTGTCGTGTGAGCGGACGCCGAATTGGGTTTGCGGTGATCGGTTTTCGGAGAGTGAGAGCGTCTGGATGCCGAAGCAGGAAATGACAACAACAGTAAGGGACTCTGCCCCTGGCTCAGCGGTGGTGATCAACCAAAACCGTACAACAGCTATTTACGGATTGCTGGTAAATGATTTGCGGTACTTCGTGTGCCGACAATAATAACCTGGTCTCAGTAAGGAGAGTTCCATGAATCCCAATCGTAAGAGTTTTCAAAAGCGCCTGATCGCCTCAGTCGTGGCCTCATCGGCCCTGGCTGGCTTCAGCGGTGGTGCATTAGCGCAGCAGGGCGAGCCCATGCTGGAAGAGGTGGTGGTCACCGGTATCCGCGGCTCCCTGGAGCAGGCGATGGACATCAAGCGCGATGCCACTGGTGTCGTTGATGCCATTTCTGCGGAAGACATCGGTAAATTCCCCGATACTAACCTGGCTGAATCCCTGCAGCGCATTACCGGCGTCTCCATTGACCGTCGCAACGGCGAGGGTTCCTCGGTTACCATCCGTGGTTTCGGTGGCGACAACAACATGGTGACCCTGAATGGTCGTCAGCTTCCCGCAGCCAGCACCTTCGGTGGTGGTAGTGGTGCCAGTGGTACCCGTGGTGGTGGCACCCGCGCATTTGACTTTGCCAACCTGGCTTCGGAAAGCGTTTCCGGACTGGAAGTGTACAAGACAGGCCGTGCCAGTATTGCGACCGGTGGTATCGGCGGTACCATCAACATCAAGACCGCCCGTCCTCTGGATCGCGGAACCGAGGGTAGCGTCGGCTTTAAAGCCGTTCATGACACTACCACCCTGACCGGTGATGACCTGACTCCGGAAGTCTCCGGTATTTTCAGCTGGACCGATGACTCTGACACCTTTGGTGTGAGCCTGGCCGCCAGCTTTCAGGAACGCGATTCCGGAGCCGCCGGCGCCACCTCCAACGACTGGAATATTGGGCGCTGGGGCGAGGACGAACTCTATTCGTTCACCGATGATGCGGTGATTGAAAATGCCCCTGAAGAGGGCCAACTCTACGGCCGTCCCAACGACGTTCGTTACTCTGTATCCGATCGTCATCGTGAGCGTACCAACGCCATGTTGACCCTGCAGTTCCAGCCCCAGGACAACCTCACCCTGACCGGTGATCTGGTGTATGCTGAGAACTATCTTACTGAGCATCGTGGCGAGCAGACCTTCTGGTATGCCAACGGCAACACCGTTGATCGCCTGGTGTTTGACGACTCTGCGGTTGCTACGCCAGCGATTTACTCTGAAACCTTGGCCAACAAGGATAACGGCTACGAGCAGCAATGGCGTGAACAGCGCGACGAGCTGACCTCTATTGGCTTCAACGCCGAGTGGCAGGTCAACGACCGCTTGAGCTTCAACTTCGACGTCCATGACTCCACCATGGAAAGCCTGCCGGATGGCCCGGGTAATGCAGGCTCTATCGACGTGAGTGTAGCCAACCCGACCCAGACCTCGCAGGTGACTGATTGGGACCGCGATCTGCCGTTGACTCAGGCGACTTATGAAAATGGCTTCAGTCTGGATGACTTCGGCTCCCAGGTTGCTCGGATCTGGTACGCCGGTCAGACCACTGATGTGACCCAAGTGCAGCTGGATGGCGCCTTCGAGTTTGACGATGGCCGTTTCGATTTCGGTGTCGAAAGTCGCACTGTGGAAATGGAGCAGCAGAACTCGGATCGCTACATGGCATTGGGTGACTGGGGTGTAGCCAACCCGGGTGAAATTCCCGATGGCTTGCTGCAAGAGTTCAGCCTGTTGGGACAGTTCGACGATTATCCCACTAGCGGTGGCTTCCAGGGCGGTGCCCGCGGCAACCCGGTAGCCCTGGCTGAGTGGGCTGTTAGCGAATACGGTACGGCTGAAAACGGTTATGCAGTGGCTTATAACCCGAACTTCTCCAATAACAATCTGATTGAAGAAGACATTAACGCACTTTTCGCCCAGGTTACTATTCAGGGCGAGCTCGGTGGCATGGAAACCAACTTGGTGACCGGTTTCCGCTATGAAACTACCGATGTGACTTCCACGTCCTTCACTCAGATTCCGGCCTACCGGGTGTGGCAAGACAACAACGACTTCCAGACTGTCTACAGCGATACCACCGAAGCGTTTACCGTCAAGTCTGACTACGACAACCTGCTGCCCAGCCTGGATTTCGATATTCTGCTGGCAGAGGACGTCAAAGCTCGCTTCTCTTATAGCAAAACCATCGCTCGCGCCGGTTACGGCCAGTTAGCAGCATCCGTGGGTGGCTTTGGCAACGTGGGTTCTACCTATCTTGGCTCGACTCCGACCGCCAACGCGACCAACCCGGCTCTGAAACCGCTGGAATCAGACAACCTGGATTTGTCAGTTGAATGGTACTACGACGACTCCAGCTATGTATCAGCGGGCTTCTTTGAGAAGCGAGTCAGTAACTTTATTGGTACTGACCAGATTCCGGAAAGCCACTTCGGTCTGCGTGATGTCACCAACGGTCCTCGCGTAGAAGAAGCGGCACAGGCGCTCTCTGATGGTGGCTATGACATCAACGATACCTCTCTGTTTGTCATGACCGCCGTGCTGGATAATCCGGATGCTTTCCCGAATGGGGCGGCGGATTATACAGACGACGCAGACTTCGCAGTGGACGTGGCGACAGAGTACGACCTGATCCCCAACTCCGAAGATCCGTTGATGATCTTCAACACCGCAACGCCAGTCAACAATCGTGAAGCCAAGCTCTACGGTAGCGAACTCGCCGCGCAGCATTTCTTTGGCGATACCGGTTTCGGTGTTCAGGCCAACTACACGATAGTGCGGGGCGACGTAGCGTTTAATGATCTGGGCGATCCTTCGGAAGCACAGTTCGCGCTACTGGGCCTGAGTGATACCGCTAACCTCGTTGGTATCTATGAGAACTACGGTTTCACCGTGCGTCTGGCCTACAACTGGCGTGACAAGTTCCTCAACGAAACCAACCGTGGTAACTCACGGAACCCGGTTTACGTTGAGGAGTACTCTCAGCTTGATCTGAACGTTGCATATAATGTGACGGACGATCTGAGTGTGTTCTTCGAGGGCATCAATTTGACCGAAGAGAACATCCGTCAGCATGGTCGCTCTGAGAACCAGCTTTGGGATCTTCAAGATCAGGGCGCTCGTTACCAGATCGGTGCTCGCTACGCCTTCTAAAGGTTGCGTGAAAACTTGGGCCAACCTTCCGGCTTGGTCCCTGGTAAGAAGAAGGTCGCTGCTTGCAGCGGCCTTTTTTTTGCCAATGAGTTTCTCTAAAAACCGTGGTATGGTTTCTATAAAATGAACCTGTTTTACAGGAGAACACCGTGAACAAGCCTGTACGCAAAGTGGTAATCGCAGGTGGTGGCACTGCTGGCTGGGTCTGCGCGGCGGCATTGTCGTCGCAGCTTGGCGACTTGCTCAATATTGTGCTGGTCGAATCCGAGGACATTGGTACCGTTGGTGTCGGTGAAGCCAGTATCCCGCCCATGCGCAACTTTCATCGACTGATTGGTGTAGATGAGCAACAGTTTATGGCGGCCACAGGCGCCACATTCAAATTGGGTATCGCCTTTGAGAACTGGGCCCGGGACGGTGACCGCTATATTCACTCTTTCGGAAAGACCGGTAAAGAAACCTGGATGGCTGACTTCCAGCATTTCTGGCTACGTGCCAGGGAACAAGGTTTCGGGGGAGAATTCGGGGAGTACTGCGTGGAACATGAGGCGGCTCGGGAGGGAAAATTTGCCGCCTCGTCAAACGGCAGCCTGAACTACGCCTATCACCTGGATGCGACCCGATACGCCGCCTTTTTGCGAACCAAGAGTGAAAGCGAGGGTGTTACGCGAATCGAGGGCAAGATTCAGCAGGTGCACCTGAACCCTGATTCAGGCTATATCGAGTCGCTGGAAATGGCGTCCGGAGAATCGGTGGATGCAGATCTGTTCATTGACTGCACCGGGTTTCGGGGATTACTCATTGAGGAAGCTCTGCACACGGGGTATGAGGACTGGAGCCATTGGTTGCCTTGCGACAGCGCCTTGGCGGTACAGACAGAGTCCGTCGGCCCACCACCACCCTACACTCTGTCCAGTGCTCACGACAGTGGTTGGCGGTGGCGTATTCCACTCCAGCATCGGGTGGGGAATGGCCTGGTGTACTGCAGCCGGTATTCAAGCGATGAGGCCGCGCGGGATCGGCTCTTATCCAGTATCGAGGGGAAGCCACTGACTGAACCACGCCTGATCCGGTTTCGTACTGGACGGCGACGTCAGACCTGGAACAAAAACTGTGTGGCCGTGGGGCTGTCCAGCGGTTTTGTTGAGCCGTTGGAGTCGACGTCAATCCACCTGATCATGATCAGCATGACACGGTTGATTCAGCTTTTTCCTTTTGACGGTATTACGCCTTCATTGGTGAGCCATTACAACCGGATTGCAAAAGACGAGCTGGAAAAGATCCGAGACTTTATCATTCTTCACTATCACGCCACGGAACGGTCTGACAGCCCATTTTGGCGCCACTGCAGTAACATGAGCATTCCGGAGTCACTGCAGGAGCGCATCGCCCTATTTCGGGAGCAAGGGCATGCCTACCAGGCACCGAACGAACTGTTCCGCCTTGATTCCTGGGTGCAGGTCATGTTGGGGCAACGAATCAATCCAGAGCGCTACCACCCGATTGTCCGTGCTATGGGTGACGAGCGACTGAAAAAAACGTTGGACGATTTCAGGCGACAGGTGAGTTTGGGGGTAGAGAAGCTCCCCCCGCACGGAGCATTTGTTGAGGAGTATTGTCGTGAGCGTTGATCGTGTATGGGCCCCATCGCCTGAAAGGTCGATTCGGATCGAACATGTCGGGGAAGAGCGCACACCGGTAATGATCATAGACCAATTGGTGGAGCAGCCAGAGCGGCTGCGTGAAGAGGCGAGTCATTTGAACTTTACAACCCAGTCGCGCTTCTTCCCCGGCATTCGGGCGCCTGTTTCTCTTTCTTACCAGCGCTTCGTGCTGGAGAGCCTTCAGGGGGCCATGGCGGATGCCTTTGGCCTGTCTGGCCGGACGCTCAAATTTACCATGTGCCAGTATTCATTGGTCACGACTCCGCCGGAGCAGCTGTCGCTGTTGCAGCGTATTCCCCATTTTGACTCTCTGGAACCGGAAGGCCTGGCAGCCATCCACTACCTGTTTCGATCCGGATACGGTGGCACGGCGTTCTATCGACATCGAAAAACCGGTTTTGAGCGGCTCACGGAAGAGAGGAAAGTGGCCTACCTTCGGTCATTAGAGTCGGAGAATGATGGACCCAATATGCCCGGCCGTGGCTACATTAATGGATCTACGCCGTTGTTCGAAGAAATCGATCGCGTTGAAGGTGTTTTCAATCGGATGGTGGTTTATCCCCGCAATATCCTTCATTCGGGGTGCATCGAAGCCGACTTTCATCCGGATCCTGACCCGCTTACCGGCCGTTTATCAATTAACAGCTTTATTGATGTAGCCGGTTAGTATCAAAGCGCTTCCACTTTCTCTTTACCGCACCGAGTGCACCTCAGCTGGGTCACCAACTTCCCCTGCTTGACATCAAACTTCCGCTCGGTGACCACCTTCCACTTATGAAAGCCACTGCGGCACAAGGTTTTACCCTTGTGCTTTTCTTTGGCGCTGGGCCGTTTGAAGGCTATGACGTTGTCGCTCACAGTTCGGTCTCCTGGTCGGTTCCGGGATTGTGAGCGAAGGCTATTCCTCGGTCAACAGGAACCGGGCCACGGCCGTGCTGCCGGGGGCGTAGACCTCGCTCAGGTCACCGTGAAAGCCCGATTCCACGCCGCGCATGTCCGGCAGATTGTGGGCGATGCCCTTGTGACAGTCGATACAGGTTTTCTCGCCGCTGGCCAACAGGGTGGAGTGCATTTCCCGGGCCCGGGGTGATTGCTGGGTAAAGTCCATATACTCGAAGTTGTGGCAGTTGCGACACTCCAGTGAGTCGTTGGCTTTCAGCCGGCGCCACTCGCGCTCGGCGAGCATGCGGCGCTTGTCCAGAAACTTTTCCCGGGTATCGATGGTGCCGAAGATCCAGCCCCACACCTCTTTGGAGGCCTCCATTTTGCGGGCGATCTTGTAGGTCCAGTCGTGGGGAACGTGGCAGTCTGAACAGGTGGCGCGCACACCGGATCGGTTGGTGTAGTGAATGGTCGGGATCAGCTCCTCGTAGGGGTTGGCCTTCATTTCATGGCAACTGATGCAGAATTCTTCAGTGTTGGTGAATTCCAATGCCGTGTTGAAGCCGCCCCAGAATATGATGCCGGCAATGAACCCGCCGAGAGTCAGAACCCCCAGGCTGATGTGCGTCGCGGGTCGATTGAACGTTTTCCAATACGCCTTCAGTGTTTTCCACATAACCGTCCCCCGCTACTCACCGCGCTTGATGATATCTTCCAACACCTGGTCAATCCCTTTGAAGGTGCTGACCTTCACCGGATCGACGTCGTGTTGGGGCACATGGCACTGCACGCAGAAATAGCGGCGCGGTGAAACCGAGGCCAGCGTCTGGCCGTCCCGGTCGACAAAGTGGGTGATGCTGACCATGGGGGCGCCGCTGACTTCGGTGGCGCTGCGGCTATGGCAGCTCAGGCACTGATTGAAGTTGGTGTCCACCTGGTAACCGCGGATAGTGTGCGGAATCATCGGCGGCTGCTCGGGGTAATTGCGCGTGGGCCGGCGCATGCTGGAGCGGACGTTGGCCAGCGGCGGTGCCTCAAAGGTCTTGCTGAGTGTCCCGCCTTTACGCACACCATCCGGAGCAGAAACATCTTGCGTCGGTTCTCCGAGGGCGAGCAGCGGTATACACAGACTGGCCATCATAAAGCGGCGGAGTATCGGCTTGATCATGATGGTTTCTCCCTTACGCAAGGCTGATCAGTTCGAGACGGACGGCACATTTCTTGAAATCCGTCTGCAGGGAAATCGGGTCGGTGGCATCGAGGGTCAGCTTGTTCACCAACCGGTTGGCGTCAAAAAAGGGAATGTACACCAGCCCCTCCGGTGGTTTGACCCGGCCTCGGGTTTCTACCCGTGCCCGGATGTTGCCGCGCCGACTGATCACCCGCACTTCGCTGCCGCGGCGGAAGCCCTGCTTACGGGCGTCTTCGTAATTCATGTACACCAACGCGTGAGGTACGGCCAGGTTCAACTCCTCGACTCGCTGGGTCATGGAACCGGTGTGCCAGTGCTCCAGTACCCGCCCGGTACTGAGCCAGAAGGGGTATTCTGCATCGGGGGACTCCGCCGGGGGCTCGTAAGGCAGGGCAAAAATCAGAGCCCGATTATCCGGTTTGCCGTAGAACTGCACTCCGGCGCCCGCTTCCACGTAGGGGTCGTGGCCCTCGCGGAAGCGCCACCGGGTCTCCTGGCCGTCCACTACAGGCCAGCGCAGGCCCCGCTCCTGATGGTACCGATCGAAATTGGCGAGGTCGTGGGCCTTGCCGCGCCCAAAGCGGGCGTATTCTTCAAACAAGCCTTTCTGTACATAGAAGCCGAAGGCCTCGGATTCATAGTTGGCATAACCCTCGGCGCGGTCATCGTTGCTGAACTGGTTGACCTGGCCGTTGGCAAAGAGCACATCGAAGAGTGTCTTGCCTTTGAGTTCGCCGGCTTTGTTGAGCAGCTCCGCGGGCCAGACATCATCGGTTTTGATGCGCCGGGAGACTTCCATCAGCTGCCAAGGTCAGAACGGGCATCGCCCGGCGGCGGTACCAGCTGGTGCCAGAACTGGGTGCGTCGCTCGGCGTTGCCGAAAGCGCCCTCTTTTTCCACCCACATGGCGCTGGGCAGAATCATGTCGGCGGCCTGAGCCGAGACGGTGGGATAGACATCGGAGACCACCACAAACGCATCCGGGTTGCGCCATCCGGGCAAGGTTTCCTGGCTGGTATTGGGGCCGGCCTGAATATTGTTGGTCACCTGAGTCCAGTAGACTCTGAGTACCCCATCTTTCAGCTTGCGGCTTTGCTCCACGGCAGAGAAACCCACCTTGTCGGGGATGGTGCCCTCGGGCAGCTTCCAGATTTTCTCGGTCATGGCCCGGTGTTTTGGCTTGGTGACCACCATGTCGGCGGGCAGGCGGTGGGCAAAGGTGCCCNCTTCCCGAGCNGAGCCACAGGCCGAGGGCTGGCCGGTCAGCGAGAAGGGGCTGTTGCCCGGCTCGCTGATTTTGCCGGTCAGNANGTGAATGTTGTAGATCATGTTGTTCGCCCAGACCCCGCGGGTGTGCTGGTTGAAGCCCATGGTCCAGCAGGACATGACCTTGATGTCCGGGTCCGCATAGATTTTTGCCAGCCGTTCCAGGCGGGCCTTGGGGACGCCNGTNTCCTTGGCGGCCCGNTCCAGGGTGTAGGGTTTGACGAATTCGGCAAACTCCTCGAAGGTGATATCGCTCCAGGTGTTGGCTTTGTCGGCGCCTTTGGCCCGCTGTTGNCGGGGNTCTTCNGCGCGCAGGCCGTANCCGATATCGTCCTGGCCTTTCACAAAGCGGGTGTANTTGTTGACGAANTCGTGATTGACCTTGTCNTTNTCGANCAGGTAGTTNGCGATGTAGTTGAGNATGATCAGGTCGGTGTGAGGCTTGAAAATNATGGGCAGATCCGCCAGATCGAAACTGCGGGTTTCGTAGGGGGACATGGCGACCACCTGGACATGCTCGTAGGAGAGCTTGCGGTCGGTGACCCGGCTCCACAGCACCGGGTGCATTTCCGCCATGTTCGANCCCCACAACACGAACGCATCGGCGTGCTCGATNTCGTCATAGCAGCCCATGGGCTCGTCNATGCCGAAGGTGCGCATGAAGCCGCCCACCGCCGAGGCCATGCAGTGGCGCGCGTTGGGGTCGAGGTTGTTGCTGCGCAGCCCGCCNTTGAACAGNTTGCTGGCNGCGTAGGCTTCCCANACGGTCCANTGNCCNGANCCNAANAGGCCGACNCTNTCCGGGCCNTGTTCNCGNATCGACTGCTTCAACTTGTCGGCGAGCAGGTCCATGGCCTGGTCCCAGGAGATTTCCTGNAAGTCGCCGTTCTTGTCGTACTGGCCGTTGCGCATCCGCAGCANCGGTTTGTGNAACCGGTCCGGNCCGTACAGGATTTTCGACAGAAAGTAGCCCTTCACACAGTTCANGCCCCGGTTCACCTCGGCTTTGACGTCGCCATGGGTNGCCACGACCCGGTTGTCNCGGGTGGCGACCATGACGCCACAGCCGGTGCCACAGAANCGGCAGGGGGCCTTACTCCATTTCAGGTTGGTCAGCTCGCGGTTGGTGACCAGGTTNCTGGCGCTGGCGGGCAGNGGCATNCCGATGGCNGCGGCGGCTACCGCAGCGGCGTTGGCCTTGGCGAATTGGCGGCGGGTCAGATTCATTGCGGTTGNTCCTCCGGCGGAATCACTTCGTGGTAGACCAGTGCGGCGTTGACANCGCCGGGGTGCGCGCTGGTCTGGTCAATCACNTCCANAATCGCTTGTGCNTCGGTGCTCTCNAGCACCAATACCANCTTTCCCTGATCACTTTGGGCGTGTATTTCGGCGCATTTGAGNGTCTCGTCCGGCCAGTGCTGGGGCAGCTCGCGCAGCCACTGNTCGGTAGNGGNCAGTGCCNCNGGCTGGGTGTGCACGATCACNCTGGCAACGTGCCACTCAACCGGCAGCGTCGTGACGGGTATCTGTTGATGGTCGGGCTCATGGTGCATGACGGCCATGAGAAGCCTCCTGGTGGTGGTTCAAAGTGGGTGGCGTTGAGAGCGCTGCGGGAATCAACCCGCTCCGGGAGGCCCGGCCAGGAGCTGGTACATCCAGATGGNGAAACCGTAGGCGCCGACCAGGGCAACGGTGAGTATCGGGAACAGGAAAACCACGATGAAGGCGAACATTCGCCACTCGCGACGTTTCTCCTGCGAGTTGTCTACTTCGGATGGGTGCGTGTCGACTGACATGGCGACTCCGTGCTTCGATCTCGTTATTCAAGGCTGACTACCTACAGGGTAGTACATATTTCGGAAAGTGCTTTGATACAGGTCAATACCCAGGTTCCCCGTGATGATTTAGACGAATTGGCAATNTTGNTTTGATGTTTTTATGAGCAAATACTGCAAAAAGGTTGGCGCATTGCACTGTGAAGTCGTTGTGNGATCTGTTCCGGTTCAGTCCAGAGGTTGACTCCCGTAGCGAGTCNCTCCGCGGGTGTGTGCTTCTAATAAAGACGGGGAGCCAGCTCAAACGTTTCGATGGCCCCGCGTTACTGCAGGGTGACAAAGGCGCGGGGTTGCTGGCGGAGGTCCAGGGCGATATCGTCGGTCAGGTGCCATTGAAAAATATTGAGCTTGGCGGCGGCCATGCCGTCGTGGTACTAGTGAATCCCTTCACGTTATGGGTTCACGGCGTGCCTCACATCAAGTGCGCGGGCAAAGGCAACTGGGGGCGCAGCACGGAAGTGCTATCGTATCTTCAGAGCGCCCCGCGCACCTGCTCGGTGTGCGATCTGGTGGTGGACTGTAAAGTAGAAGTCGGCGCGCTCTATGGCTTGGGTGGCGCCATCGGCATCCTGTTGTTGGCAGCCTGGTTTGCGCCGGCACAGTCCCTGGCCCGGTTGGATCAGGAGCGGGAGCGGATGGAGGCCAGCGTGGAGCCCCAAGTGCGGGATGGGGTATCCTGACGGAGTATTGTTACGAACCGTCCGAAGAGGCCTAAGGGTGAACACTCAACTCAAAGCACTGGAACTGGCCCGCGAAGGGGATTGGCACGGCGCTCACGACCTGGTTCAGGCCCAGGATGACCCCCTCTCCTGCCTGATTCACGGCTACCTGCACCGCGAAGAGGGCGATCTGGGCAACGCGGGGTACTGGTATCGTCGCGCGGGCGAGACCTTGCCGGACAACACCCTGGAGGAAGAGTGGCAACGACTGCGGCAGCGCGCCGCTGGCTGACCGGCCATTGCGCGACCGGAGGTTGGCACAACAATCGTTGTAATTGGCCCTCATAAGCGGCAGCCCCTGCTACCATGAGCTATCTTGATGAGGTATCGGGCCGGAGGCCCTTGACCGAGGTACTCATGTTATCTGCCGACATCCTCAGGCGACACCAGACTTCATGGTTGGGGCCTGCCCCCGACTCAACCGACCGGCCGACGTTGATTCTTGCTCACGGTTTTGGCTGTGATCAGCAAATCTGGGCGCCGGTGGCGGACGCCCTGGCCCGGGAGTATCCGGTGGTGCTGTTTGACCACATCGGTTGCGGCCGCTCCGACCGAAGCGCATTCGACGCTGAGCGTTACGCCGACCTCTCGGCTTACGCCGAGGATCTGATTGAGCTAGTGCAGGCCCTCGGCCTGGAGCGGCGGCCTATTCTGGTCGGGCACTCGATCAGCGGTACCATTGGCTGGCTGGCGTCGATCGCCGAGCCGGAGCTGTTTCGCCAGATTATTGCCATTGGCCCTTCACCCCGCTACATCAATGATCCGCCGGACTACCACGGCGGTTTCGAGCGCGAGGACGTGCAGGAGCTGCTGGACCTGATGGAGCGCAACCACTTCGAGTGGGCCGGTTATCTGGCGCCGATCGTCATGGCCAACGGCGACCGCCCCGCCCTCGCCGAGCAGTTGCGTGAGAGTTTTCTCAATGCCGACCCTGCCATGTCCCGCCGTTTTGCGGAAACCACTTTTTTCAGCGATGTCCGCGACCGTTTGTCCCAAGTTCAGGTGCCCACGCTCGTGCTGTACTGCGAGCAGGACGTGATTGTCCCGCCCGCGGTGATCGAATACCTCGAGTGGGCTCTGCTCAAAGGAAGCATCCGGCGGCTCGACGCCACGGGACACTACCCTCAGATCAGCAACCCTGAAGCGGTGGCCCGTGCCGTGATTGAGGGCACCCAGGATGCAGCCTGACATAGACCGCCTGCCGGGGGGCCTTATCGTTCTCGATGAGGCCAATATCGTGACCGCAGTCAATCGTACGCTCTGTGATTGGCTGGGCCGACCAGAGACGGCGCTGGTGGGGCATGCGCCAGAGAGCTGGATGACCGGCGGTTCCAGAATCTACTATCTGGGGCATGTATTGCCGGCGCTGCGTCTGCACGGCCACGCCGAGGAAATGATCCTGACCTTTACCAACGCTTCCGGGCAACCGCTACCGGTGCTGCTCAGTGCATCCTCGGTGGCCGGAGATGAACCGGGGTATCAGTTACTGCTGTTACCCATGCAGCGACGCAACCTGGTCGAGGAACAACTGCAACAGGCGCGCAAAGCGGCGGAGCAGGCGACGGAAGAAAAGGCCCAGGCCCTGGAACAGGTGCAGGCGCTCGCCCGCGAACTGGAGCAGCGCCAGGAACAGCTTTCCGAGGTCAACGCAAAACTGGAGTTGATGGCAACACAAGACCCGCTCACCGGCCTGGCCAATCGCCGGGTTTACGACCGGCAGGTAGAAGCGCAGCTGGCTCTGTTCCACCGCACGCGCACACCCTTTGCGCTCGTTCTCACGGACATTGATCTCTTTAAACGAATCAACGACCGCTTTGGTCACGACGCGGGCGATCGGGTACTCAAGGATGTTGCTCAGTGCCTGCATCAGGGGCTGAGGGAAATTGATACGCTGGTGCGCATGGGCGGTGAGGAGTTTGCGCTTATTCTCCCGAGCACTACCGCGGAACAGGCGATCAGGGTCGCCGAACGCAAGCGCGAACTGGTGGCGCAGTATGGCGGTCGTTATGGTGAAGTCACCATGAGTTTCGGTATTACCGAAGCCTGCCCGGACGACACCAAAAGCCTGCTCTATGGGCGCGCCGACCGGGCGCTTTACGATGCCAAGCATCAGGGGCGAAATCGGGTGTGTGTGGGCCGAACCGAGTCAGCCGGGCAGTAGTACCAGTCATTCCTCCTTGTCACCGGACCGCCAGCCCCAGCTATACAGCGCCGCCGAAACTCGGCGATATGGCCGCCTCAGGGAGCCAAGGTTAACATTAATACAACAGTTATTTTATTTTTGTTAATAAGTTAAAATAATGGCTGCACTTATTTTAGGGTAATCCCAATGAAAAGAGGCATAACCGGCCACAAAGTCCTCAGTATCGCGGGCGGCGTGCCCTGCCAGGCTTTTGTCCCCGCGCCTTTGCCGCCTAGCCCCCCGCTGGAGGTCGACAACAAGCTGCAAGGCCGTATCAACCAGGCCATGCTGGCACTGGGACGCCTGGATGCCATCAGCACCCTTTTGCCGGATGCTTCTCTGTTTCTGTACAGCTACGTCCGCAAAGAGGCCGTCATGTCCTCCCAGATCGAAGGCACCCAGTCCTCCCTGAGCGATCTGATGCTTTACGAGATGGAAGGCCAGCCCGGTGTGCCCATGGATGATGTGCAAGAGGTGTCCTGCTACGTCAATGCGCTCAACCTGGGCATTGAGCGCATCCGGGCGGGCCACCCGGTCGCTCATCGGCTGATTATGGAGGTCCACGAAGCGCTGATGACCTCCGGCCGTGGGATCAGCCGAGGGCCCGGTCAGTTCCGCCAAAACCAGGTATGGCTGGGCGGTCACCGGCCCGATGAGGCGGTATTTGTGCCGCCTCCGGCAACTCACATTGCCGACTGTTGGTCGGAGCTGGAGCGCTTCATCAACGATCAGCCCGAGGCAACTGACCCGCTGATCAAGGCGGCGCTGGCCCATGTTCAGTTCGAAACCATCCACCCCTTCCTGGACGGCAATGGCCGCCTGGGCAGGCTCCTTATTGTTCTGATTCTGGCAGAAGCCAAGGTCTTACATGAACCGCTGCTGTACCTGTCCGTTTTTTTCAAAAAACACCGGCAAACCTATTACGAGCGCTTGCAGCAAGTGCGGGAAACCGGGGATTGGGAAGCGTGGCTGTTGTTCTTTGTGGATGCGGTCGCCGATACCGCCACCCATGCCGTTACCATGGCTCAGAAACTTAACCAACTCCGCGCCTACGACCGGGAGCGACTGGGCGAGCTGGGTCGATTGGCCGCCTCTGCCCAGCAAGTGCTGGATGCGCTTTTTGAAACACCGATTGCCAGCGTCAACAAGCTGGTGGCCAGAACCGGCCTGACCCATGCCACCGTGAACAAAGCGCTGGCTGCGCTGGAACAACGCTGCGGTATCGTCAGCGAAATCACTGGTCAAAAGCGCAATCGGGTCTACGCCTACAGCGCCTATATACAGATTTTGAACCAGGAGTTTCCATGACACAAAAGCCAGGGCGCCAAGCAAAGGACCACGCTGTAAACTTGGCTGGTGATCATCCATAACAAGAGGTAAATAATGGCGACGCAATCGAATTTCACCAACGACGAAACTCTGAGAGCCACCCTGGAGAGTATCAACCCCTTTGAGCGTAACCCCGGCTGGCTAAGCGGACTTACCGACCTCCTGACGTTTGTGCAGAGCGCCGATCTGGAAACCCGAAAGACACGTGGGTTTCAGCAGGTGCTTTGGGACGAAAACCGGGTAAGCGGCGTCGGTATGGGCACGGTGGATGTCAGCGCAGCCTTGGAAGCGCCTGAGTTTCGTGAGTGGGTCGCGGAGCAGTCGGTTCGCCCCGTGCCCGAAGATTCCGAGGCGCGGCTTGCCTTCTTTCAGGCCTTTCATGATGGCCTGGTCTCACGGATGAAAACGTATTGCAAGCGGGTGGCTCGGGTGAAGATTTTCCGGGTGTTGGCCGCGTTCTACCCCCGCTATTTTACTACCATCACCTACCGGCGTATGGCGCTGGAGTGCCACCGGGCCTGGTTCGGTAAGCAGAAAAAGCCAGGAGAAATCAAACGTCAGATCGACTTGATGGAGCGATTGCACGACCTGCTGGGGCCAACCGACGACAGCCCCCGCGCACTGGCCGAGCGTATGACCTTGCCCTGGATGGTGTATCAGGCGCATGTGCAAAGCGCCAGCACAGAGGCGGAGGCGGAAACCACCACGGATCAGGGTGATATTACCTTGAAGCCCTTGCCGGCGCTGCAACGTCGTAAAGGCTTTACCAGCATTCGGGGCGGTCTGGCCTCTATCATCAGTGCATTGAGTTTTGTGGTGGATGGCGTTAGCCGTGAAGAGCTCATGGACTACCTGCGCTCGGAGTTGCCGGACTATCGAGACAGCAGCCTGCGTACTCTGATCACCATTCTCAAAAATGAATTTTATGTTATTCAAGAACAGGACGGCATTTTTACCCAGACCGCGCGCGGCGAACTGTTCTTGGAAACCCAAGACCCGCAAGAGCTGATCCCGCTGTTTATCACCCGCACCCTGGGGGTAGACCACGTTCTGTGTGCGCTGAATGAACGGGAGTACAGCCAACCCGAGTTGGTTGAGTTGCTACAGAAGGTCAACCCCGGCTGGACGACCAGCTATGCGCCGGCGGCGATGCTCAAGTGGTTACGGGATTTTGAGTTGCTGGAACAGCAGGCCAATGGCCAATATCGACTGACGGACATCGGGCGAGACTGGGTTGAGCAGATTCATTGGCAGCCTGAGTTTCTGGAGGCGCGACCGATAGAGGAAGAGCCCGAGCCCAGAAAGAGCAGCGGCGAAACGTTATCGGTGGCTACGGTCGACCAGGCCCGCTTGATTCAATCTGTCGTGGAAGATACCGCGTTCCCGGAGCGGCTGGTGAGCCAGCTACACCTCGGCCTGTGGTCGCACCCCCGCCGACACTTTGCCATTCTGGCTGGACTGTCCGGTTCTGGGAAAACCATGCTCGCGCAGCGCTATGGTGCGGCGTTGGTCCAGCAGTTCGGGGCCGACCCGGCTCGCCGTGTGTTCGTGCAGGCGGTGCAGCCCGGCTGGTATGACCCTTCACCGCTGTTTGGTTACATCAATCCGCTGGTGCCGGAGAAATATGAAAGATCCGGTCTACTGGAATTTTTGTTACAGGCGGCCAATCATCCGGAGCATCCTTTTGTAGTGATTCTGGACGAGATGAACCTGTCTCACCCGGAACAGTATTTTGCGCCGGTGTTGTCGGCGATGGAGTCGGGAGATCAGCTGCGCCTCCACGACGAAGCCGACACCTTTGATGGCGTCCCCAAGGCAATCCCGTTCCCGGCCAACGTGGCGTTTATTGGCACGGTCAATATGGATGAAACCACTCATGGGCTATCGGACAAGGTACTGGACCGCGCGTTTACGCTGGAGTTCTGGGATATTGATCTGGCGGACTATCCACGTTGGGATCATTTCGACTTGACGACGGACCAATTAACGGAAGTCCGTCAGTGTCTGTCGGGTCTGCTTAATGCCCTGGCACCGGAACGCCTGCACTTTGGCTGGCGCTCGGTTGAGGATGTCCTGTCCTATCTGAAGTTGGCCAAAGCGGCACCGAATTTCAGCTTACGGGAAGCGTTGGATGATGTGGTGTACGCTCGCATTCTGCCCAAGCTGCGTGGCTCGGAGAGTGAACGACTGCAAGCGGCGCTAACGCAGGCGACGAAGATACTGGATCAGCACGGATTGGTGCGTTGTAAGGTTAAGGTCCAATCGTTGCAGACGGATCTGGTCGATACCGGCATGATGCGGTTCTGGCGCTGATTATGGAGTTGAAGGTTTATCGGTATCGGGGAGGCGAATATCAAGAGCTTGGTGTTCTGTCCCCGCGCGCGACCTTGGCTGGCCTGCAAGAGACCAGCGAATACCGGATTGCTTGCCCCGAAGGGCAGGCCCGGCTTTTTGTGGATGATGGGCCTCTGGAGAGGGATGGGTCGGGTATCTACTGGTGTTGGTCACCAGGCTACTATGCCGGCGAAGTGATGTTTGAACTGGAGTGGCCCCACCGTAGTGAGCCACTGCGCTATGTTGCCGATATAGAGCCGGCGTCTCACAAAACCGGCCGCGAGCAGTATGTAGAGTATTTGGCGCAGATCGTCGATTACGCCCCCGATCTTGTACTGGGCACCGAACCCGCTCAACATGGTCTCGGTGGAGCATCGGGCTCAGAGCTGTCACTGTGGCTTCGCTACGCGCGTCTGAGACAGTTCATCGATCGGTACCAGCGCGGCTTACAGCTTATTATCGAGCGTCCGATCATTCGGACCAGGAGCCGCCGTGAACAACTCGCCCTGCCTCAGGTTCGGCGGATAGACGGCACGACCATGCGTCAGCTCGCACAATCTCCACAAATGATGGCCGCACTGTCGGACGAATCGGTGGCACCAAGTGACGTGCATGAGCAGCGGTTGGATGTGCCGTTTCATGAGCCGACGTTCGATAACCCGGCTAACCGCTTGATTACTCGTCAACTGGGCGAGGTCCGCCGTCTGACGAAGCGATTGATCTACGATCTTATCGACTTTACCGAACAGGTCTCTGAAACTGTCACCGAGCTGACACCGCGTCTGCCTCGACGCCTAGAGTATTTGCGCCGGGCGGAAAGACAGTTCACCCGACTTTCCCGCCGTGCGCCTTTCAGCGAAGTGAGTACCCGCCAGTCCAGCGCCGCCGAACTGAATGCGGTTTCCGGCAATCCACACTACAGCATGACTCGTCGTCTGGGCGTTCGTTTATTGCGCCAAGGCCTGTCAGCGTTGGCCGACGATGAGCAACACTACCTGGCTCCTACCTGGGAGATCTACGAGGCCTGGTGCTTTGTCGCTTTGGCTCAGCAGCTCGAAACGCAGTTTCCGGATTACGACTGGCGCTTGCGCCAAAACCCGAGAGCCGCTGACCGCGCCCTGATGGGGCGTCGCGGCGAACAGTCGATCACTTTGTACTCGCAGCTCGTGTGCCCTTCGATGGAAAGAACTAACGCTTACGGCTATAGCTCCATCAGCCGGGAACGTCGTCCCGATTTGGTTCTAGAATTCGGTGATTCAAAGGGTAAGCGGTTTATCTGCCTGGACAGCAAGTATTCCGCAAGCAAAGCCAGAATTCTGGATGCGATGGCTTCCGCCCACATCTACCGGGATTCTCTCAGACAGGATGGCCAACCACCGGAACGATCATTTATTCTGGTGCCAACCAGCCGAGCGGTTAGCCTATTGGCCGACGAAGGCTACCAAGCTTGTAATGGGGTGGGGTGCGTGGCGATGTCTTCTGAAGAGGAGGCGGAGCATTTGTTGGCGAGGCTACTGAATTAATTTCTAGTCTCGAGAAGAATATACTTTCGATCACCGCGAGCTACGAAGCCTGGCCCTCTTTCGGCAATTGTCACAGTAGAACAAAGCAGGTGTCCGGATATTACTTGCATCTTGACGTCAAGGTGACGCTGGATGACAATTATCTACTGAGCATTTATGTAAAGGTGTTGATAAACAATGAACATGCTGGCAGGTCTAATTGGGTATATGTCGTTTATCGTTGCCATTTCGACAGTTTGTATTGTCGGTTTATATAAAGGCGATAACCTTGAAACTTGGGCTCGAAAGAAATTTTTTCGATAGGGGTGAATGGGAGTCTTTCAGAGGCTAAATCGGGAAGGTGGAGGTTTTAAATACCATATTGATCAACCCTTTGGTTTGAGAACGCCATTTTGAACAAAAAAATCCTCCAAAGAGGTTCCGGGTATGCTAGGGCAGAAATTTGAGTTGTATGGCCTCATCCCTTCCACAATAAATCGCTTGATTAACTCCTCGGGTGAAAGTTCCAGCGACGCCGCCACAGACTCCAGGTGAGTGGGCAGCGTTTCTCTATCAGAGAATGAAATTTCGTAGGTTTTCACCTTTCCTCCTGCGGAATAATAGTGATGGATCTCATCTAAGCTAGAGTATATGCATCATCTATGGTGGCTCAAGTAGGGAGTGAACATGAACCGAAACGAAGCAGAGACAAGTGACAACGAGGAGCGACGTCGTGTTGAGCGGCTGGCTATACATATCTTGGGCGGTGATGATATTTCGAACCGCTGGATGAATGCGCCTTGCAAGGCCTTGGATGGTTTAGCACCCACAGAGGCTCTGAAGGACACCGAGGGCGTTAAAGCGGTGGAGGAACTACTGTATAGGATTGACGCTGGATTTTCCGCTTAAGGTGCGCCGGCAATACCCTTATTGGTTAGGGTGCCAGTTTTGCCCAGTTTGATTCACCCCCCTTGCGACCCATTTGGTAACTTATCTGGTATTGAGAGGCGTACCAAACTCCGATTTGCTCACCATGTTACTCACCGTTTATTTGAAACGGCCTGAAACAGGGTGAAATGGCTTGAAACCAATATATTGTTATAAATCAGTATGTTGCATGAAAAAAGGAAGGGAAAGTCGACCAAGGGAAAGCAAAAAATGGTCATTCAATATTCTGGATCTGCTCCCGCATCTGCTCAATCAATACCTTAAGCTCCACCGCCGATTGAGTGGTGTCTGCTACGATGGCTTTTGATGAAAGCGTATTCGCCTCGCGGTTCAGCTCCTGCATCAGGAAATCCAGCCGGCGGCCCAGGGAGTTTTTCTGGGTCAGGGTGTGCTTCACCTCGGCGACGTGGGTGTCTAGGCGATCCAGCTCTTCGTCCACGTCGGCTTTCTGTGCCAGCAGGGTGATCTCCTGCTCCAGACGCTCCGGGTCCAGGTCGACCTTCAGTGCTTCGATTTTGCTCTGCAGCTTCTCGCGCTGGGCGGTCAGTATTTCCGGTAACCGCTCGCGCAGTTTCACCACCTCGGCGCTGATGCTGTCCAACCGCTGGTGAATGAACTGCACCAGCTCGCCACCTTCGCGGGTGCGATGTTCCAGCAGTTGTTTCAGGGTCTGGTCAAACAGCGCCAGGGCGGCTTCAATCAGGGTCTCGCGATTGAGTTCGGCCTGTTGCAAGACGCCGGGCCAGCGCAACACTTCCAGCGGGTTGATCGGTGCGGCATCGTGCAGCTCGTTGCCGATGGTGTGCGCCGCTTCGGCGAGCTGGCGGACTCTGGGCAGGTTGATGCCCAGAGCCTGGTCGGCGCCCTCTTCCTTCTGCACGGTCAGGCTCATTTCCAGCTTGCCCCGGTGCAGGCTCTTGCGGATGCGCTCGCGCAGATGGGGCTCGATTTCGCGCAGATCGTCGGGCAGGCGGAAGGCCGGCTCCAGGTAGCGGTGGTTGACGCTGCGGATCTCCCAGGTGAGTGTGCCCCAGTCATATTGCTGCGATGTGCGGGCAAAACCGGTCAT
Organism: Marinimicrobium sp.; assembly: GCF_002695945.1. Classification (NCBI taxonomy): domain Bacteria; kingdom Pseudomonadati; phylum Pseudomonadota; class Gammaproteobacteria; order Cellvibrionales; family Cellvibrionaceae; genus Marinimicrobium; species Marinimicrobium sp. The sequence continues at coordinate 286,453 of NZ_NZQP01000021.1, read as the reverse complement.
ACTGCGTGGCATGGGCGATCCTCTGTCTGAATGCGGCGGTGACACTGTGGGGGCGGAGCTGGTAGGCTTCGCTCCCATTAAACCGGCGATGTTACCACAGACGACTTTTTCAAACCCTTTGACAGTACAGGATTCCGATCATGACCGAGACGACCGTTCAGCGCCCCAGTGGCCGCCAGCCCGACCAGTTGCGCGATGTGCGCCTGACCCGCCGTTACACCAAGCACGCGGAGGGTTCGGTGCTGGTGGAATTTGGGGACACCAAGGTGATCTGCACCGCGAGCGTGGTCGAGGGCGTGCCGCCCTTTCTGCGCGGCAAGGGCCAGGGCTGGCTGACCGCCGAGTACGGCATGCTGCCCCGCTCCACCGGCTCGCGGATGAATCGCGAAGCGGCCCGTGGCAAACAAGGGGGGCGCACGGTGGAAATCCAGCGTCTGATCGGCCGCTCCCTGCGTGCGGCGATTGATCTCGACGCGCTGGGCGAGAACACCATCCAGCTCGACTGCGATGTGATTCAGGCCGATGGCGGCACCCGTACCGCCTCCATTACCGGTGCCTGGGTGGCGTTGGCCGATGCGGTCGCGTTTCTGCAGGAGAAGGGGTTGGTGAAGGACAGTCCGCTCAAGCGCGCCATTGCCTCGGTGTCCGTTGGCATCTATCAGGGCGTGCCGGTGCTGGATCTGGATTACCCAGAGGATTCCAGTGCGGATACCGACATGAACGTGGTCATGGGTGATGACGGTGGCATCATCGAAATCCAGGGCACCGCCGAAGCCGAGCCGTTTACCGAGGCCGAGTTCGGAGCCATGATGGCGTTGGCCAAGAAAGGGATTGGGGAGTTGAATCGGTTGCAGCAGGCGGCGTTGGCGGAGTAACCCGGACCGGATTGCGATGGATGCAACCGAGGGTTGCGTAGGGCGGATAAGCGAAGGCGCATCCGCCGTTACCCCATCCGCCGCTACCCCACCCGACCGATCAAAGCTCGATATCGTAGTCCACAATCACCGGCAGGTGGCTGGAAAACTGCTGAATCTTGTAAATGGCCGCATGTTCGACCCGTTGGCCAATGGGCGCTGACACGATCTGCATATCGGTGCGCCAGCCCTCACCGTCATTGATCTTGCCGCTGGGCCACCAACTGTATTCGTCCGGGTCCTTGTTGGCCTTGCGAAAGGCATCCACATAGCCGATCTGGTTGAACACCTGGCTCAGCCACTGCCGCTCGTGGGGCAGAAAGCCGGATTCGTGCTCATTTTTCTCCGGGTTGGTCACATCCCGGGGAGTGTGGGCCATGGCCCAGTTACCGCAGAAGATGAACTCGCGGCGCTTGCGGGTAATCTTGTCCAGATGGGCCTGCAGATCGTCGAAGAACTTGATCTTCACTTCCTGGGATTCCATTTCCGAGGTAGCACTGGGCGCCAGCATTGAGCCAATGCTCAGCTGCTCGTAGTCAATCTGCAGGTAACGACCTTCCATATCCACGCCGGACGAGAACCCCAGGCCAAAAATCAGGGCCTTGGGCTGCTTGCGGGTGTAGATGGCCACGCCATTGTAGTGCGGTGTCCCGGAGTCGAAGAAGTAGCTGAAATAACCGTCCAGTTGAAATACCGGCTTGTCTTCCAGTTCATATTCCAGTGCGCGCAGATCCTGCAGACAGATGACGTCTGCATCCTGGCTGTCCAGCCAGTCAAACAGACCGCGCTGAGCCGCCTGGAAAACACCATCGACGCTAAGACTGATAACTCTCATATTAGCCCCTTGTTAACGGACTGTGTATGATACCCGAGCTTGTTATCTTTGTGTTAATTAGTGACAGAAAAACCCCGGAATTTCGCCGTTTGGAGGCCATTTCCGCACTTTAGTTCGGGACGGATTGCCGGCTGGGCAATGCGGGCGTGGGCGCGACGGTTATAATTGGGGTCACAAGAGTGACCGTTGGTTGATGCCGGGCCCTACCGGTTTAGCCGATACTTTTAATCTAGCGTATTTATGAGAGTTTTGCATGGAGAACTACCAGCGCGACTTTATCGAGTTGGCGATTGAGCACCAGGCCCTGGGTTTTGGCGAGTTTACCCTGAAATCCGGCCGGGTCAGTCCGTATTTTTTCAACGCTGGCAAGTTCCAGACCGGCCAGGCGCTGGCCAGGCTGGGGCGGTGTTATGCAGCGGCCTTGATGGCTTCCGGGGTGGAGGTGGATCTGATTTTCGGCCCGGCCTATAAGGGGATTCCCCTGGCCACCACCACGGCCGTGGCCCTGGCCGACCAGCATGGTCGGGATCTGCCCTACGCGTTCAACCGCAAAGAGGCCAAGGACCACGGCGAGGGCGGCTCTCTGGTGGGCGCGCCGCTGGACGGTCGGGTACTCATTGTGGACGATGTGATTACTGCGGGAACCGCCGTGGGTGAGTCCATGGAACTGATTCGTTCGGCGGGCGCTGAACCGGCGGGGGTGTTGATTGGTCTTAACCGTCAGGAGCGCGGCAAGGGCTCCCTGTCGGCGATCCAGGAGGTGGAGCAGCAGTACGGCATTCCGGTGGTCAGTATTGTCAATCTGGACGATGTGGTGGCCTATCTGAAAGCGGACAAGGCCCGCCCAGAGGTAGTGGCGGCCATTGAAGCCTATCGCGCCGAGTACGGCGTGTAATCAGAATCCGCGCCCAAGCGCGATGGAGCAACGAGGGCGTTATGCGTAAATCAGTGTTGTGGTTCTCGGTATCCTGCCTCCTGGGCCTGGCGTCGCTGGCCCAGGCGCAGGATAAAGTGTACTACCGATACACCAACGATGAAGGCGTGCAGGTGCTGGAAGATCGCATCCCTCCGAAGTACGTCCCGAAAGGTTACGAAGTCGTGTCCATGTATGGGGAGGTGCTCAGAACCGTGCCTCCAGCGCCCAGCGACGAAGAGTTGGAAACCGAAGCACGCGAACGGCAGGCTCGACAGGAACGTGAGGCCTACGAGCAGGAACTGAAGCGTCGGTACAGCACGGTCAAGGATATCGAGGATGCAAAGCGGCGCAGTCTGGCGGAGCTGCAGGGTAATATCAGTATTCTGGAGAGTAACCTGAGCAATGTGCGCTTGCAGATTCGGGACCTGGAGAGTCGGGCCGCGCGTCTGGAGCGCAGCGGCCAGGAGGTGCCCGAGTCGGTACTGGTCAATCTGGGGACGTTGAAAACCGAAGTTCAGGAAATACAGGCGCAGATCCGCCATCGCCAGGAGGAGTACGACGAGGTGGCGGACAAGTTTGATCAGGACATTGAGGCGTTCGCCGAGATACGGGCGGCCGAGGGCCGCCGCTGAACCCCCGAGGTGCGAATCAGGCCGGAACCTGTTCGCGCATCAGGCCGCTCACCAATACCGGCCACTGTTCCGCCCAGTGCTCGGTCGGTGGGCGCCGGAACTGACTGCGCACAAACTGGGTGATCCGCCCATCGGCGCAGGCCATCAACAGATTGGCGGCGGCCGACAAGGGCAAATTGGGCCGTAACCCCTCTCGCAATTCCGCTTCTCTCAACACCTGCTTCAACTGGGTTTCCACCCGCTCAAAAAGCTGGGCGACGCGCAGCCGAAGCCGTTCGGTTTCTCCGGTCAGGGCGTCGCCGGTGAGCAACCGGGTGATGCCGGGGTTGCGTTCGGTGAAGGTCAGCAGCAGTAGCAGAATCTTTTCGCACCGGCGCAAAGCGGCCGGCTCCTCCGACAGGATCAGGGAGATGCGGGTGAAAATCGTGTCTTCGATAAACTCGATCAACCCTTCAAACATCTTGGACTTGCTGGGGAAGTGGCGGTACAGCGCCGCTTCCGAGACGCCCACTTCCCGAGCCAGGGCGGCCGTGGTGATACGGGCACCGGGGCTGGCTTCCAGCATGTGAGCCAGAGATTCCAGAATCTGTTGGCGGCGGGAGGATTTGGCGGTGGGCTTGCTCATGGCGGTCCATAGGTTGTCAGGGGTGAATCCTTCGGCGCGGCCTCAGGACGTTTCAGGCGACGGGGATATCCTAGCACAGGATGCGGGGCTTGCCCCATCGCCTCCGGTTTTCAATGATCAGTGCGGCTTTCGGGCGCGTTATTGAGCGGCTTGCTGCGCCTTGTTGGTGATCAGCGTGCCGACGCCAGCGTCGGTGAAGATCTCCAGCAGAACCGCGTGGGCAACCCGTCCATCAATGATGTGGGCACTGTTCACGCCGCTTTTCACCGCATCCAGCGCACAGCCGATTTTGGGCAGCATGCCGCCGTAAATGGTCCCGTCAGCGATCAGGCTGTCCACCTGCTGCGTGGTCAGCCCGGTCAAGACCTCGCCACTCTTGTCCTGCAGACCGGCCACGTTGGTCAGCAGCATCAGCTTCTCGGCCTGCAATACCTCGGCAATTTTGCCGGCCACCAGGTCAGCGTTAATATTGTAGGACGCGCCGTCATCGCCCACCCCGATCGGGGCAATCACCGGAATGAAGTCGCTGTTGATCAGCATGTCGATCACCGAGGTGTTGATACTGGCGACCTCGCCTACGTGACCGATGTCGATGATCTCCGGTGCCTGCATATCCGGCGTCTGGCGCTTGGCCGAAAGCTTTTTGGCCCGGATCAGTTGCCCGTCCTTGCCGGTAATGCCGATGGCGTGGCCGCCGTTGTGATTGATCAGACTGACGATCTGTTTGTTCACCGTGCCACCGAGCACCATTTCCACCACGTCCATGGTTTTGCTGTCAGTCACCCGCATGCCACCGACAAACTCGGATTCGATGTTGAGCTGCTTGAGCAGGTCGCCAATCTGGGGCCCGCCGCCATGGACCACGATGGGGTTCATGCCCACCAGTTTCATCAGCACGATATCCCGGGCAAAACTGTTCTGCAGTTCTTCGTCCACCATGGCGTTGCCGCCAAATTTGATCACAATGGTCTTGCCGGTAAAGCGCTGAATGTAGGGCAGCGCCTCGGTCAGTACCTGAGCCACGTTCATGGCCTGGGTGCGGTTCAGTGACATAGCGGGGTCCGTTGTTTAAAAGTACCTTGTTGAGGGTACGTTGGTTAAAAGTCGATCTGGAGCTGACTGTCGATTTTCAACAGCTCGCGTTTAAACAGTTGCTGAATTTTATTCAGCGCTTCCTCGGTTTCGCCTTCAAAGCGCAGGGTCAGGGCCGCGGAGGTGTTCGAGGCTCTGACCAACCCCCAGCCTTTGGCAAAGTCCACCCGCAGCCCGTCAATGGTGCTCGGCTTGCCGCTCTGGAAGTCGCCCTCGGCAATCAANCGGTCCACNAGGGCGAATTTCTGGTCGTCCTGCACCGGAATTTTCAGCTCCGGGGTGGAGGGCAGAATCGGAAAGGCGGCGAAGATATCGTCTATGGGTTGATCGCGCAAGGTGATGATNTCCAGCAGACGNGCCAGNGTGTANANACCGTCATCNAACCCGTACCAGCGGTCCTTGATGAAAATNTGGCCGGAATACTCNCCNCCGATCAGNGCNCCGGTTTCGATCATNTTCGATTTCATGTGGGAGTGNCCGGTTTTCCACATGATNGGCCGACCGCCATANCTGGTNACCAGNTGGTTCAGCTGGCGGGAGCANTTCACNTCGAACAGNACATCGGCNCCGGGGTTGCGTCCGAGNANGTCNCGGGCAAANAGCATCANCAGTTGATCCGGCCAGATGATCCGNCCNTNGGGGGTGACNANNATCAGGCGNTCGCCGTCGCCATCNAGNGCNGCGCCGAGATCGGCNCCGACNTCCTGNACCTTGGCAATNAGNTCCTGNAGGTTGGCNTCCTGAGTCGGGTCCGGNTCGTGATTGGGGAAGGTGCCGTCCAGGTCGCAGTACAGCGGTGTCACATCNCAGCCCAGCTCTTCGAACAGCCGGGGCGCCACCACACCGGGGACCGCGTTGCCCGCGTCGATCACCAGCGANACGGCNCCGACCAGCGCGACGTCGGAGAAAATGCGTTCGATATAGTCGGTNATGATGTCGTGGCTNCGGGTCTCCCCTTCGCCCTGGTGGTANTGCTGGCGCTGAATCCGCGAGCGNACATCCAGNACCGCATCNTCGGCCAGGGTGACCCCGTTGATGATCATTTTGAANCCGTTGTAGNTNCCGGGGTTNTGGCTGGCGGTGACCATGACGCCNCTNCTGGTTTCGCTNAGGTGATGGGTGGCGAAGTACATCAGGGGGGTGGGTACNGTGCCCAGATCAATNACGTTGCAACCNGTGCTGGCAATCCCGCTGCGCAGGGNTTCGGCCAATACCGGGCTGTGCGTCCGGCCGTCCCGGGCGAGCACCATATCGNTTTCGCCGTGATCCAGCGCCTCGCTGCCCAGNGCCCGCCCGATATGCTCGGCCAGCTCCGGGGTGATTTCGGTATCGGNCAGNCCNCGAATGTCGTAGGAGCGGAAAATCCCCTCGGGGATGGTCGGGCCTGACTGGCCCGCCTGGGTCGCGTCGGCGGCGGCCGTTTTGGTGGGTGCCTGGTCCAGGGCGAGAATGTCTTCGTCCTCGTCGCTGACATCCAGGTCCAGAATGTCCTGGTTCTGGTACAGCGTGTTGATCATGCCGATTTCTTCTTCGCCGTGCTCGTCTTGCGCGTCGGCGTTTTTGCCGCCCGAGCGCGCGGCGCCGGGCACCTGAATGGGACGGGCGCTCTGGCGCTGTCGGCGCTCAATCATATGGCCACTGAACCAGGCCAGCAGCAATCCGCCGATGGTGGTGGTGGACAGGACCAGCAGCCAGAGCGTCGGAAGCTCGCGGGTCTGGGCCACCAGCTCGGGCGAGGCCGTGAAGCTCAGGCGCCAGTGGCTATTGGGGATGGCGACGGAGTGCTTGGCGCCGCCTTCCCCCTGACCGCTCAGGTAGACCGCCAGGGGATTGCTGCCCGGAATCTGTTGGTGCAGCTCGGTGCGCCCCAGGCTTTTACTGGCGGCATCCAGTAGCGAGCGCCAGCCGGTGTCATTGAGTGTGACCAGGAGGGTTCCCTCCACAGGCTCGTCGGCGGACGGCGGAATGGGTTCAATGACATGCAACTGCCATTGTTGATCCACTTTGGCCAGCTCCGGGAGGTGATTGTCACGGCGCTCCGCCCGGCGGATCAGATCGAGCTCGGCAAATCGGATGGGGGCGGGGTGGTCGCGTTCGACCCGAGCGCTGCCCGCCGGAATCAGGCGCGCGGCAATGCTATGCTCAATGCGCGCGGCAATCGCTTCTGCCGCTGACTGTCGGACCTCCGTCGAGCCCTGAAGCGCCTCAGCGGTGGCCGGTTCTGCCGCCAGTGCCGCCACGCGTTGCCGCAGCTCCCGAATATAATCCTGCAGTGGCTGCGCACGTTGCTCGGCCTGAGCCTCCACTGCCGCCTCCAGGCGACGATCCTGAACATCTGTTACCAGAATGCCGTACAGCCAGTAACCCAGCAGGCCGTTCAGCACGAGTACCCCCAGCACCAGAGCGCCAATCAGCTTCTGGCGCGCCAGACGTGCCTGCTTTTGTCGTTGTTCCTTGGAAGTTCGGTTCGCCACGGTATCGGATTCCCGTTGTCGGTCTCTGGAATGGTTGTCGTCAGTCAGCGGGTATAGCGGCTGAGCTCAGCGATCAGGGCGCGGGCCAGCCGGGTTTTGCTCATCGGGCCCAGGGCCAGCTCACGCTCGGCATCGATCAGGGTGACCGCGTTGTCATCACTGTTGAAGCCCAGCCCCTCGCGGCTGATGTCATTGGCAATGATCGCATCCAGCCCCTTGCGCTCCCGTTTGCCGCGGGCGTATTCGAGCAGCTGTTCGCTCTCGGCGGCAAAGCCTATGGTGATGGGCCGGTTTTCTATCTGGGCAACGGCGGCAATAATGTCCGGGTTTTTGGTCAGCGTAATCTGCAGTGTGTCCTCATTGCCTTTTTTCATTTTCTGCGGCTGATAGTCGGCCGGGCGGTAATCCGCCACGGCGGCCGCACCGATAAACAGATCGCACTGAGGTGCCTGCGCCAGGCTGGCCTCAAGCATCTTGAGGGCGCTGGTCACGTCGATACGGGTGACGCGCTCGGGGGTCGGCAACCCGGTGGGGCCACTGATCAGTGTCACCCGGGCGCCTGCTTCAACAGCCGCTTCGGCTAAAGCGTAGCCCATTTTGCCAGAGCTGTGGTTGCTCAGGTAGCGCACCGGGTCGATGGCTTCCCGGGTGGGGCCGGCGGTGATCACCACGTGGCGACCCGCCAGCTGCCCGGTGGCAAACTGGGCCGCCATGGCCTCCGCCAGCGTGTCGGGTTCGAGCATCCGGCCGGGGCCGACTTCACCACAGGCCTGGCTGCCGTCGCCGGGCCCGAGCAAGTGAATACCGCGCCCTTTTAGGGTCTCCAGATTCGCCTGCGTCGCCGGATTCTGCCACATGCCCTGATTCATGGCCGGTGCCAGAACGATGGGCTCCCGGGTCGCCAGGCAGAGGGTGGTCAGCAGGTCATCGCCCCGCCCCTCGGCCAGGCGAGACATGAAGTTGGCGCTGGCTGGCGCCACCAGAATCCGGTCCGCCCAGCGGGCCAGCTCAATATGCCCCATGGCCGCCTCGGCCGCCGGATCGAGCAGATCGGTATGTACCGGGTTGCCCGACAGTGCCTGAAAGGTCAGCGGGGTCATGAACTCGCGCGCCGAAGCGGTCATTACCACGCGCACATCCGCGCCCCGCTCCTTGAGGCGGCGCACCAGTTCGGCACTCTTATAGGCGGCGATGCCGCCGGTGACACCTAACAGAATACGTTTGTTGGTCAGTGAGCTCATGGCGATCCGGTCTGTGGAGGTCTGACAGCTTGACTTGAACCGGCTAAGATACCATTCTCTAGCCCCGAATCACTAGGACGACGCGTTTCCAGCCGGTTTCAAGACCAGACGTTTCAAGACAGGGAGTCACATCATGTCCATTGCCCAATGGCCCGAGGCCGAACGCCCCCGGGAAAAACTGCTCAGCCGCGGCCCCGCCGCCCTCTCCGACGCCGAACTGCTGGCCATCTTTCTTCGTACCGGCTGCGCCGGCAAATCCGCTGTGGACCTGGCGCGGGAGCTCTTGGCCGAATTCGGTGGCCTGCGCCCGTTATTGGAGGCCTCGCAGGCCGCGTTCTGCCGGGGGCAGGGCCTGGGCAGCGCCAAGTTCGCCCAGTTACAGGCCGTACTGGAAATGGCGCGCCGCCATTTATCCGCCAGCCTGGAGGCGGGCGATTCCCTGACCAGCCCGGATCTGGTCCGCCAGTACCTCAGCGCCCAGCTTCGCCATCGCCCGCACGAGGTGTTCGCGGTGCTGTTTCTGGACAACCAGCACCGACTCCGGGCCTTTGATGAGTTGTTTCAGGGCACGATTGATGGCGCAAGTGTTTACCCGAGAGAGGTGGTAAAGCGAGCACTTACTCACAATGCGGCCGCGGTGATTCTGGCTCACAACCACCCCTCTGGCGTGGCGGAGCCGAGCCAGGCGGACCGCCGGATCACCGAGCGCTTGCGGGAGGCGCTGGATCTGGTGGGGGTGCGAGTATTGGACCACATGGTGGTCGGTGACGGTGAAGTCGTCTCGTTCGCCGAGCGCGGTTGGTTGTGAAGAATGGCACTGAGGTCCGGTGTCGGGTGTACTGTTTCTGGACCGTAGAGCGGGGACCCGCGATCCGAGCCTACAGGGACGTATGTACGGCGTGTTCAGAAACAGTACACCCGACACCGGACCGGACGTGAAGCCCACTCGTAGGTGTTGACTAAAAAATCACCAAAATCGGGAGAAAACATTGCTATTGCTCGTCGGTTTTGGTATAAAACGCGCCCTTATGCGGCTGGGTAGCCGGCCATAGCGCCAGGAGCCGCCCCCGGACCTCGTGTCCCCGGGCCGCAAATTGATCGAATCAGGCTACAAAAACACCCCGTGCTGGGCTGTGGTGTGGCAGCAACCAACCCGCAGCGCAGCGCGCTGAATACGACGAGGCAAGACCATGTCCAAGGTATGTCAGGTAACCGGCAAGCGTCCCGTTACTGGAAACAATGTATCTCACGCAAAAAACCACACCAAGCGTCGTTTTTTGCCCAACCTGCATTCTCACCGTTTTTGGGTGGAATCCGAGAAGCGTTTTGTGAAGCTGAAGGTTTCCTCCAAAGGTATGCGTGTAATCGACAAGCGCGGCATTGACGCCGTACTGACCGATCTGCGCGCTCGCGGCGAACAAGTTTAAAGGAGAACTCCCATGCGCGATAAGATTCGTTTGAACTCCACCGCGGGCACCGGTCACTTCTACACCACCGACAAGAACAAGCGGAACATGCCCGAGAAAATGGAAATCAAAAAGTTCGACCCCGTTGCCCGCAAGCACGTGGTCTACAAAGAAGGCAAAATCAAGTAAGCGATTTTGTGCTTCGTTCCGATCAGAACCCGGCCCCTGTGCCGGGTTCTGTCGTTTCAGGGGTAGGAATTGCGCCACTGAAACGTGAATCCGGTTCGAAAATCGTCCCCCGACCGTTGATCCCCCGCGCCGCTGTGCGATACTTCCCGCCAAGTGACAATGACCGATAACGCCCACCTCAGGGAGCTGCTTATGAAAACCGCTTGGAGTATTGGCGCCGCACTGGTGCTGTTGGCCGTCCCCGCGCTTGCGGATAACCACCGGGGTTTCTATGCCGGTATTGGTGGCGGGGTGGTCACCGGAGACGCCCGCACCCCCTACGATGAAGCCGAGATGCCGGTGGTCGAATTTTCGGCGGGATACAAGTACAACGGCCTGTTGGGGCTCGAGGCTCGACTGGGTGCGGGACTGAAGGACGACCGGGACATCAGCTCGGATTATTTTCTGGCTGAGCAGGCAACCGATGCCAGCCTGAGCGAGATCGAACGCGAGGTAAAGACCTACTCGGCCCTGTACTACCGCCCGGAAATCACCAATGAGGTAGCTCGGCTGTATGGATTGCTGGGCTACGCAGAGCTGGATACCCAGGTAACGCGCTGGCAGGGCAATACCGGCACCCAGGCCGACGACTCTCTGTCGGGCACATCCTATGGCATTGGTATGGGCTGGTTTGTGAACAAGCGGTTGAACTTCAATATCGAATATCGCCAGTTGGTCAAAACCGATGACTACCGTTTTGAAACCTACACCTTGCAATGGGATTATCGTTTCTGAGGTCGGTGATCGGACGTCGGCAGGGGCAGCATGCTTGATCAGGGTTCCAGTCAGCAACAGCTCGCCGAGGTGTATCAGCGGGAGTCGCGCCGGGTACTGGCCACGCTGATCCGGCTGCTGGGGAGCTTTGATCTGGCCGAGGAGGCGCTGCATGACGCCTTCATGGTGGCGGCGACCCAGTGGCCCAGTGAGGGGGTTCCCGATAACCCGCGCGCCTGGTTGGTGTCCACGGGTCGTTTCAAGGCGATTGATCAGCTGCGCCGACGGGCCCGCTTTGACGAGTCTCAGCAGGCGATTGCCGATTCCCTGTATCAGCAGACCGAGCGCGACCTGCTTACCGATGATGATCGGATTGAAGACGACCGCCTGCGCCTGATCTTTACCTGTTGTCACCCCAGTCTGTCCCCCGACGCCCAGATCGCCTTAACCCTGCGGGAGGTCTGTGACCTGAGCACGGAGGAGATCGTCGGCCTGTACGACCTGTTGCTGCAGGTGTCGCCCTCGCCCGTGGTGGCGCTGAACCGGGCCGCCGCCGTTGCCATGCGCGACGGCTGGGCGGCGGGCCTGGCATTGATGGACCAGTTGCATGATCAGGGTGCGCTGGCGGGCTACCACCTGTTGCCCGCCGCCCGGGCGCACCTGTTGGCGAAACTGGGGCGCGACCGGGAGGCCTGGGAGGCCTATGGCGAGGCCCTGGCGCTGGTTCAACAGGAGCCGGAGCGACGCTATCTCCAGGGGCGTCTGAAGGCACTGCAATAACAACAGCCGGGGTTTCGGAGTGGAGCGTTCACCCGGTGTCGAATTCACCGGGCCGGAAACGACTGATTACTGGTAGCTGAACGGTGCCCGACGGTGTAACCACGCGGGTTGCCACCTAACGTCTAGCCCTGAAAATGGAAACGTCCCATGAAATACCTTTGTCTTGTGTACAGTGATGAACAGGATCTCCACGGTCTGCCCGACAGCCCGGAAGATACCGAGTGCCACGCCTACGCCCAGAGCCTCGCCGAGCGTGGTCATATGTTGGCCGGCGAGGCGCTGGAGCCGGTTGCTACTGCGACCACCGTGCGGGTACGTGGCGGGCAGGTGAGTATTACCGACGGGCCCTTTGCTGAAACCAAAGAACAGTTGGCGGGTTTTTACATGATCGACGCCAAGGATCTCAATGAAGCGATCACCATCGCCGCCGGTATTCCTCCGGCGCGGGTGGGCAGCGTTGAGGTGCGTCCGATTCGCCAGCTTCAGGTCTAGCGCGCTCTTCCGCGCGCCATGGCAGTCAGCGCGCCATGGCAGTATCCGGTTCGTACTGTTCGGCAATGGCCCGGCTGGTCGAGGCAATTCGGTGCTTGAGCTCTGCGGGGCCGAGCACCCGCGCGTCCGGTAAAAAACACATGACACGGCGGGTCGCGGTGTCCAGGTCGCTGGCGCGGAAGCCCGCCACCACCGATCCATCGGGGCGCTCTTCGAAGCTTTCCCAGCAGCAGCGGTAATCCTGCGCCACGCTGGCGGTGTCAGCGGAGAAAAACAGCCGCACTTCGTAGGACGACTGGCCTTCAAAGTGCTCGTCCAGGTACTGAGCCGGGTCAAATTCGGGTGGCTTGTTGAACGTCTCGGTGAGCCGCTCCATCGCTTGAATCCGGTCGACCCGAAAGGACCTCATGGCCTGGCGCAACCGGCAATAGGCGATGCAATACTGTTGGCCCCAACTGTAGACCAGGACATAGGGCTCGATGGTTCGCCATTGAGGGGCGGGCTGTTGTTTGCCCTGATACAGAACCCGCACCTGAAAACCCTGCCGAACGGCCTGGTAGAGAGTCTCCAGTTGTTCCATATCGAGATTGGGGTTGATCCGCGGAATGCCCTGGGTGATGAGGTTGCCACGAGCCCAGGCGATTTCTTGCAGTTGTTCTTCCGGCAGGACGTTTTCGATTTTGGTCATGGCGCTCAATGCCGCCCCCCGGAACAGCTTGCCCCACACGTACTCGATCAGTCCGGTCCCCAGGTGTACCGCCACGGCTTCTTCCGGCGAGAGCATCAGTGGTGGCATGCGGTAGCCGCGCACCAGGGAATAGCCACCCTGGGCACCGCGCTCGGCGTACACCGGAATACCCATATCCTCGAGCATAACGATATAGCGCTGCACGGTGCGCGCCGAAACATCCAGTGCTTCGGCCAGCTGTGAGGCCGAACTGTTGGGGTGGCGCTGCAGATAAGCAATCAGATTGAACAGGCGTGTCGCGGTATTCGCCATGGGGCTGACCCCTCGGTGTTGGTTCGTTGCCATTGTCGGGGCGATGTACGTCAAATAATGTCGTATTTGTCCGGTAAATTCCATGGTCTGTCGATATTGGGGGTGTGCAGTCGACCGTATCGGTGAGGAGATTGCGAGCACGCTGACGCTCTGTCCGTTCTTCCCGAAGCCGAATCCGGTGCAGCGGGTTAGCGCGTCAGACAGGAAAAGGTTTATTCCGGTGACAATGATGGGGACAGATTCATGACAGGTATGCATTCATTCAAAGCGCCCGCTACGGCCGTTCCCGGACTTCTGGGAGTGGAGTCGCTGTCAGGATTTCGGCTGGTGGGGCTGAGGCGAAAAATCCAGGGATTACCATCGACCGCGATTCCGGGGTTCTGGGAGAAGTTTTCGCCCTACCGGGGCTGGATTCCGGATCAGACCGATAAACACAGTTATGGCGTGTTATTACCCGCCGCCGACTCGCCGGATGGTTTCGACTATATGACCGCGGTGGAAGTGCCCGGTTTCCAGAGAATCAATGATGACTGGGATCGCCTGACGGTGCCGGCGCAGCGCTATGCGGTGTTTCTGCACCGGGATCATGTGTCGGAGTTGCGCCCGGCCCTGCACACCATTTTTGCCCATAGCCTGCCGGGGCTCAATTTAAGCCCCCAGCGTCGCAATGGCCCCCTGCTCCTGGAACGCTATGGCGCCGAGTTTGATTTTCGCACTGGGTGGGGCGGTATCCAGATCTGGGTGCCCCTGCAGGAAGAGGTGGTCGGGGCGTAGTTCTGGCCGGCGTTACCCCGTACACTGGCGACTTTCCAGGGAAACCATCAGGAGTACTTGTGCAACCGATAATCTCAGTTCAGGGCCTGAGCAAGGTATACGGATCGGGCTTTCAGGCGCTGACGGATGTCAGCCTGGACATCAACCCCGGCGAAATATTCGCGTTACTCGGGCCCAATGGCGCCGGTAAAACCACGCTGATCAGCATCATCTGTGGCATCGTCAATCCGACCAGCGGTCGAGTGTTGGCCGATGGCCACGACACTGTGAAAGAGTATCGGGCGGCCCGTCAGAAAATAGGCCTGGTGCCGCAAGAATTGGCCGTGAATATTTTTGAAACCGTATGGAGCACGGTCAGATTCAGCCGGGGCCTGTTTGGCAAGCCACCCAATGATGCGTTCCTGGAGCAGCTGCTGAAAGATCTGTCGCTGTGGGATAAAAAAGACAGCCGGATCATGGCGCTCTCCGGTGGCATGAAGCGTCGGGTTCTGATCGCCAAGGCCCTGGCCTATGAGCCGCGCATTCTGTTTCTCGATGAGCCCACCGCCGGTGTGGACGTCGAGTTGCGCCGGGATATGTGGCGGATGATCCGTCAACTGCGCGACAGCGGCGTAACGATCATTCTCACCACCCACTATATTGAAGAGGCCGAAGATATGGCCGATCGGGTGGGGGTCATTCAGCGCGGCGAGATCATCCTGGTGGATGAAAAAGCCGCGTTGATGCAGAAGCTCGGACAGAAACAGCTGACCCTTCAGCTCAGTGAACCCCTGGATCAGGTGCCGACCGCTCTGCCCGCGGAACAGACCACCTTGTCCGATGATGGTTATCAACTGACGTATACCTACGATGCGCAGGGTGATCCGGTGGCGGTTGCCCGGCTGTTACGGCAACTGGCCGAACTCAATATTGATTATCGGGACCTGCACACGTCCCAGAGCTCACTGGAAGATATTTTTGTCAGCCTCGTGGAGGAGCGCGCATGAACGGGTATGCGATTCGGGCGATCTATCTGTTTGAACTGGCGCGGGCCTGGCGCACCCTCATGCAGAGTATTGCCTCGCCGGTGTTGTCCACCTCGCTTTACTTTGTGGTATTCGGGGCTGCGATCGGCTCGCGCATGGTNGAGATCGACGGCGTCAGNTACGGNGCCTACATCATTCCGGGNCTGATCATGCTGACGGTNTTGAACGAAAGCACCTCCAACGCATCGTTCGGTATNTATATGCCGAAGTTNACCGGCACCATCTACGAGATACTGTCCGCCCCGGTTTCNGCNCTNGAGNTTGTCATTGGTTANGTNGGCGCGGCGGCCACCAAGTCCATCATCCTGGGNNTGATCATCCTGCTGACCGCGAGGGTGTTTGTGGACTACTCCATCGANCATCCCTTCTGGATGTTGGCGTTTCTGATTCTGACATCGCTGAGCTTCAGCCTGCTGGGNTTNATCATNGGNGTGGTNGCGGAGAGNTTTGAGCAGNTGCAGATNGTNCCCATGATGGTGATCACNCCNTTGGCGTTNCTNGGNGGCAGNTTCTATTCCATCAANATGCTGCCTCCNCTTTGGCAGACCATTACCCTGTTCAATCCGGTCGTGTACCTGGTCAGCGGTTTNCGCTGGAGTTTTTATGGCGTGTCCGATGTGGGAGTCGGGCTGAGTCTCACCATGATTCTGGTGTTTATGCTGNTCTGTCTCGGGGTCATCGCGTGGCTCTTCAAAACCGGCTATAAAATCAAGCCATGATGAGGGTGGCGGCGATCGTTCGACGGNGCCCATCTCGGAGGTTGTCGCGCCAAACCACAAAAATCGGGGTTTCAAGCAGGAAAGCCGAAGATTTTTTCCGTTTTATTCAATTTTTTAATTATAGAACGGNTGTTTTTATCGCNAAATGGTCTTGAAATGNCGACCTGATNCCTTGTTTTCTTANCAGGAAAAGAAATGTCAAGNNTGTCTTTATATAACAGTTCACATTTTTGAGNNGCCNCCGCCCGATGGTTNACCGGTAAAAGTGCGACGCGGTTCCCCNGTCCGTAANCAACATCCAAACTCCCGGTTATACNCCTGTTTATTAAAACGACGATCTGGGCCTGTGTCCTTCCGGGTGCGGACTTTCATCACATGAGCGATGCTAATTGGTTAGCAGCTCAACCTATTTTACGCTGTGGTTGATCACTCGCTATCAATGNATATCGCCCCGCAAAGATTTCTGAAATTGTGAACTCCTTCCGTCGATTGACAGACGAAAAATGATCCCTATTCTTGCCACCAACGCGAATGGCTCCCGGGCCACTCGTTCTCTTTCAAAGCTATTTAACGGTCGGATGGATTCCATTTATGAATAGCTCCATGGGTTGCATCAGTAACTGGGTTATCGCTTCCTTCCGGAGTGCGGAAGGTGACGGCGGGAGTATGTCCGGCCGCACCTGACGCAACGCACCTCGAAAGTGAGCGGTAGCAATCAACACTTTCGAGGTATTCAATGAAATACATTGCTTCTGCNGTATTGGCCGCCGCACTGCTGGCCCCCGCCTATGGCGCGGTGGCTGCCGCGCCGTCAAATNTGGCCCTGGACAAGCCGGTGTCCGCCTCCTCCTCCCAGAACAGAAATCGTGANGCCGAGTTTGCCGTCGATGGCAATGTCGGTACTCGCTGGAGCAGCGATTTTTCCGATGGCAACTGGATCATTGTTGACCTGGAGAGTGTTTACGACATTTCTTCNGTGATACTTCAATGGGAAACGGCCTATCCCGAGCAGTACAATCTTGAGGTTTCGCTGGACGGCAGCAATTGGGAAACCGTCAGCGCCGTNACCAGCAGCAACGGCGGTGTCGACAGTTTCGCCATGACCCGGTCCGCGCGCTATGTTCGTGTCGAAAGCGTCAAGCGTGCCACCAAGTGGGGTGTATCCCTGTGGGAGCTGGAAGTTTACGGTGTTGAGCCCGAGCCCGAGCCCGAGCCCGAGCCCGAAACTGAACCTGAATCCACAACCGATTCCGAAACCACCTCAGGGGACGGCGCGAATCTGGCGTTAAACCAGACGATGTTCGCTTCTTCCTCCGAGAACAGCAGCCGGTTGCCCGAAGAGGCGGTCGACGGCGACATGAATTCGCGTTGGGCCAGTGAGTACGGCGAAGATCAGTGGATCGCCGTGGATCTTGGNGCGACCTATGATCTCTCCTCCCTGNTTCTTCGCTGGGAAGTGGCGCACGCCGAAGNCTACGATATTCAAGTGTCGNCGGACGCNAACGACTGGCAGACGGTNCANTCGGTCACGAACAGCGATGGTGGNGAGGACNTTGTTGAGCTGAGCGCAACNGGTCGCTACGTCCGNATTCAGAGCGTNCAGCGCGCNACCCNNTGGGGCATNTCNCTGTGGGANCTNGAAGTNTATGGAGCNGAACCCTACGTNGCNCCNGANCCGCAACTGGTNTCCGAGGGACGNCCGGCAACNGCCTCGTCCACNGANCGNGATGCNTACGCGCCGGANAATGCCTTTGACGGTAGCGGCAGTACACGTTGGGCCAGNGTTTACGGNGATACCGCCTGGCTGCAGGTTGATCTGGGCGAGGCGCATCAGNTCACCGGNNTTAACCTTGACTGGGAAACNGCGTATTCCAGTGAATACCAGATTCAGACGTCCTACGATGGCCAAAGTTGGACAACGGTCGAGCACATTGTCGATGGCAATGGCGGTACCGATGANCTCGTCGTCGACGGTCACGGTCGCTATGTNCGCATGATGG
The DNA here is from genome assembly GCF_002695945.1 of Marinimicrobium sp. Lineage (NCBI taxonomy): Bacteria > Pseudomonadati > Pseudomonadota > Gammaproteobacteria > Cellvibrionales > Cellvibrionaceae > Marinimicrobium > Marinimicrobium sp. The sequence goes on along the minus strand of NZ_NZQP01000021.1, from coordinate 268,586 downwards.
GCCTGGCCCGGGCGACATCCTGGGGTCACTCACTGTGGGAAATGCAGGTGTTCGGTTATCCGNNCGACAGCGCCGNCTCACCGTCCGATGGCACCGATGGCTCCACTGATGACGGTACNGGCTCCGAGACCGACACTGGCTCTGATACCGACACCGGCTCTGATACCGACACCGGCTCTGATGATGGCTCCACCGGTGATGGTTCTACCGGCGAGGNAGAACCCACTGAAGAGGAAACGGTNGATACGACGGCACCNACGGCGCCGGGTTCACTGAACGATACCGCGGTTGGCACCTCTTACGTGACCCTGTCCTGGNCGGAATCCANTGATAACGANGCGGTGATGAGNTATGAGGTGTATCGCGATGGCGCCCGAATCACGGAACTGTTGGCGCCCGAGACCAGCTACACCGACACGGGCTTGTCCNCAGGAACCACCTATCAGTATTCGGTGCGCGCGGGNGATGCGGCGGGCAANTGGTCCGAAAANAGCACCACGCTGGTGGTCACCACCAACAGTGAGCAGGTTGTGGGTGACGGCGTGGTCCTGGAGTGGACGACNCCGGATCAGCGCGAAAATGGTAGCTACCTGGAGNTGNATGAAATTGGCGGCTATGANATCCGCTANCAGCAGGGCGCCGNTGGNGAGTCTCAGTCGGTTGTGGTGAACGATGCGTACGCCACGTCTCATGANCTGAATCTNGNAGACGGAATCTACGAGTTCTCCATTGCTGTCTTTGACGTCAATGGCCTTTACAGTCAGTTTGTACCGATTGATCCGGTTCCATAACGCCTTGCGCTGATGTGAAGCATCTNAAAAAAACATTTTNACTTAGCCGGCCTCTGTGCCGGCTTTTTTTGTGTCGGATTAAACCACCTTCCCTACAGCTGTTAGCAAAAATTCAAATAACGGAAAATGTTATTTATTAAGAAACAGTTGCACTCAATCCCGCCATTTTTGATTGAAACGACAATGCTTATGTGATCCATNCCCCGCCTCGACGTTGACATTTTTGATTCGTGACACAGNACACGCTATTNCGCGCCACGATCGCGTTTTCAGGATTGTCTTATGGTCAAAAAGTACTTTAGGGTGTCGCCGGNTCGGAGACAAAACGCGTTGCAAAGCATTCGATAAAGAGACGCGTTCGGTCACCGAAAATCATAAAACAATAAAACGCGCCGCCGTCNGGGACGACAATCGGCGCGACCGGTTCACGCTTGGGTAACGTTGAAAGCAATTTAGACCCGAACGNTTCAAACACTCGGGTTTTAACGTTGCTCCATTTCATAAAAGAAAGAGGCAAGAACCATGAACGCTATCAAGAAAACCCTCGCGTGCGCCGCTTTGGGTGCCAGTGCCCTGTCGGCTGCAATCGGTGTACAGNCAGGATTTCAGGTATNGGGAACCCAACTGCTGGATGGCAATGGCAATCCGTTCATCATGCGCGGAGTGAACCACCCTCACACCTGGTTTACCGGTCGCACCGAGCAGGCGCTGTCCGANATCGCCAGCGTCAANGCCAACACCGTCCGTATAGTGTTGTCCGATGGCCAGCAGTGGACGCGCAACAGTGCCGCCGATGTGGCGCAGGTGATTGAATGGTGTAAAGACAACGAGCTGATTGCGGTACTGGAGGTGCATGACGCCACCGGTTATGGCGAGCAGGACAGTGCGGGAACGCTGGAAAATGTTGTCGACTATTGGCTCGACATCGCTCCGGTACTTGAGGGGCAGGAAGANTACGTCATCATCAATATCGCCAACGAGCCATTNGGAAACGGGGTGGCCGCGAGTACCTGGGTGGATCAGCATGTCGACGCTATCCAGCGCCTGCGCGAAGCCGGCCTGACCCACACACTGCTGGTGGATGCGGCCAACTGGGGACAGGACTGGCAGGGTGTGATGCGCGATAACGCCTCCACCGTGGCCGCCGCGGATGAGCGCAATAACACGTTGTTCAGCGTNCACATGTACGAGGTGTACCAGGACCGTTCCACTATTGAGAATTATGTGTCCACATTCTTGTCCACCCATAATTTACCGCTGATTGTGGGTGAATTCGGGGCGGATCACTACGGCAATGAGGTTGATGAAGCGTCGGTTCTGTCCGTGGCCGAAGACTATGGCATTGGCTATCTGGGGTGGTCCTGGTCGGGTAACAGCAGCGANGTTGCCTCGCTGGATATCACGTTGAACTGGGATGTTGACAATCTGTCTTCCTGGGGCGATTTTCTGATCAANAGCAGTAACGGGCTGCGCCAGACGGCCCAGACAGCGACGGTCTACGAAGGTCAAAACTCATCGTCCAGTAGCGACGCCTCTTCAAGTTCCTCATCGTCAAGTTCCAGCGTTTCAAGCAGCAGTTCCAGCAGTCATTCATCGTCCAGCAGCGCACAGCCAGGTGCTGGAGATTGCGAGTATCAGATCACCAATGAATGGAGTTCGGGGTATATCGGTGCCATTCGGTTGACCAACTCCGGTACGCAGCCCGTGGACGGATGGTCAGTGAGCTGGGAGTACAGCGACGGCTCACGTATCACCAACAGTTGGAACGCGAAGCTGTCCGGTAATAACCCCTACTCGGCAGCCAATCTCGACTGGAATGGTGTCCTGCAACCCGGACAGACCATCGAGTTTGGCATTCAGGTCAGCAAGGGGGGCGCGGATGCCCAAGCGCCAAGCCTGTCTGGCCCGCTGTGTGACTGAACGGATTAGTCGGGCGGCGCGGGTTGCAGGGCGTCGCCTGAGCTTGAATTGCGCGGGTCGGTTCGATCGCCCGTGCTTCCTGGCCTGTCAGGGAAACGACAACCATCGGCGAAAGTTCGTCGGCGGACTCACCGGGAGGTGGTGGCATTTGCGACGCAGTACTTAACTTTCCAAGTACGTTTTAAGGAGATCCAATACAATGATAACGACAGTAAAAAAAGGCAGTGGTCTGGCGTTGCTGGGGTTGGCTATTGCCGCCGCCAGTCACGGCGCGTCAGCCGAATGCGCCTACTCGGTCAATAACGAATGGGATAACGGCTACACCGCCGAGGTCACCCTGACCAATGACGGTGCCAGCGCCGTCAGCGGGTGGGATGTGAGTTGGACGTTTGACGCCAACCGCATGACCAACGGCTGGAACGCCCAATTCTCCGGAAGCAATCCCTATACCGCCAGTGATATGGGCTGGAATGGCACGCTCCAGCCGGGGCAGAGTGTCAGCTTCGGTTTTCAGGTGGACAAAAACGGGGGCGCGGCGGAACAGCCGACGTTGGAGGGCGCGCTCTGTGAAGACGGCGGTTCGTCCTCCAGCTCGAGCTCCGAGTCCTCATCGAGTGACAGCAGTGCTTCCTCAAGCAGTGACCCGGGCGGCGCGGGGCAGCAGTGCAACTGGTACGGCACGACTTACTCCCTGTGCGAAACCACCGACAGTGGTTGGGGCTGGGAAAACAATGAAAGCTGTATCGCCCGCAGCACCTGTGAGGCGCAACCGGACCCCTATGGGGTGATCGATGGCGACGGGAGCAGCAGCTCTTCTTCATCGTCGAGCTCTTCCTCATCGAGCAGCGAGTCGTCCAGCTCGGAATCTTCCAGTTCGGACTCCTCCAGCTCTGATTCTTCAAGCAGTGACAGCAGCTCCAGCGAGAGCAGTTCGTCCTCCAGCAGCTCATCTTCCGATGGCGATTACACGCGTGTCGACAACCCATTTGACGGCACCACCCTGTACGTCGATCCGGTCTGGTCTGCAAAAGCACTGGCGGAACCCGGTGGCGAGGCCATNGCCTTTGAAAATACCGCCGTGTGGATGGATCGCATTGGTGCGATCACCGACGGTATCGGCCTGAAAGGTCACCTGGATGAAGCGGTCAATCAGGGCGCGGACACCTTCATGTTTGTGGTGTACAACCTGCCCAATCGCGATTGTGCCGCCNTGGCGTCCAACGGCGAGNTGCGGATTTCGGAGAACGGTTTCGAAATNTATCAGCAGGACTATATCGCCCCGATCGTGCAACTGCTGGGTCAGCCGGAATACAGCGACCTGCACATCGTCGCCATTGTGGAAGTCGACTCCCTGCCCAANCTGGTCACCAACCTGGATGAACCCGACTGTCAGGAAGCGGCCGGACCCGGTGGTTACGAGGATGGCATTCAGNACGCGCTCAATGAGTTGAGCACCCTGCCCAATGTGTATTCCTATGTTGATATTGCCCACAGCGGTTGGCTGGGCTGGAGCGACAACTTCAGCGAGGCCGTTCAGCTTATCGGCAATACCATCAAAGGCACTGACAAAGGTGTGGACAGCATCGCGGGCTTTGTCACCAACTCGGCCAACTACACGCCGCTGGAAGAGCCGTATCTGCCCGANCCCAGCCTGCAGGTGGGTGGTCAGCCGGTTCGCTCCAGTTCCTTCTATGAATGGAACCCCTACTTCGGGGAAATCGAATTCGCGCAGGACTGGCGTCAGGCGATGATCCANCAGGGCTTCCCGAGTGACATCGGTATGTTGATCGACACCGGCCGTAACGGTTGGGGTGGACCGGATCGTCCCACGGGCGTGTCGNCCAGCACGGATCTGGATACCTATGTGGATGAGTCGCGCATCGACCGTCGTCACCATCGCGGGAACTGGTGTAACCAGCCCGGTGGTGTGGGCGAGCGTCCCCAAGCCAANCCGGCTCCGGGNNTCGACGCCTATGTCTGGGTGAAACCGCAGGGTGAATCCGACGGTATCTCCGATCCGGATTTCGAGCCAGATCCGAACGATCCGGCCAAGCAGCACGATGGCATGTGTAACCCCAATGAAAACAACGAAGACGCCGGGGTTCCCACCGGAGCATTGCCCAATGCACCGCATGCCGGTCGTTGGTTCCCGGAGGCCTTCGAGCTGTACCTGCAGAACGCCTATCCGCCGCTGGATTGATGTTGNGCGGAAACAGGTGAAATTGACCGGCGGTGTTCCCCCCTTTCGCCGCCGGTCGCACACCACTGCCTTCGGGCGGTGGTGTGCTTCCCGATGTACGAATCGCAATAGAGGCGTCTCGCTTCTGTTTGCCAGCCAACAATCAGCCAGGCTTTGATTGAGCGTTATTGCATGANNANNNNANNTTTACGNTNTCAATATTNCCCNNGNTTTCAGTGNGNNCTCGGNGNNCTGATTCTGGTGCTGANCGGCCTGACGGGCTGTCAGACCACATCCCACTCGTCGGCCACAGCGGCCGGCCAACTGACGTTTGTACAGAAAAAGATGGGCCCGGTGACCCAGTTGCAGCGGGTGTCCCCGACCGGGNAAAGCGGNCCGGTNCTGGTCAGCGAGCGCTGGCGGGATTTACAACCGCACTGGTCGCCGCAGGGAACGCTGGTGTTTATGTCCAACCGTCACGGTCGCGATCAGATNCATCTGGACAAAGATCGCGAACGCTTGCAGATCTTCCTGCTCGAACCCGGCAATGCCGAGCCCGAGCTCATCAGCGACACTGACGACAGTGCGGTATCGCCCCGCTTCAGCCCGANCGGNGAGGCGGTGGCCTANATTCACGCCCGGCCCGGGAANGCCGCACTGGAAGTGNTCGAGCTCAATGCGCGCGGCGCGACTCCGGTNACTCAGGCCCGGGACATTCTCGACTACGCCTGGGCTCCCGANGGACGTGCTCTTGCGGTGGTGGTGTTTGATCCCGGTCGATCGCGCCTGNAGTTNGTCGCGGCCCCGGGGGANNNNGANCCNGAGCTTNCNGANTCTGCAGCCNGAANAGNNNGGCNCTGTCATTACCGGNGTNAGNTGGTCCCCNGANGGCTCNGCNGTGGCCTACATCGTCAANAGCCCGGATCGNGCCCGCCGGTTATANNTGNATGACCTGNNNANNGGGNANNGNCGGCGTNTATCNAANCCGGAGCANCANGTACAGAACCCNGTGCAATGGTCGGCGGACGGNGATGNNCTGCTCTATGCNGCNCTGGTGGATTTTGATTTCCATTACGACGAGNCGCANCGCGAACAGGTNTACGAAGGCAGNATGCAGATTTTTCTCAGNGACCGGTNGGGCAATGCCCGTCAGCTCACTCAGGGCGAAGGCCGACATGGGGCGCCGGTGTTTTCCCCGGACGNGCGNCNCATCGGNTTNTTATNCGCCGANACACTCGATGCGCGNANTTTGTCTGTGCGCACGATGGANCTCGAGGGCANGGAGGTGCGTGAGTTGCATCAGCGCGTCGCCCCCGAGTCGTTACTGCAATGGAACTGAACCGCCAACAATAATCGGAGATAATAANCATGAAGGTAACNGCTTCAAATCGGCAATCGTCACGGTTNACCGTGGCTCGTAACACCCTNGCCAGNGCGGTANTNNTGGCAACGGCTTCNCAGGCATTCGCNGANGTCGGTAACCCCCGGGTNAANCAGGTGGGNTATCTGCCCAACGGCGANAAAGTNGCNACCTATGTCAGNGACAGCACGGTAGGCAAAGCCTGGNGTCTGTATCAGAANGGCTCATTGGTCGCCGANGGCACAACCGTGCCGGTCGGCCAGGANCCGGCGTCCGGTGATCACGTACACCANCTGGGCTTTTCCGATGTCACGGTGGAAGGNGACGGCTATGTGCTGATGATCGACGGNGATGAGAGCTACCCGTTNTCCATTTNGGCCGANAACTTNACCGGNCCNTTATANGACTCGCTGAAATANTTTTACCACAACCGCAGCGGCATCGAGATCGAAACCCAGTACACCGGCGGTGGCAACACCAGCTACGCGAGCGATGCCCGCTGGNCNCGTCCGGCCGGCCATCTGAANCAGGGCGTCAANCAGGGCGANTACGANGTNCCCTGTTGGGANGGNACCTGTAACTATTCCCTCGATGTGACCAANGGCTGGTATGACGCNGGCGATCACGGCAAGTATGTGGTCAATGGCGGCATCTCNGCCTGGAAGCTGCTCAATATGTATGAGCGCGCNCTGCACCTGGGCGGCAACCTGGATCGCTTTGCCGACGGNACGNTGAACATTCCCGAGAGCGGTAACGGNANCCCCGATCTGCTCGACGANGTGCGNTGGCAAATGGAGTTCCTGCTGTCCATGCAGGTNCCNCAGGGNGAAGCCAAAGCCGGTATGGCGCACCACAAAATGCATGANGTTGGTTGGACCGGTCTGCCNNTGGCGCCGCACGAAGACAGCAGTGCCCGGGCNCTGGTACCNCCGAGTGTGACCGCCACCCTGAACCTGGCGGCAACAGCGGCGCAATGTGCCCGTATNTGGGCCGNCATCGACAGNGANTTNTCCGATCGTTGCCTGACCGCCGCCGAGCGCGCCTGGGANGCCGCCGAGGCGAATCCGGGGGATGTCTACACCAGCGGTTACGACAACGGTGGCGGCGCCTACGGCGACGACGANCCCGCCGATGAGTTCTACTGGGCCGCCGCAGAGCTTTACATCACCACGGGTGACAGCCGTTACCTGCCGACGCTGCAGAACTATGAACTGGAGCGTATCGACTGGGGTTGGCCCGATACGGAACTGCCNGGGGTCATGTCCCTTGCCACGGTGCCGNCCGAGCACACCGCCAGCCTGCGCAGCGATGCACGACAGTACATCCAGTCGGTGGCCGACACGCATCTGATCACCATTGCCAACACCGGCTATCGGGTGCCCAATACTGATGAGGAATACTATTGGGGGTCGAACAATGTGATCGCCAACAAGCTGTTCCTGTTGGGGNTGGCCTACGACTTCACCGGAGACGATCAGTATGCTCACGGTGTGGGTTCGGGGATTGATTACCTCTTCGGTCGCAATACCCTGTCGTTCTCGTTTGTCTCCGGGCACGGCGAAGACGCGTTGACCGAACCGCACCACCGGTTCTGGGCCGGCGCNCTTGATGGCAGCTATCCGTGGCTACCGCCCGGTGCATTGGCNGGCGGNCCGAANTACGGCCTGGAGGACGACGTTTCCCGCAATGCCCTGAGCGGCTGCGAATCGGCTCCGGCCACCTGCTACCTGGATGATATCGAGGCCTGGTCCACCAACGAGATCACCATCAATTGGAACAGTGCGCTGGCCTGGGTGCTCGCCTTCCATGATGACTACGCCGAAGGGGGCAATTCATCCAGCTCTTCCTCGAGCTCCTCGTCCAGCAGTTCATCCTCCAGTTCGTCGAGCAGCGAGTCTAGTTCCAGTAGCAGCTCCAGCAGTTCGTCGTCCAGCTCCTCGTCTTCCGAACCCGCAGGGCAACAGTGCAACTGGTACGGCACGCTGTACCCGCTGTGCGAACAGACCCAGAGCGGTTGGGGTTGGGAGGATAACCAGAGCTGCATCGCGCCGAGCACCTGCGAGTCCCAGCCGGACCCCTATGGTATTGTCGGTGACGACAGCAGCTCCTCGTCCAGCTCCAGTTCGCAGAGCAGTCAGAGCAGCAGCGAATCCGAGAGCAGTGAGTCGTCCAGCTCGAGTTCAAGTTCCGACAATGGTGGCCTGGCCGAGTGTGAGTATCAGATCAGCAATGAGTGGAGCACGGGCTACACTGCGGCTATTCTGATCAGCAACACGGGAGCCCAGGCGATCAATGGCTGGTCGGTGAACTGGGAGTATTCGGATGGCTCGTCGGTCACCAACAGTTGGAACGCACAGGTCTCTGGCAGCAACCCTTATACCGCCACCGATCTGGGCTGGAACGGCACCCTGCAACCGGGCCAGTCCGTGGAGTTCGGCTTCCAGGTGAGCAAGGGCGGCAGCGGTTCCGCGCAAGTGCCAGAGGTAAATGGAAGCGTGTGTGACTGACTCTGTCGTTGCATTGTGCTTCGACTAGAGTGCTGCGGGAGGGTATACCGTTCCGGGACACGCCGTAAACCCATCCATGGGGGCTCGACACCCGCCGTCCAGGCGGGTGACGGTCCCGAAACGGTATACCCTCCCTCCGCGGAGCGGGCTTTACGTCTCGGGAAATAGCCCCTTTTGTTTTGACACTTATGGTGTTCATAAATAGGGTTAGATTAGGCATTTAGGGCCGAGGAGGGGAAGCCCTTTCAAGACCGTAAGCGGAGGGACTCCGCGCGTCGAGCCCCCGTGGACGCCCCACATGGATGTGGGAAGTGTCCCGAAGCGCCGGGAGCGCGAAGGGGACCGGGTTTACGGCGTGTCTTGAAAGGGCTTCCCCTCCTTGGCCCGAACGTGATGCAAACCGATAGGCTTTGTGTGGAGATGCGCTGAGTCCGTGTCTTGGACAGGTATACCCTCCCGTAGCATTCGGAGCGAAGTCCAAAAACCATTCGTCGGATTACGCTATCGCTAATCCGACCTACGCGTTCTTCCTCGGGTGGCCTACCATTTAAAGGGGGCGCCCAGTATACTGCCCGCCATGCAGAACCCTCAGGACATTCTTCAGCACGTCTTCGGCTATCACGACTTTCGCGGCCAGCAGGAACGCATCGTCAACGCCGTTATCGAAGGCCAGGACGCCCTCGTGCTCATGCCCACCGGCGGCGGCAAATCCCTCTGTTATCAGATTCCTGCTCTCGCCCGATCGGGCACCGGTATCGTCATCTCCCCCCTGATCGCCCTGATGCAAGACCAGGTGACCGCTCTGCGGGAGCTGGGCGTGCGCGCCGGTTTTCTGAACTCCACCCTCGCCTGGCCCGATGTAGTGGACACCGAGCGGGCCCTGCTCGATGGTGAGCTGGACCTGCTGTACATCGCCCCGGAACGACTCATCCAGCCGCGCACCCTTGATCTNCTGCACCAGGCCAACATCGCCCTGTTTGCGATTGACGAGGCGCACTGCGTGGCCCAGTGGGGGCACGATTTCCGGGCCGACTACCTGCGTCTGGATCTGCTGCACAACGAATTCCCCCAGGTACCGCGTATCGCCCTGACCGCCACCGCGGATATGCGCACCCGGGAAGAGATCATTGAGCGGCTGCAGCTCGAAGAGGCCCGGCAGTTTATCGTCGGCTTTGACCGGCCCAATATTCAGTATCGGGTGCAGCAGAAAGACAATCCGCGCCGCCAGTTGCTGGGTTTTCTCAAAGACGAGTACCCCCAGCAGGCGGGCATCGTCTACTGTCTGTCCCGCAAAAAAGTGGAGCAGACCGCCGAGTGGTTGCAGAAAGAGGGGTTTAACGCCCTGCCTTACCACGCGGGCCTGCCGGGGAACCTGCGGGAAACCCACCAGAGCCGATTCCTGCGCGAGGACGGCATCATAATGGTGGCCACCATCGCCTTCGGCATGGGCATTGATAAACCCGATGTGCGCTTTGTCGCCCATCTGGATCTGCCCAAAAGCATTGAAGCCTACTATCAGGAAACCGGCCGGGCCGGACGCGATGGCCAGCCCGCCACGGCGCTGCTGCTGTACGGGCTGGAGGATGTGGTGAAGCTGCGCCAGATGATGGGCGCGTCCGAAGGCAATGACCAGTTCAAACGCCAGGAGCAGCAGCGCCTGAGCGCCATGCTGGGCCTGTGTGAAGTCACCAGTTGCCGACGGCAGATTCTGCTGCGCTATTTTGGCGATACGCTGGATGAGCCCTGCGGCAATTGCGACACCTGCCTGACCCCGCCCCAGACCTGGGATGCCACCGAGGCGGTGCAGAAGGCACTCTCCTGCGTGTACCGCACCGGCCAGCGTTTTGGCGCCACCCATATTGTCGATGTGTTGCGCGGCAGCAGTAACGAAAAAGTGCTGNCTCAGGGGCATGACAAGCTGTCCACCTACGGTATTGGTCAGGATATGAGCGCCGATGAGTGGCGGGCCGTGTTGCGCCAACTGGTCGCGGCCGGTTATCTGGATGTGGACCCGGAAGGCTTTGGCGGGCTGCAACTGACCGAGAGTTGCCGACCGATTCTGCGCGGCGAGCAGCGGGTGCACCTGCGCCGGGATATCCGTACCCGCAAGCCCACCAGCACCCGCACCGCCCGTCGCCCCGATGCCGATATTACCGAGGCGGATCGTCCTTTGTGGGAGGCGTTGCGCGCCTGCCGGCGCCGGCTGGCGGAAGAGCACGGGGTGCCTCCCTACGTCATTTTTCACGATGTGACCTTGCGGGATATGTTGGAGCGACGGCCCCAGACCCCGGGTGAGCTGCTCGATGTCAGCGGTGTGGGGGACAGCAAGCTGGAGCGCTTTGGCGCCGACTTCCTCGAGGTGCTCCAGGGCACTCCGGAGGCTGTGGAGCACGCCCAGTGACGGCAGACGCCGGGGCGAACCGCGGTGCGCTCTGGCTGGTTGTCTGGGCCGGCGTGGTCTTCGGCTACGCGGCCTCCTGCGTGCTGGGTGGACCGGCCTCGGACGAGGGCTTCCACGCGCATCAGATCTGGCACTACTACGTCGGGGGCAACGAGCCCTTTGACACCATCACCACGCCCACCTTCTATCACCAGATCATCGCCTCGGTGATGAACCTGATCGGNTACTACCACGATTATCTGCTGCGCCTGGTCAANCTGCTGGTGGCGCTGTGNCTNTTGCCGGTGTTTNACCGCATGGTGCGNCGTTATCGGCCCGCCACCGCCTCGGCCCGNACCGCGCAACTNTTGTTCGCACCGCTNATATTTCCCTATTACTTTCTGGTCTACACCGACCTGTGGGCACTGCTGCTTNTTGCGCTCAGNTTTCTGGCGGTGCTTGANCGCAGGCCCTGGCTGGCAGGCNTGTTTGGTTTCGGGGCGGTGTTGATCCGNCAGGATGCCATCATCTGGCTGGGGCTNGCCTACCTGTATATGGCCACGGAACACCTGACGCTGAGTCGNCCTTTTGCNTGGCGTGCCGTGCTTCGGGATGCGNTGCTGCGGGGGGCGGTTTTTCTGGCGCTGTTTGNNGCGTTCATCGGTTTTGTGNTGATCAACGGTGGNGTGGCGATCGGGGACAGNGGCAGCCACCCNATGATGCGNTTCAACCTCAGNAACCTCTATGGCTTTCTGTTCTGTGCCTGGNTGCTGTTTCTGCCCTTGTGCCTTCAGCAGNTGCCCCGCATTGTCCGNCTGNTGCGGCGCCCCTGGGTATGGGGGCTGCTGCTGGNGGCGTTCGCGNTTTATATGAGCTTNTANNCGAACGANCACGGTTATAACCGNACNCANTACACCTTCTTTGTGCACAANGGCTGGCTGCATCTGCTGGAGGAGTATCTGTGGCTGCGTGGGCTGCTNTTTGTGCCCATGGCCTGGATGGCGCTGACGCTGGCGGTCATGCCCTACCCGGATCGGCGCTGCTACTGGTTGTTGCTCATTGCGCCTCTGGCCGTGGTGGCGCACCCGATGGTGGACCCGCGCTACTATTTNCCGGCNTATCTGCTGATCAANCTGTGGCGACCCGCGCTGCCACAGGGAGTGGAGCTNGCGACGCTCGCCGGATACATTCCCCTGGCGGCGTTTNTCATGTATGGCACGGTAACCGGGCTATTTTTCCTGTAATCCAGTGGCCTACCTGAGCAACGCCTCATATCCTTCGCGGTAGCTTGGATANCGNAATTCGTAGCCGCTGGCTCTGAGCNNACGATTGTNGCAGCGCTTGCCGAGGCCGCCGTCATCCGGAGCAAAGCGCGCCTGATCCACTTTCATCTGCATGGCCAGCCAGTTGACCACCTCCGCCATGGGGGCGGGCTCGTCGTCGCTCGCCAGATACAGTGATTCTATGGGGCGTCCCTGGCGATGGCGTTCAATCAGGTGCGCCATCACCCCGGCGCAATCATCGGCGTGGATGCGGTTGGTGTAGCGGCCGCTCAGGGTGGCTCGGCCCTGGCGCACCAGCGTCTGCATGCGGTCCCGGCCGGGGCCGTAAATNCCGCTGAAGCGCACAANGCAGTGCTCGAAACCGCTCCGGGCAATNATCTGTTCNGCNTCCAGCAGACGNTCGCCGCTGGCGCGGCTTGGCTGGGTTGGGCTNTGNTCATCCACCCACTCACCGTCGCTCTGGCCATAGACACCGGTGCTGGACACATACAGAATCAGNCGNGGCNCGGCTNCGGTGGCGTTCAGCCCGGCCATCAGATGCTCGCAGGTTTGCACATAGGCCCGGCGGTAGCCTTCATCGCCGCGCTCCGAGGGGGTCATGGTCACCACAATCACGTCAAAGCCCTCGGCCAGAACCTGCTCAAGTGCGACCGCATCGGCGGTATCCACCGCCCGGTAATGGAGGCTCTCGGTGTCGGCGGGCGGCTGGCGGCGCAGACCGGTGACCCGGTACCCCAGGGGCGCCATGCGCTCCGCCAGGCGACGGCCCAGATCGCCGCAACCGACAATCAATAGTTTCTGGCTATTTACCTTTGCGTCTTCGATCATAACAGGGCAAACTTGTGGTCAGATTATCGGAGTGCCGGGCGGTTCCGCCGGGCGTCAGAGCTACTACGGGATCAGCATGACCTTAACAGAACTGCGCTATATCGTAACCCTCGCTCAGGAACAGCATTTCGGTCGCGCGGCCGAGCGCTGTTTTGTCAGTCAGCCGACCCTCAGCATCGCGGTCAAGAAACTGGAGGAAGAACTGGGGGTTGCCCTGTTCGAGCGGTCCAAGTCCCGGGTCCAGGCCACACCTCTGGGGGAGAAGATCGTCGCCCAGGCCAATCTGGTGCTGGAGCAGACCGCCGCCATCAAGGATATCGCCAACGCCGGCAAGGACCAACTGAGCAGCCCCCTGCATGTGGGGGCCATATTTACCATCGGTCCCTACCTGTTGCCGCACTTTATCCCTGAACTGCAGAAGATTGCCAGCAAAATGCCGCTGTACGTGGAAGAGGGTTACACCGCGACGCTGCGCCAGAAATTGCGCAAAGGCGAGCTGGACGTGATCATTGTGGCCCTGCCCTTTACCGAGGCGGACGTGGTGACCCAGCCGCTGTTCGACGAGCCCTTTGTCGTGTTGATGCCCCACGATCATCCGCTGGCCGAAAAGGAGGCGATCCACCCCGACGAGCTGGACGCCGAAAATGTCCTCCTGCTCGGCGAGGGACACTGCTTCCGGGATCAGGTGCTGGCCACCTGCCCGAACCTGCAGTCGTCCATGGACGACCCCCACAGCCGCATCCGCACCGCCGCCGAGGGCAGCTCTCTGGAAACCCTGCGCCATATGGTGGCCTCCGGGCTGGGGATCACCATTCTGCCGATGTCTGCGGCGGTCACGGCCAACTACTCCAACAACATGTTGGTGACGCGTCCCTTTACCCAGCCGGCACCGAGTCGCACCGTGGCCTTGGCCTGGCGGGCCAGCTTCCCTCGCTACAAGGCCATTGAGGCACTGCGCAAAGCCATCAATATGTGCCGGCTCGCCGACGCCAAATAACCGGAGCGCTGCGTGACCAAGGACCCGGCCAACCTGGATCAAGTATCCGTCACCGCCCTGAAAGGCGTCGGTGGCAAGTTGGCGGAAAAGCTCGGCAAGCTGGGGATCAACACCCTTCAGGATCTGCTGTTTCATCTGCCGCTGCGCTACCTGGACCGCACCCGGGTGACCCCCATCGGGGCCCTGCAGCCCAACGTCAATGCCGTGATTGAGGGTGAGATTCGGGCGGTGGATGTGGTCTACGGACGCCGCCGCAGCCTGGTCTGCCGACTGCAGGACGGCTCGGGCACCACCACCCTGCGGTTTTATCACTTCTCCGGCGCCCAGAAGCAGCGCCTGACTCCGGGTACCCGTCTGCGCTGTTTTGGCGAGAGCCGTCGGGGCGCCTCGGGTCTGGAGTTCTATCACCCGGAGTATGAATTTCTCGACGGCGCCGAGGCCGTGGCCCTGGATGACCGGCTGACCCCGGTTTATCCCGCCACCGAGGGGCTCACCCAGCAGCGCATCCGCGCTCTGGCCAGCCAGGCCCTGACCTTTCTCGATCGACANCCGCTGACCGAGCTNCTGCCNGANGATCTNCGNCGNGAGNTGGATCANGTNCCCNTGGCNGATGCCCTGCGCTACCTGCACGCGCCGCCCCGGCNGGCGGATGTGGCGCGGCTGATGGACGGNACCCATCCCTANCAGCAGCGNCTGGCGTTTGAAGAGCTNCTGGCNCATCACCTGAGCCTGTTGGTACTGCGTCAGCAGACCCAGGCGGAGGGTGCGCCCTCGCTGGCCCCGGATCCGGCGCTGCACAAACAGTTTCTCAGCCAGCTGCCCTTTCANCTGACGGGNGCGCAGCAGCGGGTCAGCCGGGAGATTGCCGAAGATCTGGTCAAACCCATCCCCATGTTGCGCCTGGTTCAGGGGGANGTCGGTTCGGGCAAAACCCTGGTGGCGGCTCTGGCGGCGCTGACCGCCGTGGCCAGTGGCTATCAGGCGGCGATCATGGCGCCGACGGAAATCCTGGCCGAGCAGCACCGCAACAACTTTGGCGNCTGGCTTGAGCCTTTGGGGATTGAGCTGGGCTGGCTGACCGGACGGCTGACCGCCGCCCGGCGCCGGGAGCAATTGGCCCGCCTGGCAAGCGGCGAGGCGAGGGTTGTGGTGGGCACCCATGCGTTGTTTCAGGAGGAGGTCGAATTTGCCAATCTGGGGCTGGTGATTATCGACGAGCAGCATCGCTTCGGGGTGCACCAGCGCCTCGAGTTGCGNCAGAAAGGCAGTCGCACCGGGCTGCGNCCCCANCANTTGATCATGACCGCCACACCCATCCCCCGGACCCTGGCGATGAGNGCCTANGCCGATCTGGATACCTCGGTGATTGATGAGTTGCCCCCGGGCCGCACGCCGGTGACCACGGTGGTGATCAGCGAGCAACGCCGTCCGGAAGTGATTGAGCGGGTCAGCCGTGCCTGTGAGCAGGGCCGNCAGGCNTACTGGGTCTGTACGCTGATTGAGGAATCCGAAACNNTGGCCGCCCAGGCGGCGGANGCCACNGCGGAGAACCTGGCGGCTGCCCTGCCGCACCTGCGGGTAGGGCTGGTGCACGGTCGGCTCAAGGCCAAGGAAAAAGAGGCGGTGATGGCGGCGTTCAAGGCGGCGGAGCTGGATCTGCTGGTGGCCACCACGGTGATCGAGGTGGGNGTGGATGTGCCCAACGCCAGTTTGATGATCATCGAAAATCCCGANCGACTCGGCCTGGCNCAGTTGCANCAGTTGCGCGGNCGGGTGGGGCGNGGCTCCGAGGCCAGTCACTGCGTTTTATTGTACGGCTCGCCGCTNTCGCGCCAGAGTCGGGAGCGNCTGGCGGTGATGCGCGATTCCAGCGATGGTTTTGTGATTGCCGAGCGGGATCTGGAATTGCGCGGCCCCGGTGAGGTGCTGGGCACCCGGCAGACCGGGGAGATGCAGTTCCGGATNGCGGATCTGCAGCGCGATGCCGATCTGTTACCCCGCGTNCAGGCGGGNGCCCAACAGCTGCTCGGTCGGCACCCGGCGCTGTGCAATGCCATCATGGAACGTTGGNTGGGGGATAACCGACGATATTTTCAGGTATAAGACGCCAAACTGTGCACCAGTCGACANCGGTCCGGCGGACATCGACTAAACTGAANAACAGATACAGCCCGCGNCTGGCGGGCTTCAATAAACAGAACCTGTGCATAAAACGCTTGATCAAGCGCCCGGCTTCTTACACACTGAACGTCACATTGGAGTCGTAANTTTCGGCGACACTGGCCGAAGCCAGATCAAGAACGGGCGTCTGTTGAACAAAAAGGAGTCAAACGTGCCGCTACCCACCAGCGTNGAATCGTTGCTGAACAGCCAAAATATNCACTATGACCTGGCCACCGCCCCGGTGGATNCCAACAATCAACCGCTGTGGCACGANCAGCATCTGCGCAATGTCGGGGCCGCCAAAGCGGTTCTTCTNGAAGANGAAAAAGGTCGCATCCTCGCAGTGATTTCCGCCGACACGCTGCTCGATCTGAACGCCGTCAATCGGCAGATGGATCGGGAGCTTCGGGCGACCAATCAGGNTGCGGTGCGTCAGTTCTGTGATACCTACAGCCTGCAGTCGGTGCCCGCGCTGCCCAANCTGGCCGGTCTNCCAACGNTGGTGGACAAACAGTTGNTNNGCCGGGAAAGNCTGCTGCTCGACTCCGGNGACGATNCCCAGTTGTTGCACATCAACCGGGATGATTTTCAGCAGGTTCTNGAAGACGCCATCATCTGTGATATCGCCACGCCTCTGGACCCACTGGAAGTGGATATCAGTGCGGAGCGGGATGAGGAACAGATTCTCGGNGCGGTGCGNAACTTTACGCANCTNCGNANNCGGCAGCGCCTGGAGGAAACNCTGGANNTGCCGCCNNTGTCCGAAACGGCGCAGCGGATCATCAACCTGCGGGTGGANCCCAACGCCGACATCAGCGACCTGGCCCAGGTGGTGGAAACCGACCCGAGNCTGGCCGCTCAGGTGGTGAGCTGGGCGGCTTCGCCCTACTATTCCGCCCCCGGCAAAATCAAATCCATNCACGANGCCATCGTCCGGGTACTGGGCTTTGATATGGTGCTCAACCTGGCNCTGGGNCTTGCCCTGGGACGAAGCCTGAGCATGCCCAAAGACGGCCCGGAGGGGTATCTGGGTTACTGGCAAAAGTCGGTGTACATGGCGGCCACCATTGAAGGGTTGGTGACCGCGATTCCCCGAGAGCAGCGNCCCACGTTCGGCATGGCTTACCTGTCCGGTCTGCTGCATAACTTCGGCTTCCTGATTCTCGCAGAGCTGTTTCCCCCCTACTTCAGTCAGTACTGCCGGATGACCGAAGCCAATCCGCACAGTACGCACCAGCCGATCGAACGACACCTGTTGGGNGTGACTCGCGAGCAGCTCGCCAGCACCCTGATGTCGCTCTGGTCCATGCCGGACGAGGTGGTTGTTGCCTTGCGTCACCAGAACAATCCCCGCTACCAGGGCGAGCACCACCAGTACGCCAAATTGATTTATGTCGCCGAACGGTTATTGCTTCAGCAGGGCGTGGGTCTGGGGCCGAAGCTGGAAATCCCGGCCTCGGTGTTTGCCGATCTGCACCTCGATCCGGACAAGGCTCAGGCGACCGTCACTAACGTGATGGAGNCCCTGGACGATCTGGACCACATTGCTTTACAGCTCAGCCCCCGCTAACCGCCGTCGCCACCATCGTTAGCGCGGGGCCAACCACCAAGGTGGCTCCTTCAGTCGAGAGAAGACGCTATGTTGNACCCGTCAGGGATCGCCAAGGCGGCCCGTATTCTGGCAGAACGACGTCGCAGTGGNGTTCAGGCGGAACGCCTGCCCAAGGANTGTCGCCCCGAGGATCTTGAGTCTGCCCTNGCCATTCAGGCCGAGGTCACCCGGGATCTGGGGGCGNAGNTCGGTGGCTGGAAATGCCTNGANCCACCGCCNGGCCGCCTGGTGGTGGCACCGATTCATGCNGAGGACATTCACCGGGGNNCCCCGGTTTCNGTNTGGGCGCCGGAGGGNTTTGCGCGGATTGAGCCGGAGTTGGCTTTTGTGCTGGGTCGGGNCCTGCCGCCCAGAGANTACCCCTACAGCGATAGCGAAGTGG
The DNA here is from genome assembly GCF_002695945.1 of Marinimicrobium sp. Taxonomy (NCBI): domain Bacteria; kingdom Pseudomonadati; phylum Pseudomonadota; class Gammaproteobacteria; order Cellvibrionales; family Cellvibrionaceae; genus Marinimicrobium; species Marinimicrobium sp. The sequence goes on along the minus strand of NZ_NZQP01000021.1, from coordinate 250,184 downwards.
ATCAGGCCATTGCCCACACCCACNTGGTNCTCGANNTGATTCACAGCCGNTACGCNGATCCGGCCGANGCGGCGTTTCCCGANATGNTGGCTGACGGCCTGCTGAATCAGGGNNTGTTCATCGGCCCGGAAGTGGACCCGGAGTTGGCNCTGGANGCGAGCGAGCTNCCCATNACNCTGCACACCCGCAGCGCNGGNCCCGAGCACCACCAGGGGCGCCATCCCAANACCCNGCCTCGGGCGCCGCTGTATTGGCTGGTGGANTTCCTGCGCAGCCGAGGGCANGGNATGAAAGCCGGTGANATCATCATTACCGGCTCCTATGCCGGNGTGCTCGAGGCGCCNATGGANGAGCCGGTGCGGGTCCAGTTCGGTGAGCTGGGGGAAATCAGCGTGTCATTNAAGGCNCGCATTGAAGCGTGATTCAGGGNCGGAGANACGCCGGATGAAAGCCGACNAGTTACCCGAANAACCCAANTTTTCCTGTGATATTCCNCTGCGNTGGGGNGATATGGATGCCTTNGGGCACGTCAATAACACGNTGTATCTGCGCTATTGCGAAGANGCNCGTTTNCAATGGTTGTCCCGNGCTGGCATCACGCTGGCGGCGGANAGCTACCCGGTGGTGGTGACCGTNGGATGTACCTTNCTGCGNCCGGTGGTNTACCCGGCGACCNTCCGTATCGACTGCTACGCGGCGGAGCCGGGNCGCTCCAGTTTTGTGGCCTNNTACNNGCTNTATACCACCGACAACCTNGAACANCCCTGCGCNGAAGCCCANTCCAAGGTGGTCTGGGTCGGTGCCGANGGNAAATCCCGNCCNNTGCCCGANTCCGTTCGGGCGTGGTTTGCCTCCTGATTGAGTNGTGAGCGTCAGTCCTCGTTGGAGATCGGGNGCTCGAACTGCTTCCGGTCGAGCAGCTTTTCGCTGTTNGCCACCACCGTCGACACCATCGCATCACCGGTCACATTGACCGCGGTACGCACCATATCCAGCANCCGGTCCACCCCGATGATCAGCGCGACGCCNTCCACCGGCAGGCCGGCCTGCTGCAACACCATCGCCAGGGTGATCATCCCGACGCCGGGCACCCCGGCGGTCCCGATCGACGCCAGGGTCGCGGTCAGCACCACCATCAGNTAACCCATCAGGCCGATATCGATACCGTACACCTGGGCGATAAANGCNGTNGCNACGCCCTGCATGATGGCGGTGCCATCCATATTGATGGTGGCNCCCAGCGGCACNGANAANGANGCCACCCGGTTGTCCACCCCNAGNTCCTGTTCCACNGTNCGCAGGGTNACGGGTATGGTCGCNTTGCTGGANGCNGTACTGAAACCGAACACCATCACCGAGCGCATCTTGCGCAGAAAAATCGCCGGACTCAGCCCCGTGAGCAGTTTGAGCAACAGGCTGTAAACCCCCAGCCNCTGNANGAGCANCACAAACAGCAGGGTAAAAAAGTACAGGGCCAGGTCGGCGATGGCGCTCCAGCCCAGATCGGCAAACAGTTTGGCGAGCAGACAGAAGACACCGTAGGGCGCCAGGTGCATCAGAATCATCACCAGCTTCAGGACCACCGTGTTCAGGTGCCCGAAAAATTCCTGCATGTAGTGGGAGGCTTTGTGCTCACTGCGGGAGATGGCGATGCCGAGCAGCAGGGCAAAGACGATGATCTGCAGCATGTTGCCCTCGGCCATGGCCTCCACCGGGTTACTGGGGAAGATGCCTACCAGGGTGTCTTTCAGGGACGGCTTGTCGGCGACTTCAAACTCCTCGACTTCACCGGGCATGTCAATGCCTTCCCCCGGTTTCACCAGTTGCCCAATGCCCAGGGCGAGGGTAATGGCCACCGCCGTGGTGGCCAGGTAGAGGCCAATGGTCTTGATCGCTAGGGCTCCCATGCGGCTGTGCCCTCCCAGCGCGGCGCTACCGCACACCAGAGAGACGAATACCAGCGGAACCACCAACAGGGTCAGGGAGGCGATAAACACTTGGCCGACGCCATCGAACAGACCCCGGGCCAGCCAGGCGCGCAGAAAATGATCCTCGGAGGGTGCGATCAGGTGAATCAGCACCCCCGTGCCGACACCGAGAATCATGGCGAGCAGAATGCGTTTGGTCAGGGTCATAGCGGACTCTTATCGGTATAAAGAATCGGCCATTAAAGCAATCCCGGCCGGCCGGGTAAAGTCGCCCGCCGCCTGCAGGGCTGAGGGAAGCTGTTAGAATAGCCGCCGATGTGAGCTTATGCAGCGCCGGCCAGCTACGGCGAACGCCATGCCAGTGGGAGGCATTTTTGACACAGGACATTCCAGTATTACCGGCCAGTCGCCCGGCGGCCGGAGGATTTGCGCCGGGCCTGCAGGCGCCGCGCTGGCAGCCGGCCCGCCAGGGTCGACAGGGCTGCTGGCCGGTGGCCCTCAGGCCCTGGCTGTTGGATCGGGGCTCTCTGACGGCCAAGCTGATGGCGTTCAGTCAGGGGGAGTTCCGGGTCCGCGTGTTGCGTCAGGGGTTGGCCCGGCCGGATGTATCCGAGCGCCGCTGTCTGGGGGTTGGCCCCGGCCGCTGGGTGTTGGTGCGGGAAGTGATCCTGATGGGCAAGGGCGAACCCTGGGTATTTGCCCGCAGCCTCCTGCCCCTGAGCAGCCTCAAGGGGCGGTTGCGCCAGTTGCGTCATTTGAACACTCGGCCCCTGGGGGGCTTTCTGTTTCGCCAGCCCGACCTGGAGCGCGAGCCGATGGAAATCAGCCGGTTGAAGCCCGGCCAGCGCTATGTGCCGCCGTCATTGCAGCGGGGTGAGACCCTATGGGGAAGGCGGTCCGTCTTTCGCCTGGAGGGGCGCCCGCTGCTGGTCAGTGAAGTGTTTTTGCCCGCCTTTTTGGAGCGTGTAAGTCTATGAAACGACCGTCAGCTCAAAGCCCCCGCCGTCGTGGTGGCTCGAGTTCGTCCCGAATCGATTGGCGCGGGAGGCTGTCCGCCTATCTGCGCCTGACCCGGTTGAACCGTCCCATCGGCAGTTTTCTGTTGCTCTGGCCTACCCTCTGGGCGCTCTGGCTGGCGGCCGGCGGCCTGCCGGACTGGGATCTGCTGGTCATCTTTGTGCTGGGGGTGTTTGTCATGCGCTCGGCTGGTTGCGTGATCAACGATTATGCCGATCGGCATTTCGATGGCCATGTCAAACGGACCAAAGCCCGCCCTATGGCCACTGGCGAAGTCTCGGAGCGGGAAGCGCTCAGTCTGTTTGTGGGGCTCTGTCTGCTGGCCTTTGTCCTGGTGCTGTTCACCGACGCGTTCACCGTGAAGCTCTCCCTGGGCGGGGTCGCCCTGGCCTTTTGCTACCCCTTCATGAAGCGCTACACCCACTTGCCCCAGGTGGTGCTCGGGGCCGCGTTTGCCTGGGCGATTCCGATGGCGTTTGCCGCCCAGCGCGGCAGTCTGGGCACGGATGTCTGGCTGCTGTACACCGCCGTGCTGCTCTGGACGGTGGTGTATGACACCCTCTATGCCATGGTGGATCGGGACGATGACCTCAAGGTGGGCATAAAGTCCACGGCGGTCCTGTTTGGCGATCTGGACCGGGCCATGGTGGCGGTGCTGCAGGGGCTGACCCTGTACGCGCTGGTGATGGTGGGCGGGCGCTTTGAGCTGGGTGTTCCCTATTATCTGGGGCTGGTCGCGGCGGCCGGGCTCTTTGGCTACCATCAGTACCTGATCCGCTTTCGGGAACGGGACCCCTGTTTTCGAGCCTTTCTGAACAACAATTGGGTGGGCTTTGTCATTTTTGCGGGCATCGTGATTGACTTCATGGTGTCACAATAACCTTATTCATTTCCGCTTTGTCATAATTGTGTAACACTGAGTTTATTAAATACGCTGGCGCGAAGGTTGATTTCCAACCTCGGGGCGCCGGCGTTATGCCGCCGTCCCGATCGTTCACTGATGACAGGCAGGTATTATGGCAGGGCGCAGGATTCTCATAGTTGACGACGAAGCCGCAATTCGCGACATGCTCCGGGTGGCCCTGGAGATGGCGGATTACGAGTGTCTTGAAGCCAGCAATGCCCAGGAGGCGCTGGAGCTGATCGTCGACGAGCGGCCCGACCTGGTGCTGCTGGACTGGATGATGCCCGGCACCAGTGGCGTTGAGCTGGCCCGCCGGCTCAAGCGTGAGGAAGTGACCGCGGAAGTTCCGATCATCATGCTCACCGCCAAGGGTGAGGAAGATAACAAGATCCAGGGGCTGGAGGTCGGTGCCGACGACTACATCACCAAGCCCTTCTCTCCCCGGGAGTTGGTGGCGCGCCTCAAAGCGGTATTGCGCCGGGCCGACCCTCAGGTCAACGGCAATCCCATCCGGGTTCAGGGCCTGTGCCTAGACCCCGCCAGCCACCGGGTCACCATCAACAACCGGCCGGTGGATATTGGCCCGACCGAGTATCGGTTGCTGGAGTTCTTCCTGACGCACCAGGAAAGAGCTTATACTCGCAGCCAGTTGCTCGATCATGTCTGGGGTGGCAATGTCTATGTCGAGGAGCGCACGGTGGATGTCCACATCCGGCGCCTGCGCAAGGCTCTGGCCATAGACGACCACGAGAATCTGGTGCAGACCGTACGCGGCACCGGCTACCGGTTTTCGACCCAGGCAGGTTGATCCCTGAACATCCGTTGAATCGCGGGGCCTGTGCATTGGCTCCCTGAAGAGGCCGGTTATTTTGCTGCGTGGTTACAGCGTCGAAGTTCGGCGCCTGCTGATAATCCTTTNCCTGTGCGCCCTGGTCGGCTTCTGGTTCGANCATGTGGTGTGGGCNCTACTGGCGGGCAGTCTNCTGTACGTCTCCTGGATGGTGTGGCAGATCCGCCGNTTGAATAAATGGNTGCTGCGTAACAATGACGAGCCGCCACCGGAATCGAGCGGTATNTGGGGCGACCTGTTCGACAATATCTATCACCTGCAACGCCGTCAGGTGCAGGAGAAAAACAGCCTGCAGGCGGTCATCAACCGTGTTCAGGAAACCAGCGCGGCGCTGCGCGATGGCGTGATTGTGCTCGACTGGCGCGGCTGTCTGGANTGGTGGAANCCCTCNGCNCAANGGNTGCTCGGNTTTCACAGCAGTGANCAGGGCAAATCGGTCATCAACTTCATTCGCCACCCCAAGTTTGTGAATTACTTCGAAGAGGGCANCTACAGCGAGCCGCTGGAAATTCCCTCGCCACGTTTCACCTCCAANCGTCTGCAGTTTCAGATCACCCGCTTTGGCCGCAACGAACGACTGATCGTGGTGCGTGATGTGACTCAACTGCATAAGCTGGAACAGATGCGTCAGGACTTTGTGGCCAACGTCAGCCACGAGCTGCGCACCCCGCTGACCGTCATCAGTGGCTACCTGGAAACCCTGTCGGACAGCGGTACCGATCTGACGCCGCCATGGCGGCGGGCGCTGGATCAGATGCAGCAGCAATCAAAGCGCATGTCGCTGTTGATCAACGACTTGATTACCTTGTCCAAACTCGAAACCACGGAGTCGGGTTACAACCACAAGCCGGTGAAGTTGGAACCGTTACTGCAAGCGATTCGCTCCGAGGCCACGGCTCTCAGTGGCGAACGGGGGCATGAAATTTCACTGAAATGCGAGTCGCCCGACTTGCAGCTTATGGGCAACGAAAAAGAACTGCACAGTGCCTTCTCCAACCTGGTTACCAATGCCGTGAAATACACTCCGGCCGGTGGCAAGATTGCCATGCGCTTGTGGCAGGCGCACCGGCAGATCTTTTTCTCCGTGCAGGACAACGGCCCGGGTTTCGATAGCAAACACATTCCGCACCTNACCCAGCGCTTTTACCGTGTGGAACAGAGCCGCAACAGCGGCACCGGTGGCACCGGCCTGGGCCTGGCCATCGTCAAACACGTCCTGCTGCGCCACGACGGCGAGCTGCAGATCAGCAGCGAAGTGGGCGTGGGCAGCACCTTCACCTGCATCTTCAGCCAGCCCCCCACCGAGTAAGGCGCCCATGCGGCGCCCCACACCCGTGGGCCGCGTAGGGCGGATAAGGCNNAGCCGCATCCGCCGTNACCCAACCGCAGGNCNCGCANGNCNTNNCATAAAACCNCCNNCGNTNAACNCNACCNCNGAGCGTGCTATAGTANGCTCNNCTCAAANNNNCANNNCCCAGNNNNCTATGCCCGAACTACCCGAAGTCGAAACCACCCGCCGGGGCATCGCNCCCCANATCGAAGGCCGAANCGTTACCGAGGTCGCNNTCCGNCANCCCAAGNTGCGCTGGCCNGTATCCGAACCGCTCGCGGCGGCAATACAGGGCAAGCGACTGCGCGAGGTCGGACGTCGGGGGAAATACCTGCTGCTGGGGTTCGACAGTGGCACNGCACTGATTCACCTGGGTATGTCCGGCAGTCTGCGCATCGTAAAACCTGACGAGCCGCCGCGCTTTCACGATCACTTCGATATCGCCTTTGGCAACCGTGTGCTGCGCTACTGTGACCCGCGCCGGTTTGGTTGTCTGCTCTGGGTAGAATCGGACCCCTACGGGCACAGCCTGCTGGCAAGCCTCGGGCCGGAACCGCTGGGAGAGGACTTTACGCCTGANTACTTATTCCAGCGCAGCCGCAAGCGCCGGGTTCCCATCAAGCAGTTTCTGATGGACAGCAAAACCGTCGTGGGGGTGGGAAACATCTACGCCAACGAGGCGCTGTATATGGCGGGAATCAAGCCCATCCGGAAAGCCTCAACGCTGACCAAGCGGCAGAGCGAACTGTTGGTTGCGCAAATTCGATTTGTGCTGCAACGCTCCATTGATCAAGGTGGCACTACGTTGAGGGACTTCGTTGGCGGCGATGGCCAGCCGGGCTACTTCAAACAGCAGTTGCTGGTTTATGGNCGAGGCACCGAGCCCTGCAAGCAGTGCGGTAAGGCGCTGAAAGAAATCCGGATGAANAACCGGACGACGGTGTATTGCACCGACTGTCAGCGCTGAACGNTCACGGGTGATGCGGGCCGCGTCACCAACCAGATCCCCCCGCANACCAANANCANNGCCAGCAGGTTTTTCCAGGCCAGGATGGTTTCCCCGAGAAACAGCGCNGAGAGGCCCGCGCCGAAGATCGGAATCAGAAACTGGAAGGGAATCACCTGNCCCACGGGGTTGTGCTTGAGCAGGAAGCTCCACAGCGCAAAGGCCGCGGCGGACAGTGCCATCAGATAGAAAAACAACACCCCGCTGGTGGCAGTAAGCCGGGGAATNTCTCCNCCGCCGCTCAACCCAATACCAATCAGAACCACGCCGCCGATGGTCANCTGTTGGGCGGTCATGACCATCGGGTCGATGTGTTGGGANAAGCGCTTGCCGTAGATCAGCGAGATCGATAGCACCAGGGCNGCGATGGCGATAAAACCCTCNCCCAGCAGNGTGACATCAAAGTCCAGNGGNCCCTGCCCCAGGTTGATCAGNACCACCCCCGCAAAGCCGATCAGGCATCCGAGGCTNCGGCCGGTNCTNAGNTTGTCGTTGCGGTAAATNAAATGCGCGAGCAGNACCGTAAAGAAGGTGCCGGTGGANTTCATGANCGCCGCNTTGACGCCNGTGGCGTNNGCCAGGCCAATNTANAANAACACATACTGAAGCGTGGTCTGCAGCAGCCCTAGCAGNGCGAGNTGNCCCCANTCGCGNGCGGAGAANCGCCACAGNGANTTGCCCATCAGGGCCGCCAATACCAGCAGAATGACGCCGGAGCCGAGAAACCGGTAGCCGGCAAACAGCATCTGGGAGGCGGTGTCGGNGGCCGCCATGGCCATCAACTGGTAGCCGGTTTTGATCGCGGGATAGGCGCTACCCCANAGAAAACAGCAGAACACCGCCGTGGCGATGACCCAGNGGCGGCGACCGAANNGCGAGTCGCGGATCATNCTCAGTGGTGGGGTTTGTGGCCGAACTTNTGGGCCAGNGCCGTTTCAACCTGGTGGGGAACAAACTTGCTGACGTCGCCGTTGAGGCTGGCGATCTCCCGNACAATNGATGANGAGATAAAAGACAGGTGTTCGGCGGGCGTCAGAAACAGGCTTTCCATGTTGGGTTCCAGGGCGCGATTCATATTGGCCAGCTGGAATTCGTATTCGAAATCGGAAACCGCNCGTAAACCGCGCAGCACGGCCTGGGCNTTTTTNTCNTGGACAAAGTCCACCAGNAGNGAATCNAAACCGCACACCTCGACGTTGCTCAGGTGGCTGAGGGTGTCCCGGGCCAGGGAGACGCGCTCGTTCAGNCTGAANAGNGGGCGCTTACGCGGACTTTCCGCGACACCGATAATCACCCGATCAAACAGTCGGCAGGCCCNNTCCACCAGGTCGNTATGGCCATTGGTAATCGGGTCGAAAGTGCCGGGATAAACCACTGTGCGCATGGGAAGTCTCTTGGTTGCGGTCATCAAAGGCGGTGATGGTAATGAATTTGCCCCCGGGGCGCCAGTTTCCGGTGCNNGNCGGTCAGCGGTCTACGAAATATAGNCGATAGCGCACCTGNCCGCTGNTTTTGTCCCGNTGCAGGTGCCAGTGNTCNGGGACGACNATGGGGGTGTCCGGTTCTGACTCGATATAGACCGCGGCATCCGGNGTCAGCCANCCGCCCTCGGNCAGGCGNTCGATGCTGATCTGCCAGAGGTNGTGTTGAAACGGCGGGTCGACAAAGACCACATCAAACGGNGTGGCCGGCGCGGTGGTGAGCCACTCGAGNCTGTCGGNCTGAATCACCTCGCCGGCGGTANTTTTNAGCGTNTTGAGNTTNTCGCGCAACTGAGCGGCGGCGNTGGNNTCNCGCTCCAGGAGCAGGGCTTCATCNGCGCCCCGGGACAGGGCNTCAAACCCCAGGGCNCCGGANCCGGCAAACAGGTCCAGACAGTGGGCGCCGGGCAGGAAGGGGGCCAGCCAGTTGAACAGCGTTTCGCGAATCCGATCGCCGGTCGGGCGCAGCCCGTCCACCGCCGGAAAGGTGAGTTTGCGGCCCCGCCACTGACCGCCAATAATGCGCAGGGGCTGGCTGCCCGGGGTGGGTTTTGCGGATTGGGTCACGCTTCGCTGGGGCGCTTTTCGGGTGCGGGTCAATGGGGCCTCTCTCTGAACCGGGTAGAAGTGGTAGGATAGCGCCTTTCCGCCCGTTCCTTAAAGGTAGACCCGTTCGCTTATGTTGTTTTTCAAACGCAAGAAGCCTACGCCCGAGGCGTCCGAAGGCCAGAAACCCTCATCCGAGGCATCGTCACCGGAGGCGCCTGAGTCGGTAGAGCCCTCAGCGTATAGAGAGCCTTCAGCGCCTGAAGAGCCCTCAGCGTCTGGGGAGCCCTCAGCGTATAGAGAGCCCGCAGAGTCTGGAGAGGCAGAGCCCCAAGAGGCTGCGTCCGACCCGGCCCGCGACACCCCGGAAGACCCCAAGCCCAAAAAAGGCCTGTTCGCCCGTATCAAGGCCGGCCTGAGCCGCACCAGCAGCCACTTTTCCGAGGGGCTGGGGAATCTAATTCTGGGCAGCAAGACCATCGACGATGAGCTGCTGGAAGAAATCGAATCCCAATTGCTGGTGGCGGATGTGGGCTATGAGGCCACCACCGACATCATCGACAACCTGACCGACCGGGTCGCCCGCAAGCAGTTGAATGACCCCGAGTCCCTCTTCAAGGCCCTGCGCGAGCAGTTGTCCGAACTGCTGGCGCCGGTGGAGTCGCCCCTGGTGATTGACTCATCCAGAACCCCTTACGTGATTCTGGTAGTGGGTGTGAACGGCGTGGGTAAAACCACCACCATCGGCAAGCTGGCCAAGCATCTGCAAAACCAGGACAAAAAAGTCATGCTCGCCGCCGGGGATACCTTCCGGGCGGCCGCCGTCGAGCAGCTCCAGGTCTGGGGTGAACGCAATAATGTGCCGGTGATCGCCCAGCACACCGGGGCGGACAGCGCCTCGGTGGTGTTCGACGCGCTACAGGCCGCCAAGGCCCGCGGTACCGACGTGCTGATTGCCGATACCGCCGGTCGACTGCACAACAAAAGTCACCTGATGGACGAGCTGGCCAAGGTCAAACGGGTCATGGCCAAAATTGACGAGACCGCCCCCCATGAAGTGCTCCTGGTGCTCGATGCAGGCACCGGCCAGAACGCGGTCAGTCAGGCGCGGGAATTCATTCAGTCCGCCGGCGTCACCGGGCTGGTGCTGACCAAACTTGATGGCACCGCCAAGGGCGGTGTGATCTTCGCGCTCAGCAAGGAGTTCAATTTGCCGGTGCGCTTTATCGGCGTCGGCGAGGGGGTGGATGATCTGCAACCCTTCGCCGCCGAGCCGTTCGTCAATGCCCTGTTTGGCGAGCAGCGCGGCTGACCGAGGAGAGTGTCCGCGTGATTCGGTTCGATAACGTCAGCAAACGCTACGGCAGCGGCCAGGATGCCCTTTCCCGGGTCAGCTTCGACGTGGCCCGGGGGGAGATGCTGTTTCTCACCGGTCACTCCGGGGCGGGTAAAAGTACCCTGATGAAGCTGATCATGCTGATGGAACGGCCCACCCAGGGGCAGGTGTTCATCGACGATCGCAACCTCAACCGGCTGTCCCGCCGACATATTCCCTACTTCCGCCGCAAGGTGGGCGTGGTCTTTCAGAACCACCAGTTGCTGTTCGACCGCACGGTGTTCGATAACGTCGCCCTGCCCCTGCAGATTGCCGGCTATCAGGCCTCGGAAGTGGGCCGTCGGGTGCGCGCGGCGCTGGACAAGGTGGGGCTGCTCAGTAAAGAGCGGCACAATCCGATCATGCTCTCCGGCGGTGAACAGCAGCGGGTGGGTATTGCCCGGGCCGTGGTCAACAAACCGCCGCTGCTACTGGCGGATGAGCCGACCGGTAACCTCGACCCGGAACTGTCTGCCGACATCATGAATCTGTTCGAACAGTTCAACGAAGTGGGCGTGACGGTGATGATCGCCAGCCACGACCTGGCCCTGCTCAAGCGTATGAACAAGCGGGTGCTCGGCCTCTCCGGCGGTCAGGTGGCTCACGATGGAGTCCTGCCGTGAGCCCCCGTCGACCCACCGCCCGTAAAACCGCCGCTCCGGCGGCGAAGCCTCGCAGCCAGGGCGCGAGCCAGAGTCGTACCCGCCTGACCGACCGACTGGATTCCTGGCAGGCCCACCACAGCACCACCGCAGTGGAGAGTCTGCAGCGGCTGTTTCGCACGCCCCTGCAGAGCCTTCTTACGTGGCTGGTGGTGGCCGTCGCCGTGGCCCTGCCCGCCGCGCTGTACCTGGTGTTGAGCAACGTCCAGAATCTGGGCTACAGCTGGCAGGACTCCGGGCAGATGTCGGTGTTTCTGGTGCGCGACTCCCGTCCCGAGGCGATTGAAGCGCTGCGCACCTCCCTGAACGAGGATGCGCGAGTGGACCAGGTGGAGCATGTGCCGCCCAGTGCGGCACTGGAGGAGTTCAAGTCCTACTCCGGCCTCGGCCGGGTGCTGGAAGGGCTGGATGAAAACCCGCTGCCGGATGTGCTGCTGGTGCGCCCGGCCACCAATGACCCCGAGGCGCTCACCGAGCTGCGCGATCACCTGTCCGGGCAGGCCATCGTGGCCGAAGCGCGCCTGGATATGGCCTGGGTCAAGCGCCTGCAAGAAATGATGGTGCTAGGCCAGCGGGTGGTGCTCGCGCTGGCGGCGCTGCTGGCCCTGGGGGTGCTGCTGGCGGTGGGCAATACCATCCGCCTGGCCATCGAGAACCGCCGGGACGAGATTCTGGTGGTCAAGCTGGTGGGCGGCACCGATGCGTTTGTGCGTCGCCCCTTTCTTTACACCGGCTTCTGGTACGGACTTGGAGGCGGCGTTCTGGCGCTGGGGTTGTTGGCGTTGGGCCTGTGGTGGCTGTCCGGGCCCGTGGCCCGGTTGGCGGATCTGTATCAGAGTGACTTTCGCCTTCGGGGGCTGGACCTGACCCAGAGCCTGCAATTGGTGCTGCTGTCCGGCCTGCTCGGGTTGGTGGGGGCCTGGTTGGCGGTGGCGCGGCATTTGATCCAGATAGAGCCGCGTTGACGTATTCAGTGTCATAGCGTGGTGGCGGCGGATGCGTGCTTACGCACTTATCCGCCCTACGTGGATTTATACCGCTGCGCTCGGCCGTAGGGCGGATAAGCGAAGCGCATCCGCCGTCAACCGCAGGGTCCGAGCGCAGCGGCAAAACCCGCATCCACCGTCACCCCAATCTCTATTTTTAACTTAACTCACTGATTCATAAGGTTTTTATGCTAAGGCAAGGGAACTTTTCAGGGCTTGGCAGTCTAACCCTGCAGTGCTACACTCAATGTCCAAAAATTCTCAGGAGGTAAGTGAATGAGCACTAGCCTGATGCCGGCCGGGGTACTGTCTCCCGGTGGAAACTTAAATGCCTACGTTCAGGCTGTCAGCGCCTTCCCGGTTTTGGCCGCGGAAGAGGAGCAGAAGCTGGCGGAGGACCTGTATTACAACGGCAACCTCGAGGCGGCGCGTCACTTGGTGATGTCGCACCTGCGCTTTGTGGTACACATCGCTCGTTCTTACAACGGTTACGGCCTGCCCCTGGGGGATCTGATCCAGGAGGGCAACGTTGGCTTGATGAAGGCGGTCAAGCGGTTCAACCCGGAGAAGGGCGTGCGTCTGGTGTCCTTTGCGGTGCACTGGATCAAGGCGGAGATTCACGAGTTCATTCTGCGCAATTGGCGCATTGTGAAAGTGGCTACCACCAAGGCCCAGCGCAAGCTGTTCTTCAACCTGCGCGGTGCCAAAAAGCGCCTGGCGTGGCTGAACAACGATGAAGCCGAAGCGGTGGCCGAGGATCTGGGCGTTGATGTCAAGCACGTGCGTGAGATGGAAGGACGTCTTTCCTCTTACGATGCGGCCTTCGATGCCGGTGAAGAAGACGATGATGACAGCCATTACGTGGCCCCGGTCCACTACCTCGAAGACAAGCGGTACGATCCCGCCACCCAGTTGGAAGACGCCAACTGGGAGGAAAACAGCGTCAATAACCTGGAAAAGGCGCTGGAAACCCTGGACGATCGAAGCCGGGCGATTCTGCAGCGGCGCTGGCTGAGCGAAAGCAAGGCCACCCTGCACGAGCTGGCCGATGAGTACGGCGTATCCGCCGAGCGCATCCGTCAGTTGGAGAAGAACGCCATGAAGAAGGTGAAAACTGCCATACTGGCTGCCTGATCAAGCGCTACCAATGGCCCTCGAAAAAGCCGCGCCTCGCGCGGCTTTTTTGTGTAACTGAACTTTTTATGGGGAGCGGTGCGCTATGGCGGCTGTGTTTTTGGTGTTGGCCGCGTTGTTTGGTCTGCTATCGGTCATGCTCGGCGCCTTCGCCGCCCACGGGCTGAAAGCCCGGCTACCGGCGTCCGCCCTGTCGGCGTTTGAGACCGGGGTTCAGTATCAGATGTACCACGCTCTGGCGCTGCTGGCGGTGGTTGCGCTGCTGCGCTGGTTCGGCCCGACGCTCTCCCTGCTGACCGCCGGTTGGACCTTTGTCCTCGGGGTGTTGCTGTTCTCCGGTAGCCTCTATGGGTTGGCTCTGGGCGGTCCGCGCTGGCTGGGGCCGGTGACACCTCTGGGTGGCCTGTGTTTCATGGTGGGCTGGGTCCTGTTGCTGGCGGTGGGCATTCGGGCCCTGAAAACCTGAGGCGACCTGGGAAGCCTCAACTCATTCGACGATAGTGGAATTCATGACTGAACAAGATGACAGCCGGCTGATGATTCGCCCGGAGTACAAACCCAAGGCCATTCGAAGCTACGTGATTCGGGCCGGGCGGATTACCGAGGGGCAGCGGGCGGCCTTTGACGATTGCTGGCCCCGTTACGGGCTGAGCCTTCACGATGGACGATTGGATCTGGAGGCCACTTTTGGCCGCGTGGCCCCTCGGGTGCTGGAAATCGGTTTTGGGATGGGAGATTCCCTGCTGGCCATGGCACAGCAGGAACCGGACAAAGACTTTATCGGCATCGAGGTGCATCCGCCCGGCGTGGGGCGACTCATCAAAGGCGCCGCCGATGCCGGGCTGGATAACCTCCGGGTGTATATGGCGGACGCCATTGATGTGCTGGATGACTGCATCCCGGAGGGCGGCATCGATCGCTTTCAACTGTATTTCCCCGATCCTTGGCACAAAAAGAAACACCATAAACGGCGTATCGTACAGCCGGCTTTTGTCGAAAAGGTGCGCACCAAGCTCAAGCCCGGCGGTATTTTTCATCTGGCGACGGACTGGCAGAATTACGCCGAGCATATGCAGGCGGTGATGGAGGCGGCTCCGGGGTTCACCAATGCGGTGGCACCGGGGCAATACGCGGAGCGTCCCGACTACCGCCCCATCACCAAATTTGAACAGCGCGGTGCCCGTCTGGGGCACGGTGTGTGGGATTTGTTGTACCGGGCCCCGGCCTCTGAGTAGCGGCCCGGGAATGGCCGGCAGACCCCGCCAAACGTGACCCTGGTCGCGATTCCGGAGGGGTTTCGGTTTCAATTCCGGGGCAGAGACGGTATGCTCGCCGAGCGTTTTTTCCGCGAGCGGAATTTACCTTGGCATAATAGTGTCATAACCATCGGTTACAAGGCCTCTTGCGCTTTGGCGTCTTTTTCCTGGCCTGACTGATCTGGGGTACAATCCGTGGTCGTGGCCGGATAAGAATAAAACCATCGTGGCGCAGGCAGATCGCCAGTGGTAGCGCGTTCGAGCGTGCGTGGAGTAGTCAATTGTCGAACACAGAAAGGAAACACAATCCGTCGGCATCCGCAGGGACCGACTGGCGCAGTGAACGACTGGCCGAGTGGCTGCGTCAGGGTGGCGTATGGCTGGCTCGGGTGCCGTCCGGTGTCTGGCGTTTTGGTGCCAAATTTCTCATTGTCCTGTGGCTCAGCTACACCCTGGCCCAACTGCTGTGGGTACTGATACCGGCGCCGGAGATTCCCAAAGCGCAAGTGGCGCCGAATGCGGTGACCTCCGAGCGCAGTGGCGGCTCGGCCAGAGCCGTGGATATCGCGGCGCTGGCGTCACTCAATATCTTTGGAGAGGCCTCGGCCGACGAGGAGCCCGGTGCGTTGGACGGGGAAGCCGCGGGTCCCGCGAGCGGCCCCAGTATTGAGGATCAGGCGGTAGATACCGACCTTAAGCTGGTACTGCGGGGCGTGATGGGCAGTAATGACGAGACCGCTGCCCGTGCGATCATTGCCGATGGCAAAGACCAGGCGATATATGCGCCCGGTGACGAGTTGCCGGTGCGAGGCAGCGTGACCCTGGAAAAGGTACTGCCCCTGCGGGTCATCCTGAACAACGCCGGGCGCTACGAATCTCTGTGGCTCTATACCGACGACGACTGGAGCAGCAGCCTCGCTGCCAGCCAACCAGTGCCCGATACCCCGGGGCGCAGCTGGGAGGGCGACGAAGAGCCGGTCTACGATACCCCGGCGGAGACGCCCGGTAACACCGGGGAAGCGCCGCAGGAGGAGCTTGAAGACGCCGCCGATGAGGTTGCCGCACGGGTGGGCAGCCAGTCATTGTCCGATGTGGTGTCCATGAGTATTCACCGGGAGAACGGTCAGATCGTCGGGTACAAGATCCGCCCCGGTCGGGATCGGCAACTGTTTGATTCACTTGGCCTGCAGGCCGACGACGTGGTCAAGGCGGTCAATGGGGTTGAACTCACCAGCCCGCAGCGCGTCATGGAAATTTATCGCGAAATGGGTGATGCCCGTTCCGCCAGCCTTCTGATTGACCGGGATGGCCAGGAAGTCTCAATCGACATCGAGCTCGAATAACAGCGAGGAAGACCAGTGAAAGTGTGTGTGCAACGTCTGGCAGGAACTCTAGCAGCGGCTCTGTTCTGCGTCAGCCTCAATGCCTGGGCGCAGCAGACCTGGACGGTGAACTTCAAGGACACCGACATCCAGGAAGTGATCAAGTTCGTTGCGGATGCCACCGGCAAGACCATCCTGGTGGACCCCAAAGTGCGGGGCCAGGTGCGGGTCATGTCCCAGGACGCGGTCAATAAAGAAGAGCTGTACGAGCTGTTCCTGTCCATGATGGATGTGCAGGGGTTCACCGCTGTTGAGAATGGCAATGTGGTGCGTATCGTTCCCAACCGGGACGCCCGGTCGTTGCCGGTCCCCACGGACCTGGGCTCCAACCCGCTCGGGGATGACACCTACGTGACCCAGGTGTTGAAGCTGGAAAATATCAGTGCCTCCAAGGTACTGCCTACCCTTCGTCCGCTGGTTCCCCAACACGGCCACCTGTCCGCCTACGATCCCAGCAATGCCATCATCGTCACCGACACCCGCTCCAATATCCTTCGGTTGAAAGAAATCATTTCCCAGATTGATCAGTCCTCTGTGGTGGAAACCGAGCTGATCGAGCTGGAGTTTGCGCTGGCCGAAGACGTGGCCCGCGCCGTGACCCAGATTGAAAAGCCCGGCGCCGGAGACGGCGGTCAATCCGAACTCACCGTGGTGCCGGACAACCGGATCAACGCGGTGCTGGTGCACGGCGATGATCTCCAGCGCGAACGCATTCGCCAACTGGTTGAGCGTCTGGACCGGCCGCGCACCAAAGACAGTAATGTTCGGGTGGTCTATCTCAAGTACGCGAAAGCGGAAAATGTGGCGCAAGTGCTCAACGGCGTGATGCAGAACATCGCCCGTTCGGAAGAGGGCGGCAACAACAATGCCCGTCGTCAGGAGACCAATGTCCAGGCCGATGAAGACACCAACTCCCTGCTGATCACCGCCAACAGCGATACCATGGAGTCACTGCTGGCGGTGATCGACAGCCTCGATATTCGTCGCGCCCAGGTGCTGGTCGAAGCAATCATCGTGGAAGTGGAAGACACTGATGGTCGGGAGTTGGGCATTCAGTGGATGTACCGCGACGACAAGCGCGGCTTCGGCAGCTCCACCACTGGTAGCGGTCAGCTTGGCGCTATTGGTGTTGGTGCACTGGACAATAATGATGATAACGACAACGGACTGGTCAGTCTGGCGGGGACACTGTCCCAGACTCAGGGACAGATATTCGGCATAGGTCGACTTGGCGAGCGCACCGATTTTCTGGGCATTCTCAATATGCTGCAGGAAAACAGCTCTACCAATATTCTCTCGACGCCCAACCTGCTGACCACCGATAATCACACAGCGTCGATTTCCGTGGGCCAGAACGTGCCCTTCGCCACCGGCTCCTACGCCTCCACCGGCGGTAACAGCAACCCGGGCAACCCCTTCCGGACCATTGAGCGGCGCGACGTGGGTATTCTCTTGGAAGTGACTCCTCATGTGAACGCGGGCGACAGTGTGGTGCTGGATATTTCCCAGGAGGTGTCCAGCCTGTCCAACCTGAACAACTCCGACGGTCCGATCACCAACCAGCGCAAACTGGAAACCCAGGTGTTGGCGGCGAACGGTGAAACCGTGGTTCTCGGTGGTTTGATCGAAGAAGAAATTCAGACCTCGGTGCAGAAAGTGCCGTTCCTGGGCGATGTACCGATCATGGGCCGCCTGTTCCGCAATCAGGTGGACTCCCTGTCGAAAACCAATCTGCTGGTGTTCATTCGCGCTACGGTGATCGAGGATGACCAGCTGCTTAAAGGCGCCACCGCGGAGAAGTACAAGGCGCTGCGGGAACAGCAGGAAAACCGTCGCCGCGCAGGTGGCATGCTGTTCAGCACTGACGACATTCCGATGCTGCCCGAATGGCAAGAAAAGGTCGACGATGCCGAACGCATTCGCATGATGAGCGAGGAGCGCGAGGACGATCAGGCCGACGAGGCGGAAGAGGAGTAACCTGTGGCGGTAGAGTCGATGCTGGACGAGTTTGAAGAGAACAACGCTTCACCGCAGCTGCCGGAGGAAGAGGAGGTTCAGGCCGCCAGCGCCGGTGAGGACGCGGCCCACGCGCGTCTGCCCTTTTCCTTTGCCTCCACTCATGGGGTGATGCTGGACGAGGAAGAAACCGAAGCCACCCTGCTCTATCGTCCCGGGCTCAATCTCAATGTATTGCTCGAACTGCAACGATACCTTGGAACCAAATTTCGCCTGAAAGAAATTCCCACCGAAGATTTTCAGCGGCGCCTGACCCAGGTCTACCAAAGTGGCGATGGCGCCGCGCAACAGGCGGCCGAGGATCTGGGGGCCGAGTACGACCTGTCGTCCATGGCCGAGGACCTGGCCGATCGAACCGACCTGCTGGCGGGCAATGACGATGCCCCGATCATCCGCCTGATCAATGCCATCCTGTCCCAGGCGGTGCGCGAGGGCGCCTCGGATATTCACCTGGAACCGTTTGAAGATCGGGTGTCGGTGCGTTTCCGTATTGATGGGGTACTGAGTGAAATCCTGTCCCCCAAGGCCGAGCTCGCCCCGGTGCTGGTATCGCGCCTGAAGGTTATGGCGCGCCTGGATATCGCCGAGAAGCGCCTGCCCCAGGATGGCCGGATTACCGTGCGCCTGGCGGGCCACGCCGTAGACATCCGGGTGTCCACGATCCCCTCGGCCCACGGTGAACGGATTGTATTGCGCCTGCTCGACCAGGCGGCCGGGCAACTGACCCTGGACCAGCTGGCCATGCCGCCCTTTGTGCGCGACCGGCTGGCCAAAGCCCTGCTCAAGCCCCACGGCATCATTCTGGTGACCGGTCCGACCGGTTCGGGTAAAACCACCACCCTGTACGCGGGCCTGAGCCACATCAATACCCGCAGCCGCAATATCCTGACCATTGAGGACCCGGTGGAATACCTCTTGCCGGGCATCGGCCAGACCCAGGTCAACTCCAAGGTCGACATGACCTTCGCCCGCGGGCTGCGCGCGATTCTGCGTCAGGACCCGGACGTGGTCATGGTGGGTGAGATCCGCGACGGTGAGACCGCCGAAATTGCCATTCAGGCCAGTCTGACCGGTCACCTGGTGCTCTCCACCCTGCACACCAACACCGCCATCGGTGCGGTGATGCGCCTGAAAGACATGGGGGTTGAACCCTTCCTGCTGGCCTCCAGTCTCGAAGTGGTCATGGCCCAGCGCCTGGTGCGCAAACTGTGTCAGGCCTGCCGGGAGCCCCATCAGGCCGATCAGGCGGAGCGGGAACTGATGAATCTGCCTGAGGGAGCCACCATCTACAAACCGGTGGGCTGCAAGCAGTGCAACAACATGGGTTATCGGGGTCGTAAAGGGATCTACGAGCTGATTGAAATCAATGAGCGGATGCGTCACCTGATCCACGAACAGGCCGGTGAACACGAACTGATTGCCGAGGCGCGCAAGAACAGTCCGTCCATCAGTGATGATGGTCGCCAGTGCGTGCTCGACGGGGTGACCAGCCTGGAGGAAGTGCTCCGGGTCACCACCGCCAGCTAGCCGACGTAACCGCGAGACGATACGCCATGGGTGCCTACAGTTATCAAGCATTGAATGAGGCCGGTAAAACGGTCAAAGGCATTCTCGAGGGAGACTCCGAGCGCCAGGTGCGCAGTCAGTTGCGCGCCAAGCGACTCAAGCCCCTGGACGTCAGTAGCGTCACCGGTGGGCGCCGGGCCACCAAAGGCGAGCCGGGCCTGGCGGGGCTCCGCCAGCGCTGGCGCAGCAAGATGAACGCCCGGGATCTGAGCCTGATCACCCGGCAACTGGCGTCGCTGGTGAAGTCCGGGCTGCCCCTGGACGAAGCCTTGCAGGCCACCGCCAAGCAACAGCAGAAACCGAATAACAAACAGATCATCCTCCAGGTGCGCACTAAGGTGCTTGAAGGGTTCAGTCTGGCCAAGGCCTTGGCGGAAGTGCCCGGCGCCTTCGATACCATGTACTGCGCTCTGGTCAAAGCCGGGGAGAGCTCCGGTTATCTGGCACCGGTGCTGGAGCGACTGGCGGAATACACCCAGAGCAACCAGCAGATTCAGCAGCGGCTGAAAATGGCCATGATCTATCCGCTGGTGCTGCTGTTTATCAGTATTACGGTCATTGTGGCCCTGATGGCGTTTGTGGTGCCCAAGCTGGTCAGCGTGTTCCAGCAGGGGGAACGGGAACTGCCGGCATTGACCCAGTTTCTGATTGCCAGCAGCGATTTCATCCTCAACTATGGGCACTACACCCTGTTGGCGTTGATCGGACTGGTGGTCGGGTTCCGGCGCCTGCTTCGCAACGAGGCGCGGCTGCGGCGTTGGCATGAAATCAAATTGAAACTGCCGGTCATGGGCAACCTGATCCGGCAGATCAACTCGGCCCGCTTTGCGGCGACCCTGGCCCTGTTATCCTCCAGCGGCGTACCGCTGTTGCAGGCGCTGCGGATTGCCGGGCAGGTGATGACCAACAAGATCATGCAGGAAGCCTGTGAAGCGGTCGCCGAAGATGTTCAGGAAGGGACCAGTCTGCACCGGGCGATGGAAAACGCCGGGTTCTTTCCGCCGCTGCTGGTGCAACTGGTGGCCAGCGGTGAAGCCAACGGCACCCTGCCCGAGCAGCTCGAGAACGCCGCTCAGGATCAGGAGCGCGAGCTGGAGATGATGCTCGGGGTGGCCATGGGGCTGCTCGAGCCGGCGACGGTGGTGTTTATGGGCGGCGCCGTCTGCCTGATCGTGATGGCCATTCTGCAGCCAATTTTTGAAATGAACAGTCTCATCTGATCTGAGACCTTCAATAACACAGTGGGAGTCACACCTATGAACCGGAACCTTAAAGGCCTTGGCCGTCAGAGCGGCTTCAGCCTGATTGAAATCATGGTGGTGGTCATCATCATCGGGCTGCTGGCCAGCATCGTCGCGCCGGCGGTACTGAACCGTGCCGACGAAGCGCGTCTGCAGAAAGTGCAGGCCGATTTCAAGGCGATTCAGACCGCGCTGAAACTGTATCGCATCGATAACTATGTCTACCCCAGCACCGAGCAGGGGCTCGAAGCCCTGGTGCAGCGCCCGACCATGGCCCCCGAGCCGCGCAACTGGAAACAGGGCGGTTACCTGGATGAGTTGCCGCAGGATCCCTGGGGTTCGCCCTATCAATATCTGAGCCCGGGCGAAACCCGTGAGTACGATATTTACACTCTGGGCGCCGACGGCGTCAGCGGCGGCCAGGATCAGAATGCGGATATCAGCGTCTGGGACGAGAGCGTCCAGAACGATTGATGAATCGCCCTTGTCCGATGAACCACCAGCGGGGTTTTACGCTGGTGGAAATCATGGTGGTGGTGATGATTATTGGCATCGCCGTGGCCATGGCATCACTCTCTATCGGGGGTGATGACAGCGCCTCGCGGGCCGAAGAAACGACCGAGCAGTTTATGTTGGAGGCACGTTTCGTTTCCGAGCAGACCGTGCTCAACCAGGAAATCATCGGCCTGTTCTGGGAGCCGAGGACCAGCGAGGGCAGCACTCGCCAGCGCTGGTGCTATCACTGGCAGCGATTTCGGGATCAGGCCTGGAGCCCGGTGAGCGAAAATCTCCGGGGTGACTGTCTGCCCGAGGACTTCCAACTGGAGGTCCGCTCGGAAGGTGAGCAGTGGCAGTACGATCCCCGCCAGGATCCGCAGCGGCCGGTGTTGGTGTTCTACCCGAGCGGTGAGGCCACCCCCTACGAAATGGCGATCATGCCGGCACAGTTCGACGACAGCGAAACCCAGCGGGTGGAAGTGTCGATGATGGGGGATCTGACCTGGCTGAATCGGGAAGAAGCGCGCGAGTGGGAGCAACAGTGATGCGTCTGTCGTCGGGTAGTGCCAAGCGGACGCGGGGCTTCACCCTCATTGAAGTGATGGTGGCCCTGGTGGTGGTTGCGGTGGCGTTACCGGCCTTCCTGATGCTGGTGATGTCCCAACTGGATGGCACCGCGGCGATCCGCAATAAAACCCTGGCGTTCTGGGTGGCCGAAAACGAGATGACCCGGCTTCACCTGCAGAGTAGCCAGCTGGATGATTTCACTCTGCCGGATCAGGACCAGGGAGAGGTGACCCTGGCGGGCCGGGAGTGGCGCTGGGAACTGAGCAATGAGGCTCTGGAGGTGGGCGACTACGGCGAGATGGCCGCGTTTCGACAGATTGAAATTGCGGTATCGCCACAGACCGATCCGGACAATGTGTTGGCCCGTCTGGAAGGAATTTTCAATGCGGAGCCCTAGATTACACCTGGCCCCTCAGCGGGGTTTTACCCTGCTGGAGATGATGGTGGCCCTGGCCATTGCGGCGGCCATTGCGACCATGGCGTACCAGGCCCTGGATTCGGCCAGCCGCGGTGCCGAGCGCAGCCGGGAAGTCATGGAGGGTATCAACCGACTGGATCGGGCCTGGCAGATCATCAGCGCGGACCTGCGCCATATTCTGGCGCCGGAGCCGGGGGGCCCCACCGGGCTACGCAATCCGTTTGCCGCCGATCCGTTTGGGGGAATCGGTCAGGAGGAGCGGTTGATGCTGTTTACCCGCCATTCGTGGTTGAACCCGATGGAGCGGTTGCGCAGTGACCTGCAGGAAGTCAGTTATCGCCTCGAAGAGGGAACGCTGTGGCGGGATTATCGGCCGGTCCGCAACCGGCCCTTCGATGAGTATGATTTTGAGGAACAGGCGCTTCGACAGCGGCTGTTGGACGGGGTGACGAGTGTGGAGCTCCGCTTCCTGTCCCAGGCGCTGCTGTCCCGCTCCGGACGCAGCGCTCTGGATGGTGACGATTACTTGCGGGACTGGGCCGAGGCCTGGCCCGACCCGGATCAGGTCGGGGGCAACCCGGCGGAGTTGCCCCTGGCGGTTCTGGTGCGCATAGAAATGGAGGGCGTCGGTGTCAGTGAACGCCTGTTTGAAATTACGCAGTTCCATGCGGACTGAGCGCGGCGCCGTGCTGATCATGGCCCTGCTGATCGTCAGCGTGGTGGCCGGGCTCGCGGTGAAGTTTACCGGTGAGTATCAGTTGGGGTTGGCCAAGGCCGAGAGCCGCTGGCATGGCGCCCAGGCGCGCTCCTATCTGCTGGCGGCGGAGACCGTGGCCCGCTTTGTGCTGGAGCTCGACCCGGACCCGCAAGTGGACTACCCGGAGGAAGGCTGGGGCGGCGAAACCCCGGTGGAGCTGGGCGGCGTCTGGTTGTTTGTGTCGATCACCGACGCTCAGAGCCGCATCAACCTGAATGATCTCGGGGGTGGCAACCTGAACTCCCAGCGGGCGCACAATGACCCGGAGCGCTACACGGAGATGCAGCGGCGCTTCATCCGTCTGTTGCAGACGTTTGATGAGGAGGGGGTGCCGTTGAACCCCGATGAGGCCATCGCCATACTCGAATCGGTGGTGGACTGGATGGACCCGGACAACGAAGTGAGCGGTTTCGGCGGCGCCGAGGGCGATTACTACCTGGGCCTGGACCCGGAGTATTTGCCGGCCAACCGGACCTTTGCCAGTGTGGAAGAGCTGCGTCTGGTGCGGCACATCACGCCGGAACTGATGGAGCTGCTACGACCGCACCTGACGGTGTTGCCGGCTGGGTTGAAGACCAACGTCAATACGATGTCCGACCGGCTATTGCGGACCATAAACAGTACCGAGGACCTGCTGCCACTCAGTCAGTCCCAGGTTGAGCTGCTGCGTCAGGGCTGGCCGGCGGAAGGTTTTTACCCGGACGTCAACAGCTTCCGGGGTGACAGTGTCTGGGCCAGCCTGGGGGTGAATCCGGAAACCGGAACCCTGTCGGTGAACACCAGCCACTTTGCGGTCAATACGGTCGCGTCTCTGGTGGAGCAGCGCCGGGCGATGCGCAGTATCCTGAAGCGCTCGAATGACGAGCTGACCGTGGTGCGTCGCACAGATGTGTACTGACGGGCGTGGGTATTCGCCCAATCAATTTACAGACGGGATCAGCCGTCGGATAACGGAACAACAACGATAGCGCTTATGGCCAACCAACTTGTGCTTTACACCAATCGCGCCCAGGACCAGTTTCGCTGGTGCTGGTTCGATGCCGACGGGCAACCGTTGCTCGATAGCGCCGCCTCGGGGGATCTCGATACCCTGGGGGCGATGCTCGGGGAGGGGCATCACAGCGTCTGGTTACTGCTGCCGGGAAACCAGGTGGTCACTCGCGAGCTGGAATACGCGGAAGCCGAAAAAAAACATCTGCGTCGGCTTTTGCCCTTCCAGCTTGAAGAGAGCGTGATTGGCGACATTGAGCAGTTTCATTTCGCGCTCGGTCCGGTACGTGAAGGGCGTGCCATCGCCGCCTATGTCGAGCAATCCTGGTTGCGCCAGTTGTTCGATCGTCTGGGCGAGTATCATATCGAGGTCCAGCGCACCTGGCCCCTGCCGTTGATGCTGCCCTTGCCACCAGAGACCGACCTGTCCGAGCAGTATCCCTACTGGACCCTGCAGATGCAGGGCGATCAGTTATTGGTGCGGTACGCCCCCAACCTGGGGTTCAGCCTCGATCGGGAGCAGGCGCGCCTGAGTCTGCAGATGCTGCTCACCGCTCAGAACCGGGTGGATAATCTGCCCCGGCTCAACCTGCGGGCGGAGACCGATGCGGAACTGGTCACTCTGAAGGCGCTGTTGCCGGATGAACTCCAGGACCGTATTGACGAACAGGCCGTGGTGCCTTTCTGGCAGTTGGACTTTGCCGAAACCGGCCGCGTGGATCTGTGTCAGGGCGAGTTCTCCCAGCGACTGCCGATTGAGCGCTGGTGGCGCTCCTGGCAGGGCGTGGTAGTGGCGGCCGCTGCCTGTCTCGTCCTGTATGTGGGGGTGACGGTTTATCAGGTGAATCAACTGGAAGCGGAGAATATCGAGATTCGCCGGGACATCGAGCAGGTGTATCGTTCGGTGGCGGGCCCGGGCAATTTGGTGGACGCCGAGCGTCAGTTGCGCCAGCAGTTGACCGAGCTGCAGCCGGCCAGTGCCAGTGGTCAGGTGACGCCATTTTTAGGCGATCTGTTCCCGGCGTTGGCGGAATCCGGCGGGGTCACTCTCAGTGCGGTGTCCTATGCGGCCCGCAGTGGTGAGCTGAGCCTTAACGTCCGAGCCGACACCTTCAACGCCATTGAATCCCTACGCGGTGACATTCAGACCCGAGGGTTGCAGGCTGAGCTGCTCAGCGCCAGTGCCCAGGGCGACAGTCACACGGCTCGCCTGAAAGTTACCGGAGGTCGCCCATGAAAGCGGTATTTGATTGGCTCTCCCGCTATAACCGGCGCGAGCAGACCATTCTTCTGATCGGTGGCGTGGCCGTACTGTTATACCTCTTATGGAAAGCGGTGCTGGTGCCCATGGCGGATTGGAAAGAGCGCCAGCTCAATGCCAATCGGGCGGTGAGTCAGTCCCTTGGGCGAGTGGAGTTGCTGGCCGCCCAGATTGAGCAGGCGCGCAGTAATGCTCAAAGTGATCGGGAGAACGACAGTAACCTCAGTGCCCTGGTGGACAGTAGCCTGCGTGCCAACAACCTCAGCATGAGTGGCTTCCAGCCGGGTACCGGGGGCCAGGTCAGAGTACGCCTGGACGACGTGCCCTACGACCGGTTTATCCAATGGCTCTACGACATGGAGTACCAGCATGGCGTCTCCGTGGTGGACTTCTCCATGGCCGGGACCAGTGAACAGGGTCGCGTGACCGTCAATATTCGACTGCAAAAAAACTGAGATAACGACAACGCTATGTGGGACACCCTGTCAAAATTCATTCCCCCGATCCGCTGGATACTCCTGCTGATCGTCCTGACCCTGCTGTTCGCCCTGACCCGCATTCCCGCGACCTGGGCCGCCTACTTCATGACCCAGGGCAACACCCTCGGACTCAGCGGCGTGCAGGGAACCGTCTGGTCCGGGCAGGCGCGCATGGCCAGTATCGAGATCGACAATCGGCACTACTCACTGGGTGCGCTTCGCTGGGAACTCAGCCCCTGGTCCCTGCTTACCCTGACACCCTGCGCGGATGTCAGCGCCACCCTGGAAAACCAGAACATCGACGGGCGGGTCTGCGCTGGACTGGGCGGCTCGGTCCGGGTCAGCGACACCAGTGTCGATGCGCCGGCGAGCCTGATCCAGGCGGGGGTTCCGGTGCCGATTCAGGGACAGCTTGCGGCCAATATTCAAACCATGCGCATGAAGGGCGGACGCCTGTCTGAACTGCAGGGCAACCTCAGTTGGACCGGCGCGAGGGTTCAGGCGGACGGCACCTGGGTGACACTCGGCAGCTTCGCCGCCGAGGCCCGCTACGATGCCGAACGCGATGCGCTGGTGGCAGATGTGTTTGATCTCGACGGTCCCATCGATCTGGAAGTGGAAACCCGACTGCCCCTCGCCGGAGGCATTTTTGTGGAAGGTGAGCTGGAGTTGACCGGCGCTTTCAGTGACCAGATCCAGGCGCGCGAATGGCTGCCCATGGTGCTCGACCACCAAGAGGGCAACCGCTACCACGTCGACCTGCAGTTCTGACGGCGCGCCATGATGATGCCCCGCCTCCCGGTCGTCATCGCTCTCAGGTTCATGATGCTGGGGCTCCTGGTACTGGGCAGCTCGCCCAGTACCGCCGAGTGGTACAGCGACCAGCAGGCCATCATGGGCACCGAAGTGGTGGCTCGCCTTTGGCACGACGATCCTGAGCAGGGGCGGGCCGCCCTGGCCGCAGTGATGAACGAACTGCATCGTATCGACCGCCATTTCAGTCCCTACAAACCGGACAGTGAGCTGTCCCGCCTGAACCGGGAAGCGCCCGAGGCCACTGATGAGCAGCCTCTGACGATCAGCGCTGAACTCACCGAACTCTTGTCTCGATCCAAATACTACGGGGAACTGACCGGGGGTGCCTTCGATGTCACTTTTGGTTCGGTCGGGCGTCTCTACGACTACCGCTCGGGCCGTCAGCCGGACGACGCCACCCGCAAGGCGCTGCTGGCGGCCATCGATTACCGACGGATTTACCTGGACCGGAAAGAAGATACCGTCTGGTTTGGCCATTCCAAGTTGTATGTCGATCTGGGTGGTATTGCCAAAGGCTACGGTGTGGACCGGGCCATTGAGCTTTTGCGTGCACGGGGTATAGAGCATGCCAGCGTCAGCGCCGGAGGCGATACCCGTCTGATCGGCGATCATCGTGGTCGCCCCTGGCGGGTGGGCATCAAAAACCCCCGTGCGCCCGAAGATGTGGCGATTGTAGTGCCTCTAAATAACGAGGCCATTTCCACCTCCGGCGATTACGAGCGCTACTTTGTGGATGCGCAGGGCGAGCGCATTCACCATATTCTCAATCCTCGCACCGGTACTTCGGCGCGGGGCATCATCAGCGCGACGGTTCTGGGGCCACGGGCCATGGACACCGATGCGCTCTCAACCAGCGTGTTTGTTCTCGGTCTGGAGGCGGGCCTGGCGCTGATCAATCGGCAGCCGGAATTCGAAGCCATTGTGATCACCGACGACGGTCGAGTGCATTACAGTGATGGACTGATTGACCCCGAAGAATAGGGCGCCGTATAGGCCAAGTGTGCGCGCCGTCACAATTCCAGCGCACCGGTGCCACTAAAATAATAAGCCGTTGTAAGCTGCGCCAGAACTCGCACGTTTCCGTCAGGAGAGCCTTCCAATGTCATCCCATTCCTTCCGTCCGGTGCGGCGGCTTGTCGGACTTTGTGCGGCCCTTGTATTGGCCGTCCCTTTGGCCTGGGCCCAAAGTGATCTCGAGGCCGATCTGGAGCAGCTTAAAGAGGACACCCTGAACCTCAACCGCGACCTGCTGATTCTGGAAGAAGAGCTACTCTATCCGGCATCGAGCCAAATAGCGGTGTACCTGTCGGTGGATCTCGGGGAATTCTTTCATCTGGACGGGGTGCGCCTTCAGGTAGATGGCGATCCGGTGGCCGCACAGTTGTATACCGATGCTCAGCGCGAAGCCTTGTATCGAGGCGGCGTTCAGCGGCTCTATCTGGGTAACCTCACTTCCGGCGAACATGAGATCAGCGCGGTCTTTACGGGCATCGGGCCCGACGGCCGGGATTACAAACGCGGCGCCGATCTGGTGGTGGAAAAAGGTCAGGAGCCGCTGGTGCTGGAGCTGAAAATCGTGGACTCCGAGCGCAAACTGCAGCCGGTTTTTGCCATTGAGGAGTGGGCGCTGCAATGAGGCATTGGGCGCTGCCACTGTCGTTTGCCCTGCTCGGCCTGGCTCCGGTTACCTGGGGCCAGGCCGAGCTGCGTGAAGGCGTGGCTCGCTATCACTACTATCAGAACGATTACCTGCCGGCCCTGAGCGAGCTGATGGTGGCCCGAAAGCAGGGGGACCTCGGGCTTGACCGGGGGGCGGTCCACGAGGGTGCCATCCGTATGGCCTTCGGCATGTCGGCCAGTGCCGAGCGTCTGCTGGAGTCCGCCTTGTCTGGCCGCCCGGCACAGCGCGACGCGGCACGTTTCTATCTGGGTAAGCTTCACTATCTGCGGGGCGATTGGGCGCAGGCCACCGATGCCTGGGCGCGATTGGGTGATGCCCTCGACCCGGACCTCGCCCGGGAGCGTCGTGCACTTGAGTGGCAGTGGCGCCTGCGCACCGGTGAGCCCGAGCCCGTGGACCCTGAGACGTTGTGGGACCAGTTGGGTGAATGGGCCCCGGTGGTGCTCTACAACCTCGGCGGCGCTTTCGCCCGGGCCGGTGATCGGGAGCAGGCCCGGCACTACTACCAGGTGTTGGTGGAGGAAGTCCCCCGCCAAGAGCGTCACAAAGCCGAATACCTGACCCTGCGCGATCGGGCCTTTACCGCCCTGGGGTTTACGGCTCTGCTGGAACAGGATTTCGAGCGCGCCGAGCAGGCCTTCGATCGGGTGCGCCTGTCCCGCGAGGATGCGGACCAGGCACTGCTGGGCTACGGCTGGGCGGCCCTGGAGCGGGGGGAGCCCGCCCGCGCGGTCCGCGCCTGGCAGGCTCTGGGTGAGCACTCACTCACCGGTAGCGCGGCCCAAGAGGCGTTGGTAGCCCTCCCCTACGCCTACACCCAACTCGACGCTCCCCAGGCGGCGCTGGATGCTTACGATCGGGCCGATGCGCGTCTGGAGGAAGAGCTCGCCCGGGTAGATCAGCTCCGGCGACAACTGACCCCCGCCTATCTGCGCCGCCAACTGGCGGCCACCGACCCCCGGGGCACCCTGTATCTGGAAGGCCGTGAAAACTGGCTGACGCTGACCGAATCCACGGTTGCCGCCAGCGCCGATCCCTACCTGTCTGACTGGGTCAATCAGAGTCCGTTTCAGAGTCAGGTACAGGCGCTCAGCGATCTGCGTGATCAGGCGCAACTGCTGGCGGACTGGCCCGAGAAGTTGGCCCACTACGGCCAACTGTTGCGGAACAAGCGTGCTCTGCGCAATGACCGTCAGGCGGATGTCGCACGGCGCCAACTCTGGGCCCAGATCGGGCAGTTGCGTGAACGACGTGCCCCTCTGGTCGCCCGCCTGTCGGACATCGAGGCCCGGTCGGATTATCTGGCCCTGGCGGATGACGAAACCCGCCGCCTATACGAGCGCGTCGAGGCGGCGCGTGAGCGGGCCGATCGGCTGACGGCGGCGGGCGAGTTGGAGAACCCCCGGGAAACCCGGGACCGACTGGCGCTGTACCGGGGTATATTGCTCTGGCGTGCCGCTCAGGACTATCCAGACCATCTGTGGCGGGTGCGCAAACAGCAGCGGGACCTGGACCGGGCCCTGGCGCAGTTGCGCACCCGGCAAGACCGGGTCCGCACGGTGATTGCGGACAACCCGGATATTGAACCGGCACTGGCCCGTATCGCCGAGCGGACCGAGGCGATTGTGCGCCAGCGGCAACGCCTTGATGAGGCGCAGCAGCGTCAGGCCGAGCAGCTCGCGGACAACCTGCAGACGCACCTGGCACAACACCAGGCCCGTTTGACGCAGTACCTTTCTCGCGTGCGACTGGGCGCCGCCCGGCTGCAGGATCGCGCGCTGCGCGAACAGGGAGGTGCACCGTGAGTCGCGTCTTCAGATCCCTGGGCTTGGTCAGTGCCCTGGCCCTGATGGCAGGCTGCGTGAGTTCCGGGAATCGGCACGGTGGTCTGGAGGCATTGCCCGAGGCCCGGTTGCCGGGGTCCGAAGCGCTCACCCCGGAGTCGGCCGAGCGCATTGCCCAGCGTTACGAGCGGGCGTTGGCGGTGGCGCAGGATCCGGCGCTGCAACTGGACATCCGCTGGCGTCTGGCGGATCTGGCGATGGCCCGCAGCGAAGCGGCGTTGGCACGTTCGGACAGTGTCGAGCCGCAATTTGGCGGGCCGATCGAGCGCTACCGGGCCCTGCTGAGCGATTACCGTGAAGGCCGGTGGGCGGAGGACGGCATCGAACCGCCGGCCTCCCCGGATCATCTTTACTACCATCTGGCCAAAGCCTACGCGCTGGATGGCCGTATGGAGGAAGCGAATCGGACACTGGTGGCGCTTGCCGAGCAGTTCCCCGAGTCGCGCTACTACGCCGAGGCCCAATTCCGCCGTGCCGAGCGGGCCTTCTCGCAAGGGGATTACGCGGCGTCCGAGGCACTTTACCGCGAGCTGCTGCCGGATGTGGGCGCGGCTCCCGAGTTCGGTCAGAACGCCCTATACATGCGCGCCTGGGCCCAGTTCAAGCAGGGGGATTACCCCGAGGCACTGGTG
This sequence comes from Marinimicrobium sp., assembly GCF_002695945.1. Classification (NCBI taxonomy): domain Bacteria; kingdom Pseudomonadati; phylum Pseudomonadota; class Gammaproteobacteria; order Cellvibrionales; family Cellvibrionaceae; genus Marinimicrobium; species Marinimicrobium sp. Next base: position 219,561 of record NZ_NZQP01000021.1, on the reverse strand, counting down.
AGTTTTGCCGGCGTCCTGGATCATCTGCTCCTGCCGGCGGATGACGCGGCACAACTGGATCGGGCCTGGGCGCAACTCAGTGGTGCCCAGGCCGAGGTGGCGGGCGATGCCCTGCGTGCCATGGCCCTGTCATTCGCCTATCTCGAGGGGCCTGACAGCATTGGTGAGCTGGAGCGCCGGATCGGCGCCCGCCCCTATGAGCATCGGCTCTATCAACGCCTGGCAGAAACCTACCGCGAACAGGAGCGGGTGCGCGACGCCGCCGACACCTACGGACGGTACGTGGCCGAAAACCCCGACAGCGATCTGGCCCCGGGCTTCACCCTGGCCCAGATTGACACCTACCGGGAGGGACGCTACCCCACCTTGGTGCGTGCCGGCCAACAGGAGTTTGTGCGCCGTTACGGGCTGCTCAGTGCCTACTGGTTCCGTCGCGGCGGTCAGCCGGGGGCATTGGTCGAAGAGTCATTGCGCGAGTTTCTGCCAGCGCTGGCCAACTTTCAGCACGCCCGGGCCCAACGTCTGGCGGACGAAAGTGCCGGGGAAGAGCGGACCCGGCAGGCGTTTGCCCATGCCGCCACCTGGTACCGGGAGTTCGTGGCCAGTTTCCCCGAAGACCCGGCCGTACCGGAGCAGCGTTTTCTGTTGGCCGAAGCCCTCAATGCCGCCGGGCAGTGGCCCGAAGCGTTGGAGCACTACCGCCGGGTGGCGTTTGACCACCGAGACCCGGAGTACGGCCGCGAGGCCGGCTACGCGGCGGTGTTGCTCGCCGATGAGCTGGAGCGCCGCGCCGGGCCGGAGACCGATCACTGGTGGGCCCGGCGGTTGGAAGTGGGCCAGCAGTTTGCGGATCAGTATGCCGATGACCCGCGAGCCACCGGTGTACTCGGTCACCTGGCCCGCGGACAGCTCGAACGCGGTGAGCTTAATAGCGCCGCCGCCCTGGCGCAGAGACTGCTTGATTGGCAGCCGCCGGCCAGTGCTGACGAGCAGTTCAGCGCCTGGCTGGTACTCGGCCACAGTCAGTTCGATCTGGGACAGTTTGCCGCTGCGGAGCGGGCCTATTGGCAGTTGCTCGAGCGCTGGCCCCAGACCGAAGACGGTAGCGCCAGAAGCATTAACGGCGCGCCCAGTCAGGCCGAGGTGCGTGAGCGTATCGCCGCCAGTATGTACCAGCGCGCCCGCCAGCAACTGGACGCCGGGGAGATGTCCGGGGCGGTGGCATTGCTCGCGGAGATTCCCGAGACTCTGCCCACCACCGAAGTGGCGGTCCAGGCCCAGTTCGATACCGCGCACTACCTGATGCAGCTTGAACGCTGGCCCGAGGCGCAACAGGCCCTGGAGACGTTCCGGGCGGCTTATCCCGATAGCCCACTGCAGGCGCAGATTCCGGTGCGTCTGGCCAGGGTCTATCAGGCCCGGGAAAACTGGCTGGCGGCGGCCGCCGAGCTGCGCCGGGTCGAGCAGATCAGCGACGATCCCGAGCTGCAGCGCGAGTCGCTCTACCTGGCCGCTGAGCTATACCAGCGTGCGGGGGAGCGTAGTGAAGCGATCGACGCCTTTCGACGCTATGCACACAACTATCCGCAACCGGGGGCCGACCGGCGGGAGGCGGAGTACCAGATGACCGAGCTCTATCGGCAGACCGGTGAGGCGGACAAACGCGCGTTCTGGTTGCGTCGATTGGTGGATGGTCATCAGTCGGGGGAGGGTCGCTCCAACTACCTTGCCGCCTTCGCCGCCAGCGAACTGGCGGAGTCGAGTTTCAATGCGTTCAGTCAAATCAGACTGCGCCTGCCTCTGGGGCCGAGCCTGGAACGCAAACGCGCAGCCCTGGAGCGGGCCCTGGCGGATCAGGAGGCCATTCTGGACTACGGGGTGGCGGAATTCAGTACCCGTGCCAGCCACCGTATGGCCGCGATTTATCACCAACTGGGGCGTGACCTCATGGACTCCGAGCGCCCGGAAGGTCTGGGGGTGTTGGAGCTGGAGCAGTACGATATTCTGTTGGAAGAGCAGGCCTATCCCTTCGAGGAAAAAGCCATCGAACTCTACGAAATCAATGCCCGACGCACCCAGCGCGGCGTTTACGACCTGTGGGTCAAAGAGAGCTTCGGAGCCCTGGCTCAGATACTGCCGGCCCGCTATGGCAAGGAAGAACAGGTGGCGGAGGTTAGCCGTGGGATTTACTGATCTGAATGCTGTGCGGCGGCTGACTATGCTGTGTGCCTTTCTGGGGCTGACCGCCTGTGCCACGGCGCCCCAATCGGAGCCGGAGGCGGAGGTGGACGTGTCAACCGAGGCATCGGCGCCATCGGCGCTGCCCGAAGGCCCGGTAACCCCCAACCCTTACGAACAGATGGCGGTGAGTGTCAGCGCTCGGGCGCAGGCGGACTTCGACCGGGCTCTGGCGGCCATGGCCCAGGGCAATGACGCACAGGCACAGCAGCTGCTGAGCGCGATGACCGAGCAGTATCCCGCACTGTCCGGCCCCTGGGTCAACCTGGCGAAAATTCACAGTGAACAGGGTCGGGTAACGGAGGCCAAGGCCGCCCTTGAGCAGGCCCTGTCGATCAATCCCAATAACCTGGATGCCTACAACCAGCTGGCCCTGTTGCAGCGTGAGGCCGGTGATTTCGAGGCCGCCGAGCAGTCCTATCGGCAGGCGCTGACGGTCTGGCCGTTTCACGCCCAAAGCCACCTGAACCTGGGGATCTTGCTGGACCTGTATCGGGGCGAAGGTGAACAGGCGCTATTGCACTACCGCGCCTACCAGCAGCGTCAGGATGAACCGGACCGTCGGGTGGCGGGCTGGATCGTCGATCTGGAGCGGCGTCTGGCCGCAGAGGAGGCACAATGAACCATTGGACTCGAGGGCTGTTTTTCTTGCTGCTGGCGGGGTTATCCGCGTCGCTTTGGGCGCAAGAGAGTGAAACCGACGCTGAGCGGGACGCCGGACCGGTGATCGAGCTGGAATCCCGGGTGACCGGCAACCGCGAGCAGCCCCAGGTTTTTCATGTGGTGCCCTGGCAGACTCCGGAAAGTCCTGAGCCGGACTATGACCCCCTGGAGCGGCAACTGGAGAGCGTCTTCGGTCACGTCGAACGGGATGAACTGCAGCGCACCTTGCGTCAGCGGGAAGAGACGGTCGAAATCGCCGACTGAACGGCAGCGGAATCCTCCCAAAAATCAACCTGCTTCACAGTTTCGCTGCGGCCAAGTCGGCATAATGATCAACGCGTCAGGCGGGTTTGCCCGTCTCAACACTATTTCAAAAAATATATTCAAAAAAACATAGCAGGCTTTATAAACATCCGTCGTTCTATACGGGCGACGTCGCGTTTGCATTTTGAGGGCAATACCCATGGAATTTATCACTACCGTGCTGCGTTTTTTCCAGAACGGCGGCCCCTTCATGTATCCCATTGCACTGGTGCTGGTGGTAGGGGTGGCCGTGGCGCTGGAGCGCTGGCTCTACCTGACTCACGCCAAGTCCGCCAACCGCAAGGCCTTTCAGCAACTGATGCCACTGCTGAAAAAGCGCGATTACGCCGGCGTGATGAAACTCGGCCAGACCTCCCGAGCCCCCATTGCCCGGATCATCAGTGCGGGCGTCGCCCGGATGAGCCAATCCCAGCGTCGCGACGACATTGAGCTGGCGATGGAAGAGGGCGTGATGGAAGCCATGCCCCGTCTGGAGAAGCGCACGCCCTATCTGGCGACTCTGGCCAATATCGCCACACTGCTTGGCCTGCTCGGCACCATCATCGGTCTGATCGCCGCCTTTACCGCAGTGGCCGATGCCGACCCGGCGGAAAAAGCCAACCTGCTCTCGGCCAGTATTTCTGTGGCCATGAATACCACCGCCTTTGGTCTGATGTCGGCCATTCCCCTGTTGTTGTTTCACGCCACCCTGCAGACCAAAACCACCGAGATCATCGACAGTCTCGAAATGGCGGGCGTCAAATGCCTGAACCTGATGGGGGTGGGCACGGCTCAGCGGGCGAGCGGTAAGCCCGGTTCTGAACCATCGGCACAAGCCTGACGCCGTCCTCGCGGCCTTCTTACCCGGTTAAAGGACAGCAAGCGCGATGTTTCATCGACGGCGCCATCGACACAGAGAAGAAGCGGAGCTCGACATCACCTCCTTTATGAATCTGATGATCATATTGGTGCCGGTGTTGTTGATGAGCATGGTATTCGCCCGCATCACCGTACTGGATTTGCAACTGCCCAAAAGTGCCAGCAGCGAAGCGAGCGAAACCGACGAGCCCAATGAGCAGATTGAACTGATCATTCGTGACGATCATTTCCAGGTCAATTTCCCCGCCGGTGTTCCCGTCGAGCGGGTGCCTCATCAAGACGGTGAGCCGGACCTGCCCGCCCTGTCGGAATTGCTCCAGCAGGTGAAACAGACGCTCAAAAACCAGGGCATCGACAAAAACGATATTGTCATTCTGTCCGAGCCGGATACTCCCTATCAGACGCTGGTCAGTGCGATGGACACCGCCCGATCCTTCAGGGCGGTAGTGGCCGCATCGGTAGTGAACGCCGAACTCTTCCCGGTCATTTCCCTGGGCGATGCCCCCGCACAGGAGGCGAGCGAATGAAGCAGTCCATGCGCGCCCGCCGGATGGCCCGGCACCACCGTCGCCTGAGTCAGTTGCCCAAGCTTAATCTGGTGTCCCTGATGGACATCTTCACCATTCTGGTGTTCTTCCTGCTGGTCAACTCCTCCGAGGTGGAAGTGCTCAGCCGGGATAAAAATATCGAGTTGCCCGCCTCGGTGGCGGACCAGCAACCGGATGAAAGTCTGCTGCTGGTGGTGGGGGATGAGCAGATTCTGGTAAACGGTCGACCGGTGGCGTCCGTGGCCGATGTTCTGGCGCAGCAGGACGAAGAGATCCCCGGTTTATCGGAAGAGTTGGCCCTGCGCGCCGAGCGTGCCCGACCGCTGACGGAGGCCGAGGCGCAGATCGGCCGACCGATCACCATCATGGGGGATAAAGGCATTCCCTATAAACTGCTGAAAAAAGTGATGGCCACCTGCGCCGCCTCGGACTATCGCGATATCGCTCTGGCGGTCGACCAGATCGCCTCGGAGGCCGAGGGCTGATATGACCCGATATCCGAGCCCCAACACCGATCTGCCCTGGGAATCCAGCGCCGAGGACGATCAGCGCTACCGGCGAATTCTGCGCGGGCTGATCATACTGTTGCTCATTCTCGGGCTGGTGATTCCGTTCGTGCCCTTGCCAGAGCCCAGCCGGGACGAGGCACCGGAGCTGCCACCGCAACTGGCCCGGGTGATACTGGAAAAAGAGGAGCCGCCACCGCCTCCTGAGCCCGAGCCGGAACCGGAGCCCGAACCCGAGCCGGAAGAGACAGAACCGGAGCCTGAGCCCGAACCCCTGCCGGAACCCGAGCCTCAACCTGAGCCACCGCCCCCTGCCCGGGTGGAAGAGGCCCGGGAAACCGCCGCTCGCAGTGGCCTGATGCAACATCGGGACGCTCTGGCCGCCATGCGCAATACCCTGGATACCCGTAAGGTCGAGCAGGCCGCCCTGTCCGAGGGTCAGTCCGAGGCCGAGCGGCCCGACCGCAACCGCCTGGAAGGGCAGGTCGCCGAGGACAGCGGTGGCATCGATACCGATCAACTCAGCCGGGATACCGGTGGAGGCGAACTCGCCGCCCGGGAATCGACCCGGGTCAGCGATGAGGCGGAAGCGCTGGCAGCCGCCGAAGCAGAAGCCGCCGCGAGCGGCCCGAGAGAGCTGGCCGCTCGCAGCGACGAGGAAATCCGACAGGTCATCGACCAGCACATGGGCGCCATCTTTGCCATCTACAACCGCGCCCTGCGCCAGGACCCGCTTCTGCAGGGCAAACTGGTGGTGCGTATGGTCATCGAGCCCAGCGGGGAAATCTCCGAAGCGCGGATCGAGTCCAGTGAATTGAACAATGAAGAACTTGAACAGCGCCTGCTGGCCCGAATTCTGCTGATCACCTTCCCCGACGCGGATGTGACCGTGACCCAAGTGAACTATACTTTCGATTTCTTGCCGAGATAATCACTGCCACCCCGGCAGAGTTCTCGCCATCAACCAGAGAAAGGAGCGCGTTCAATGTCCATCGAGATTACCGGTATTCTGGGTCTTATCCTGCTGATCTGTGTCATCTACGCCTTGCTGCAGGTGGCCCAGAGTAAAGAGTCGAGCACCGCCAAACTCATCTGGATCCTGGTCCTGCTGTTCCTCCCCTTCCTCGGTTTTATCATCTGGTTGTTTATCGGGCCGCGAGGTAAATAGCCGGGGCCACAACCATTGCCCCTGATTCCCCTGACGCTCCGTCCGGTCGGCGCAGTGAGATCTTCCTCTTGCGGAAAAACTGGCAAATGATCAGCCGTGGTGTTACCGTTGTTAATCATTGTTTAACAACGGTAAACGGGTGACTTTATGTTGGGTGTTCGCCTGGATGAGCAGCTTGAAAGCCGTCTAAGTGCTCTGGCCGCCAAGACAAAACGCTCTAAGAGCTTTTTGGCAAAAGAGGCTTTGACCCGGTATATCGAGGAAGAAGAGCGCAAGGAGCATGAAAATGAGCTCACTTTGGCGCGTTGGGAGGAGTACCAGGAGACGGGTGAGACTGTAGATAATGACGCCATGATGGATTGGCTCGAATCCTGGGGTACGGATCAGGAGAAGTCATGCCCCGTGAAATAGTCTGGCTGCCGGACGCATCCAAAGATATTGCCCGCCTTAGAAACTTTCTTAAATCCCAAAACCCCCTCGCCGCACAGCGGGCGTCCCAGCGAATTGTTGAAGGCGTGAGGATTCTGCAAGATAACCCGGAAGCTGGAGTGCCAGTGGAAAACATGGGCGATTATCGGGACCTCATGCTGACGTTCGGGGCGGGTGAATATATTCTCCGGTATCGGGAAGAAACCAGCAGAATCGTGATTGTTCGTGTTCGACATAGCAAAGAAGAACACTTTTAGCGGATTCTTGACTCATCCAGGGGGTTACTCAGATTTCTATCGCGAACCTCGCGTAAGGATGCTGCCCGTCTATCTAACCTAACGTTTACGTCGAGTCGTCTAGAACCAGAACGATAGATAAAATCGGATCACGTTGGCATCAAACTGATACAGAGGTTCTTCCCCGGCGGCGTAGTCGTCGGGGGAAACCCGGACATCGCGAAAGTCTTCGTAGTCAAAACGGATGTGGTCCCAATAGAGGTTGATGCTGCTGCGTTCAAAACCCGGGATGGCGAAGCGCGGTAAATTATAGGTGGCACCCAAGCCAATCGTATTGGAGCTGAAGGGCCCCATTTCCTTATCGCGGGCCAGGTAGTTCTGGGCGTCGCGGAAGTCGTACAGATCCGAGTAAAAGTCCGCGCCGGTCTGATCGTAGTGGCGCAACTTCAACTCGAACAACCAGTTGTCGTCGTGACTGTGGGTGTAGCGCAGCTCACCGGTGTGGGCTTCGATCGCCCAGTTGTCCTGAAAGTATCGGTACTCCCCGCGCAGGGCGGAGCGGCGGTTGGGCAGGTGGTAAATGGCCCGCAGACCGAAGGCGTCGCTGTTGCGGGTGTTGGGGTAGACCTCCGGTTGATAGCTATAGCCACGGGCGCTACTGGAGTCCCGGTAGCGCACCTGCCGATACGCATTGTTCAGAAAACCTTCGTCAATGACCGCTTCATAACTGAACGCGGCAATCAGGTCGGTGCGCAGAATCTGGGTCAGGGTCAGTCCGTAGCGGCGGCGCTCCAGATGCTCTTCAAAGTCCGGTCGATCGTTGCGACCGATTACATCGTCGCCGTAGCTGGTGGTGAGGCTGACGGTGGTCAGGTCGCCAAAAAAAGTCTGGGTGATACCGAAGCTGACGGTTTCCGCGTCGTAATCATTTTCTTGGCTGGTAGCGTAGCCGGCGCTGATCAAGGTGCGGTCGTTCAGGTAGTCGATGCCGGCATTGTATTCGGTGCGCTCTTCGGCGTAGGGGCTGGCGGCAGAGTTGACGTCCACCCCAGCGGCTTCCACATCAATGGACGCGCCGCTGACGGTATCGACGTAATACTTACCGGACACCGAGACCGATTCGCCAATGCTTTTGCGCACCAACACCGAAGGCCCGTCAATCTTGACGCCGCCCCCATCGTAGCTGTGATACAGAACATCGATGCGCTCTTCGGGCAGTACGGACGCCCCGGCGGTGCCGGCAAAACACCCGACAGCCAGTAGCGCCAGCCAGTGCCTTGCCCGCGTGCGCGATCGATCAGTTGCAGCCACAGCCGCCTCCCGCACTGCCATCAGCGCCACGACCGGCCTCCCGGGCGTCGTGCACATGACCCAGATAACTGCTGGAAGCCGGGTCGCGATCAAAGCTCATGATCGGGTCGGCCAGCTTCTGGCGTTCGTAGGGTTGCACCCAGGGCTGCACACTGCAGGCACCGAGCAGAGCGCAGAAAGTGAGCGCGAGGCTGTAGCGAATCGGCTTCATTCGCGAATCAGCTCCCGGATCTGGTCGCGGTACTTGGCTTCATCACCTTCTTTGTAGCCGCGGTTGACGTAGCGCACATTGCCATCGCGATCCACCATCACGGTGGTGGGCATGGCGCTGACCTGGTAGGCGCGGCTGGCGGTGCTGTCGGGGTCGTACAGAATCGGGAAGGTGACGCCGACATCGTCCAGGAATTTTTGCGCGGCCTCGGGGTTCTGCTCGACGTTGACGCCGAACAGGGTGAAGCCGGCCTGCTCGTAGCGGTCGTGCAGCTCTTCCAGCAGCGGCATCTCCTTACGGCAGGGCGCACACCAGGAGGCCCAGAAGTTGATCATCACCACCTTGCCGCGCTGTTCTTCCAAACGAACGTTCTCACCGTTGTCGCTTTTCAGGGTGAAGTCCGGCGCCTTCTCGGCATAAGCCGAGGCCGCGAAACCGAACAGGGCGACCAGTAAATAGTGCGTCAATCTCATGGCTCAACTCCTCTCTTAAAACCCGATCATCATAATTAGAAAAACAGCGACACGCCCAGACGTGCCTCCAGATTGTTCACTTCCACCTCCCGGCCGAACAGCTCGTGGGTAAACACGTGGCCGCGCATGCCCAGGTCCAGAGCCAGCCAGTCGGTGGTGTACAGTTTGAAACCGGCGCCCAGATTGTAAGTAAAGTAATCCTGCCCGGCGAACTCGGTATTGCCGGCGCCGCCGATCACATAGGCGCTGGTGTTGAAGCTCCAGTTTTCCGTGAGATAAATCTGCCCCGGCAGGAAATTGTAACCCAGGGAAAGATTGTAATAGGTGTAGTCCCGCTGGTCTTCGGTGAGCAGTTCCACAGCGCCGCTCAGCAATTCATAGCTGGTTTCCCGGGTTTCGGTTTGGGCGGCGTTGGCCTGCAGGAAAATCGCTTCGGTGACATGATAGCTCAGGCTGACCCCGGCCACGGGATTGCTGCCGAAATCCTCCACGCTCATCAGCCCGTAGAACACGCCGAACTCGAAATTCTCGGTGTCCAGGTCGCGCTCGCTGATCCGCCGGCGCTCTTCGTCCGGGCCGACAATATCACCCAGCGGCCCGTCCTGAGCGAGGGCCAGCGGTGCTGTGCTCGCCAGGGCGAGGGCTAGAAGTAGACGTTGAAACCCAGTTGCCATTCGTTAACCTCTTCGTTGGTGTCGCGGCTGGTGAGTATCTGGTGTTGGGTCATTTCCAGGCGCAGAAAAAAGCGCCGGGTCAGGTAGACGTAAGCACCCAGGCTGGTCTGAAACAGGTTGTCTTCCCGGTCCTCGGCTTCCACCAGCGTCGCACTCGGTTGAATCCGGATCTGCCCGGTGCCCAGCCGGAAATAGGGCGAGACCCACCAGTCGGGAAAGGGCTGGTGCATCAACCCGACGCTGGCAATCCGGCTGTCGGAAAACTGCCCGGTACTTTGGCTCAGCCGCAGGTCGGCGGTGAGGTGTTCGGTAAAGCGAAACCCGAGGTTGAGCCCGAGGGAGTCGGCCCCATCAAAGTCACCCCCGGCAAACCCGAGTTCCCAGCGCCGCTCGCCATAGTCCTCGCGACCGGGTGCACGAATGTCGGGGGCCTGACCGGTGCGGTCGAGGGTGTTGGCCAGGCTGTCGACGTGTATCCAGCCGGTTTTGCCGCGTCGGGTGGTGATTTTGATCCAGTCGGTCCGGCGTTTTTCCAGGGTGATGGCTTCGTCTTTTTCGACGATATGAAAGATCGGATAGCCTTTGCCAGGACCCGTATGAACGTCGATATAAGTGGTGGCGACGGTGACTTTCGGGGCGTCGGCGTGGGTAGTTATTGCGATTATCGAAAGCGCTAATGTGAATAGCACTGTAGAGAGCTTTGCGGTGGCTGAACGTCCGGTCCGCTGTGGGGTGAAGCGTTTCAAGACTCGCTGTAAATACATCCCTGTACGCTCCTCACCGCTAGTCCCGCGGGTGAGGGTCTTGAAACGCTTCACCCCACATCGGCCCTCAGTGCGCTGTATCTCACCTCTCTCTCTCCTGTGACCTTGGGCGGGGCTCCTCCCGAGTTTTCTACAGAGTGAGGAGGTCAGGGGCGGGGTATACCCTTCCAGGACCGTAGAGCGCGGGATTCGCGATCCCGAGCGTACAGGGATGTATTTACAGCGAGTCCTGGAAGGGTATACCCCGCCCCTGACCGGACGTGACGCCACATAAAAAGGTTCCTGCTCATGAAAAATAACCAAGTCCCTCATTCGTCGTCCTGTCGCGCCCGGTCAAAAGGGTTATTGTAATAGCGGGCACCGGTGTCGAGCCATTCCCGCAGGAGTCGGAGTTCATCGGGGTTGAGCATACCACGGTGATCGACTGCGTCGGGGGCAGCCAGGTCGTTCGTCTGCTCAAAACGCGCAAAGAACGCGGCGCTGGCAGCGGCTCCGCCTCGGGATAATGGCGGTTGTACCGGCACCGTGGTCAGAATCGGAATCGGGTTGCCGTCGTCATCCAATACCAGCTCACCCTCCTCATCGGTTTCAAACTCCCCGGTTTCCACCAACAGGTCGATCACCGCGCCATCGACCAGCGTCACCTCATCGTCACCATTGAGTAGCTCAAGGTAAGACGTCATCTGGCCGTTGCCTGCCGCATTGCGGGTCAGCTCCAACTGGCCGGCGGGGACCCGAGGCGCATCGTCGGCGTCGAAACGGGTGTGACAGCCCACACAGGTGTGGTCCACGGGCTCATCGAATTCATCCAGGACCAACGTCGCCTGACCCTCGTCGTTTTCCTCGGTCAGCAGCCGCTGACGCTCCCACAGGCTCTGAATATGGTTTTCATAATTGATCACCACCCGGCACAGCGCCGTCCATTGGGTCTGGCAGCCTTCGCTGGTGGGCGGGTAAGTGGCCGAGACGGTCAGGCCTTCGTCAGGGTTTTCGTCGTTGGCGTACTCACGGTAATCGTCCGCCGCCAGGGCGCTGTACAGGCGCTGGTGATCCGGGTCGGGTTCGCGCACCGCCGGGTCGGTCCAGATGTCGGTGTAGCGGATATTCACGTTCGGATTGCGGGGGCCTCTAAAGCTACATGTGTCTGGCTCTTCAGGGTTGCTGCATGTCAGCGCGACTCGTGCTTCGAGCTCGGCCATAGTTTCTCCCATCATGGGGTTTTCAGGCTGACCTTCGATATCAGCAAGTAGAGTATTGGGAAAGGGGAGGCCCTCGGTATCCGCGCCGGTATAAGCGGGTAACGGCCCGCGTTCGGGGTGGCCGTGGGGGACTTCACTGTCGGCGCTGTGGCAGCCCTGACAATTGCGCTGTTCCCCGGGACGCAACTGCAACCAGTTGCGGTGCGGGGGCATGATCCGGGTGCCCTCGGCATCGACGATATCGAAACTGAAGGCGATATCCGCGGGCACCTTGGTCATTACCGAACCGTCGGGCTCGATGGGCACATAGCCGAGAATTTCCAGCAGGCCCCGGTTCTGGTTGAAGCGGTTGCCGAACACCTCGTCGTCCTGGTCGTTCAAGGTATCGTTGTCCGGGCTGGAGACGGCTTTCAGCAGTCGCAGGAAGCGGGCGGGCCGCTCGTCGGCCGTGGTCTGGGCCGGGTCCATCAGCGCGTCGATATCGACGCTCGCCTCGCCGTCCAGGTCGTACACACTCTGAATATGCAGTACCCCGACGCCTTCACTGACCCAGTTGGACTCGCCCACCAGGGGCTCCTGGAAACCGGGTCTCGGGCGGGGTTCCAGGGCGATGGGGTCGGTGACCATCTGGTCCTCTTCCGGCAGCACGACGGGCTGCTGGGTGGGGCCTTCCGGGTCGAACACCCACAGGCCGAACAGCGGTGGGGCGGGTTCGCTGCCCTCGGTGGTCAGCCATTCGTCGGTACAGGGGCGAATCCGGACGCCGTCGTCCTGCTCGGGATCGGGCACGGACACCCGGCAGGGGCTCCAACTGACCAGTAAGCGCTCACTACCATCCTGCATGGGATAGGCCGCGTGGTAGAGCCCGGCGCGGGAGATATCGCCGTTCAGGGGAATGGGTCGATCGGCGAGTGACGTTTGGGCCGGGCCGCCCGCCACACCGTCCAGAGTCTGATCATTCTCGACATGGTTGGCCACATCCACCCGCACCAGGTCTCCGCCCAGCAGCTCGTCTTGTGGCTTGGCAATGGCCAGCAATTGACCGTCCAGTGTCAATTGGGTCGAGAAGAGGGCGGGTGCCTCACTGCCGGCCAGGCTGTGGTAGCCGTAGCGCGGCGCCAGGCCCGTTCCGTCGGGGTTGAGCTGATAGAAGCTCAGCCGGTTTTGCGCGAAACCATCCCAGCGGGTGAACAGCACCCGGCCCTCGACGTCGATCAGCGGCTGCAGGTCGTGGCTCTGGTTGTAGCTGATCTGGTCGATATTGCGCCCGTCCGCATCCATCACGTGGAGCACCAGGGCGTCCTGATTGTCGTTTTCGGTCTGGGCCGCGAACTGGGGTTTGCCGTCGTCAAGCAACACCGCCCGGTTGCGGCTCTGGCGGGTGGAGCTGAACAGGATGCGGTCATCCGGCAGGTACTGTGGGCTGACGTCCTGACCTGCCTCGGCGCTTAGATCGGAGCTGATCACCCGGCGCAGGGACTCGGTGTTCAGGTCATATTCCCAGATATTCCAGGTGGGTTGCTCGTCGTCATCCGCGTCTTCGATCTCCGGCGCCCGCAGGGCAAACAGGAAGCGGTCCCCATCCGGGTGGGGGGCAATGTCCTTTACATCGTAAAGCGCCCCCTCATCGAACAGCCCGGCGGTCAGCTCCCGCCGGCCCGCCGTCGCGGTGGCCCGGTCCTGGAAGTACAGTCGGGCGCCAGCGTTAAACTGGGCCGGCTCGGTCAGTACCTCTGCCAGAATTTCGTCGGAGTCCTCATCCCGGGGGACGGGGCGCAGCACATAGACAATCGGAAAATCCACCACCACCGGGTCCGGTGTCTGACCGCCGCCGCTGTCCTCGCCGGGCCCTACCGGGTCACCCACGCCACCGCCACAGGCAGTGAGCCCGAGGGCCAGAATCGGCAGCAATGTCGCACGTGTAGTGGCACTGAGTGTCATGACGGATGTCCCGGAGCAAAAGCGCCATTATCAGGGCTTTCAGGGCCGACGGAATGGGATCCAGTGCCAAAAAACGGGGTTGAATGCCGGAAGTGTGATCCACTTATCAAAACCCGTGGCTAAACCCGCACGGGAACTGGCTGGCATCACCCCTATAATGGTCTGGAACGCGCGTCAAATGTTACACAAAAACCACCAGACTCCCGCCGGCCAATGTGGCCCGGTCTGGCGGATAAGCACCAATGGCCTTGGGGAATAACCGTGAACAGCACCCGCCAACTTCCGTTACGCGGCGTCATGCGTCTGCGCTCCGTTTTCTGTCTGATGCTGATTCTGGTTGGCGTCGCGGCGCAGGCCGGCCCCCGGGAGCAGGCGCTGCAGATTCACAACCGCATTGCCGGCGTGCCGCCCAGTGAAAGCGTACTGCTGCAAATGGCCGACCTGATCGCTGAGGGAGACGTCGACGCCGCCGTTGAGTTGGCGATGGACAATGAGCATTTTTACAGCGTCACCCTGAAAAACATGGCCACGCCCTGGACCAATCGGGATCAGAGCGTGTTTGCACCGCTCAACGACTACACCGCCACCTTTATCGGCATGGTGCGCGACGGGGAAGACATTCGCGGTCTGCTCTACGACAACGTTCTGTACGTCGGAAGCGCCAGCGGATTGCCCGCCTATGCCAATGACGACAATCAGCATTACGAGGCACTGGAAACCCAGGGCCTGCCGCTGGGCGACCCGGAAGTACTGGTCAAGCGCACCCAGTCGGATGTCAACGGTCTGCCCGCCGAGGCGACCGCCGGGGTGATGACCAGTCGAGCCGCAGCGCGCGCCTTCTTTTACGCGGGCACCAACCGTGCCATGTTCCGCTTCACGTTACTCAATCACCTGTGCCGGGATCTGGAGCAGGTGCACGACACCAGCCTGACCCCGGACCGCATCCGTCAGGATGTCAGTCGCAGCCCCGGAGGGGACAGTCGGGTCTTCCTGAATAACTGCATGGGCTGTCATAACGGCATGGATCCTCTGGCCCAGGCCTATGCCTATTACAACTGGGACTATGATGCCGACGCCGATCCCGAGGGTGAGGACGGCCGACTGACCTACAACCGCGAAGGTGAAACCGAAGCGGAAACCGGCACCCGCGTGGTGCCCAAGTACCATATCAATGCCAATACCTTCCGCTATGGCTACGTGACCATGGATGATCAGTGGGACAACTACTGGCGCGAGGGCAACAACCGGGTGCTGGGCTGGAGTGATGCACTGCCGGGCAGCGGTGAGGGTGCCAAGAGCATGGGCATGGAACTGGCTCACAGTGAAGCGTTTGCCAGTTGTCAGGTGGAAAAAGTCTTTCGCCAGGTGTGCCTGCGCCAACCGGGTAGCCCCGAGGATCACCAGTTGATCGAAACCGCCACCGACCATCTCGCCAACGCCGGGTTCGATCTGCGCCGCGCGTTTATCGACACCGCCGACTATTGCAAGGGAGAGTGATGATGAACCTGATAAAGCACTCTCCAATCATCCTCGGATTTCTATTCCTGTTGGCAGGCTGTGGCTCCGATAGTGGCAGCGACGTCCAACAGAATGTTGACCCCAATCAGGAACCCCCGGCGGCCACCTACGACGGCCCGGCGCCGCAGACCGATGATGTGCAGCAGTTCAAACTGTCGGTGTGGGATCCACTGGCGGTGGAAAACCGCTGTGGCAGTTGCCATGGCACGGGCGGACAGGAACCCACCTTTGTGCGCTCGGACGATATCAATTTGGCCTATGCGGATATCAATGATTACATCGATCTGGAGCAGTCTGCCAATTCCCGTCTGGTGACCAAGGTCGCCGAAGGCCACAACTGTTGGCAGGCCAGTGCCGACGCCTGTGCCGACATCATCGAGGGATACGTAGAGGCCTGGGCCAGTGCCTCCGGTTCGGTCAGCACTCGGGTGGTCTTTGAGGCGCCGGATGATCAGGCCGTCGGCAGCAGTAAAATCATGCCTGCCGAACCTGGCGCTTTTGCCAGCACGGTCTATCCTTTGCTGACCGAATACTGCAGCGAATGTCACACACGCAGCGCACCCACGGCACAGCAACCCTACCTGGGCAGCAGCTCGGTATCTCTCTCTTTCGAAGCGGCGCGCACCCGTATGCGCCTGGATGATCCGGCCGATTCCCGACTGGTGCAACGACTGGGTAACGAGGGCCATAACTGCTGGAGTGATGACTGCCAGAGCGATGCCAGTGCCATGACCGCGGCCATCACCGAGTTCGCCGACAGTATTGCGGAAACCGAGATCAATCCGGATCTGGTGGTCAGTCGGGCGCTCAGCCTCGGTAACGGCATCGTCGCCAGCAGCGGCGGACGGATCGACACCCACATTATTGCCAAGTACGAGTTCAAAACCGGACAGGGTCCCATCGCCTACGACACCAGTGGTGTCGAACCCGCCGCCAACCTCAATCTCAGTGGTGATGTGCAGTGGATGAGCTCCTGGGGGCTTCGCCTGAACAGCAGCGGCAATGACGGAAAGGCCCAGGCGGCCACCAGTGGTAGCCGCAAGCTGCACGACCTGCTCACCGCCACTGGTGAGTATAGTATCGAAGCCTGGGTGATTCCCGATAATGTGACCCAGGGGGACGGCGGTGCGGATACCGCCCGCATTGTCAGCTACTCCGGTAGCAACGATGTGCGCAATTTTACTCTGGGCCAGACGCTCTACAACTACGATTTTCTCAATCGCAGCGGTGAGACCGACGTCAATGGTTTGCCTGCCCTGTCCACCAACGACGCTGACGAACGCCTGCAGGCCACCTTGCAGCATGTGGTGGCCACCTTCGATCCGGTCAACGGTCGACGCCTGTATGTGAACGGTGAGTTTACCAACGATGAGGATCCTCTGGCGGGCGCCGCGCTGGAAGAGTGGAGCGAAACCTTTGCGTTGGTGCTCGGCAACGAAGTGTCCGGCAGTGATTACGCCTGGAGCGGCAGCATCCGCTTCCTGGCCATTCACAATCGCGCCCTGTCGCCCGAGGCGATCGGGACCAATTTTGAGGTGGGCGTCGGTGCATTGTTTTATCTGTTGTTCGATGTCTCGGATCAAATCGGTCTGGATCCGCAAACGGCGTACATCGCTTTTGAGGTACAGCAGTTCGACGATTACGGCTACCTGTTTGCCGAGCCCTTCTTCCTGACTCTGGATGATGACGTGACGGTACCCCCCACTCCGATCAAGGGCATACGCATTGGCGTCAATGGTCGAGAGGCCCCGACGGGTCAGGTATTTGCCGCCCTGGAGACCGAGCTGAGTTCCGAAGCCTTTGTCGAGAGGCGTCAAACCCTGTCCGGCCAGGGTGCCGTGATTGAGTTGCAACAGGGGCCGGACAGCGATCAGTTCTTCCTGACCTTTGATCGCCTGGGGGAGCATGAATTCGTTCGCGTGGAGTCCGAACCGCCAGCGCCGGGCAGTCCCGCTGTGATCGAAGATCAACCGCGCCTCGGTCTGCGCTCCTTTGCCGCGATCAATGCCACTCTGTCTACCGCCACCGGCATTCCGGGTACCACCGCTTCGGTGGCCGGCACCTATGAAAAAGTCCGCCAGCAATTGCCCACCGCCCCGCAGGTAGACGGCTTTGTCGCTGCGCACCAGATGGGGGTGACCCAATTGGCCGTGGCCTATTGTTCGGCGTTGACGGCGGACAGCGACAAGCGCAGCGACTATTACGCCGGATTTGATTTCAGCGCCGGTGTCAGTGGTGCCTTTGATACCGACGGTAGGGCGGCGGTAATCGAACCGTTGCTGAAACATCTGCTCGCCGCCGAAATCGAAGGCGAGCCACTGGCCAGCCAGGCGGATCCGGCGGCCCTGCGCACCGAAATGAATGATCTGATTGATCGGATGGCGACCAGCGGCGGCGACGCCGAGCGCAGCCGTACCATCGTCACCGCCCTGTGCGCGGCGACCCTGGGCAGTGCCCTGACGCTGGTGCAGTAACCGGCTTTCAGGAACTGTTATTGATGAACATTGTTCTCGACCCAACCCGGAGCAACAAGGCAAACCACTATGGCTAAACGACAGGCTCCTCTGCACCCGGATGCACCGCTGCTACTGGATGGTCACCACCGCCCCATGACCCGGCGGGAGCTGATTTCCCACGGCTTCAAAGCCGGGGCCGGTACCATCGTTGGCGGCTCGTTGAGCGGGCTGATCGTCAACTCCGCCCTCGCCCAAGAGGTGAATCTGGCCAACGATATCGAGCAACTGCGCCAGGACTGCGGCATTGCCAGCACCGGGGCGGGCAAGATTCCGTTTATCTGTTTCGATCTGGCCGGGGGCGCCAATATGGCGGGCTCCAATGTGCTGGTGGGCGGCCCGGGAGGGCAACTGGATTTCCTGAGTACGGCGGGCTACAGCAAGCAGGGCCTGCCGGGGGACATGACCCCTCAATCCTCCACCGAGGATTTTGTGAACACCGATCTGGGCCTGGCGTTTCACAGCGA
Source organism: Marinimicrobium sp. (assembly GCF_002695945.1). Lineage (NCBI taxonomy): Bacteria > Pseudomonadati > Pseudomonadota > Gammaproteobacteria > Cellvibrionales > Cellvibrionaceae > Marinimicrobium > Marinimicrobium sp. Next base: position 201,520 of record NZ_NZQP01000021.1, on the reverse strand, counting down.
CAGCCAGATGCTCGCCGGCATTCTGGAGCGGGCCGGCGCCCGCACGGAGTTGGTCAACGGCTGTGTGATTCCGGCCCGCTCGGAGAACGATACCGGCAATAACCCCCACAACCCCATGTACGGCATCAACCGCGCCGGTGCCAACGGCGAGCTGCTGGCGCTGATCGGCTCCCGGGCCAACGACTCCGGCGGCAACTCCCTGGCGCCTGCCTCCCTGATCAACCCGGAGGTGCGCCCCACCAAGGTGGACCAGCCCAGTGACGTCACCGGTCTGGTGGATACCGGGGACCTGGTCAACATGCTCAGCCAGGAAGATACCGTGCGGGTGATGGAGTCCATGACCCGCATGAGCCGGGCGCGGCTGAACAACCTGAATTTTGGCACCACCGAGGATGAACAGCTCAAGGAGCTGCTGAGTTGTGGCTACGTGAAAAGCGCCGATCTGGCGGCCCGCTTCGGCGACCCGGCCTCCATCGACCCGGAAGCGGACCCGGATATCATCGGCCCCAACGGCATTTTCTCGGAAGCCGAATTCATGAGCGACCGGGAGTTCCGGAAAACCGCCTCGGTCATGAAGCTGGTGGTGGAGGGCCGCGCGGGCGCGGGCACCGTCACCATGGGTGGCTACGACTACCACACCGGCGACCGGGCCACGGGCGAAATCCGCGACCTGCGCGCCGGGCGCTGCATCGGCGCCTGCCTGGAATACGCCGCCCGTAAAGGCGTGCCGATCATGGTCTATGTGTTCAGCGACGGCTCGGTATTCAGCAACGGCATGATCGATGATTCCCCGGAGGGGCGCGGCAAAGGCGTCTGGACCGGTGACAATCAACAGACCGCGGCGTCCTTCTTCCTGGTGTACAACCCCAATGGTCGCCCGCAACTGCTGGAGTCCAATGGTGGTCCGGAAGCGCATCAGCAGATCGGCTACATGCGCCCCAGCGGTGACGTGGAAACCGCCTCCACCCCGGCGGCCAACAACGTCAACCTGCTGGTGGAAACCGTGGTGCTCAACTACATGGCGTTGCACGGTGAGCAGAGCCGCTTTGGCGATGCGGACAAGTTCCCCCGCAATGGCTTGGGTAATGCCGCCATGATGGATCGACTGACGGCGTTCCAGCCAATATGTAACGGCACCATCGATAACCCCGCGTAACTTGAGTGGGATGACGGCGGATGCGCCTTCGGCTTATCCGCGCTACGGCCGAGCGCAGCGGTATAAATCTGCGTAGGGCGGATAAGCGAAGCGCATCCGCCGTTACCAAAATCAATGCAATATCCGTCGGGCGCGATAAGACCGAAGCCCGCATCCGCCGTAAACCAAACCGACACAACAAACTGATCCTGCCTCCTACCCCCACCGTATTGTTTGGGTGACGCTGAATCTCTGCTAATCTCATAGGTGGAGGTGGCAACCCATGAGATGGAATCGACGCGGTTTTACCTTACTACGGCCAGGGCTGCTGCTCTGGCTGGCCTTGCTGATGCTGGGCGCCTTCGGCCTTCAGGCCCAGGAAACGGACGATACGGCGTCCGGCGGCCCCCATGTGGCCGAACTCACCATTGACGGACCCATCGGGCCCGCCACCAAAGACTATATTCTGCGCTCCATCGACACCGCCCATGAAGCCGGCGCCCACGCCGTGCTGATCCGCATGGACACCCCCGGCGGCCTGGACGCCGCTACCCGCGACATGATCAAAGGCATTCTCGCCGCCCCCCTGCCGGTGATCACCTACGTCCATCCTGCCGGCGCCCGCGCCGCCAGTGCCGGCACCTATATCCTTTACGGTAGCCATGTTGCCGCCATGACCCCGGCCACCAGCCTCGGCGCTGCCACCCCGGTCCAGATGGGCGGCCTGCCCACGCCGCCTTCGGGGGAGCAAGAGCCGGTGGACGATGGCAGTGAGGGCTCCGGCGAAGAATCCTCGGAAAAGTCTCCCCAACCCGGTAGCGCCATGGAGCGCAAGGTAATCAATGACTCGGTGGCCTTTATCCGCGGCCTGGCGGAGCGCTATGACCGTAACGCCGACTGGGCTGAAAAAGCGGTGCGCGACGCGGTGAGCCTGACCGCCAGCGAAGCCCTGGAGCAGAACGTGATCGATCTGGTGGCCGACAACCGCGAGGATCTTCTGGCGCAACTCGATGGCCGCGAGGTCAAATTGGAAAGCGGCCCATTCACCCTTCAGACGGCGGATCTGCCCATAGTGAGTTATGCGCCGGATTGGCGCAGTGAGTTACTGGGCATAATCACCAATCCGCAGATTGCCTCGATTCTGCTGTTGATCGGGGTCTATGGGCTGATACTGGAAGGTTATAACCCGGGCGCCCTAGTGCCCGGTGTGGTCGGCATCATCTGTCTGCTGCTTGGGCTCTATGCGCTGCAGGTGTTGCCGGTGAATTATGCGGGGCTGGCGCTGATCGTGCTCGGGGGCATACTCATACTGGCGGAAGCATTCCTGCCCAGCTTCGGGGTACTCGGCATAGGCGGAGTGATAGCTCTGGTGATGGGGTCCATCATGCTGGTGGATACCGACGTGCCGGGTATGGAGGTGTCCTATGAGATTGTGGGTGCGGTGGCCGCTGTGGGATCACTGGTTGTGCTGGGCATTGTCACCATGGTCGGTCGTAGCTTGCGAATGCCGCGCAAGGATGTCAGCCACGCCATGGTGGGTCGGGTTGCGGACGTTACCCAGGTAGGTGAAGAGCATGCAACGGTTCGTATTGATGGCGAGTTCTGGACAGTGTCCAGCGAACAACCACTGAAGCCTGGCGACACGGTGGAGGTGGTGTCGCAGGACGGTTTGCACTTGAGGGTACGCCCTACCGGTCAGTAAAGGGCGGCTGGCACTTTTATCCAAGAACGGAGATTCCCTATGTTATACGAATATTTCTTTGGTCTACTCATCACCTTTGTGGTGTTACTGCTCGCCTATGCGATTCGCATTCTGCGCGAGTATGAACGGGGCGTGGTATTCATGCTGGGCCGTTTTCAGAAGGTCAAAGGCCCCGGTCTGGTAATCATCATTCCTTTCATCCAGACCATGGAGAAGGTGGACTTGCGTACCATCGTCATGGATGTGCCGAGTCAGGACGTGATCAGCCGGGACAACGTCTCGGTGAAGGTGAATGCGGTGGTGTACTTCCGGGTGGTTGACCCGGAGAAGGCGATCATCAATGTGGAGCAGTACTACGAAGCGGTCAGTCAACTGGCCCAGACCACGCTGCGCTCGGTACTCGGTAAACACGAGCTGGATGAAATGCTCTCCGAGCGCGACAAGCTGAACCAGGATATTCAGGAAATTCTGGACCAGAGCTCCGATACCTGGGGCATCAAGGTCAGCAATGTGGAAATCAAACACGTTGACCTGGATGAGAGCATGATCCGGGCGATTGCCCGTCAGGCTGAGGCCGAGCGCTCACGGCGTGCGAAAATCATTCACGCCGAGGGTGAGTCACAGGCCGCGGCCAAGCTGACCGACGCGGCGGTGGAGCTGTCCAGGAACCCCAACGCGATGACGCTGCGCTATTTGCAGACGTTGATTGATATTGCGGGGGAGAAAAACTCCACCATTGTGTTCCCGCTGCCGGTGGATATGCTGGGTAACATTATGGAGCAGTTTAAGTCTAAATCGTAGGGCACCCATGCGGTGCCGTTCCGATATTCATACAGGTCACCCGGGTTTTACGGCACGACATGCGTGACCTGCGTTTGGTAACGGCGGATGCGGGCTTCGCCCTCCGAGGCGTCGGACCGATCCGCCCTACGCGAATCTATACCGCTGCGCTCGGCCGTAGGGCGGATAAGCCGAAGGCGCATCCGCCGTTACCCAAACCGGCGCGTCGAAGCGAAGCGCATCCGCCGTAAACCAATGCTAACCACCCGCCATCACTCATTCTCCTGCCGCGCATACACCTCCACCGCCTCGGTCTCATCAATCACCACATCCACACTGATGGGCTGACAACATACCTGGCAGTCCTCCACATAAGACTGCTCGCTGATCGACGGATCGATCAACAGGGTGATCACTTCATCGCAATACGGGCAGTGGATGTTTTTCTCGATCTGTTCAGACATGATTACCTCCGTAACCAGCGAGCCTATAGCTCTAGGATAGCCTTTCGCAAGCTCAGGTTCCCGGGAGATGCTGTGCTAATTCGCCCAGGACATAAAATCATGTAAGATTCCAACATCACCGCATTAATGGAGAAAACGATGATTCAGGCGACAATCTCTCGATATGCACGGCTTACCCGCCCGTGGGCACTGACCGGAATGATCGCCAGCCTGTTGATGGCTGGTTGCAGTATCGCTCCGGAGAGGCCAGAGTCGGCGGCTTGGCCGGAGTATGAAACCGATGCAGCCCAGGCATTTGCCAGCCAGTGTCGGACGGGGCTGGAGTCTGCTCAGGCCCAACTGGAAAAAATCGAGAATGGACACTATTCGGACAGTACCGACCGCCTGCTAGACGCCATCAACGAGCTGGATATCGTCTCTGATCGTGCCGTTAGTCGCGCCTCGCTCTACTTCAATGTACATCCCGACGCGCAAGTGCGAGAGGCTGCGGCAACCTGCCGCGAACGTGCGGTGGAGCTGTTCAGCAACATCAGCCTGTCGCGCCCTCTATATCAGCAGGTCGCCGACATCGAAATCGGGTCCCTGAACGGGCTGGAAAAACGCTACGTGGAAGAGATGCTGGAGGGGTTCAAACGCTCCGGTGTTGATCGGGACGAAGCGACTCGTCAGCGTATCCGGGCATTGAACGAGCAACTCAACAAGCTCGGGCAGACATTCGGGCGGAACATCAATCAGGATGTGCGCTCGGTGGCAATCAAGGATGCCCATCGCCTGGAGGGTTTGCCCCAGGACTTTATTGACAATCATCCGCCCAATGAGAACGGCGATATTGTCATCACGACCGATTACCCGGATTACTTGCCGGTTATGCAGTACGCGCAGGACGATGAGTTGCGTCTTGAACTTTATCGAGAGTTCCGTCGCAGAGGTTATCCAGACAACGAGCTCGTCTTGCGGGATATCCTGGAGGCTCGATACGAACTGGCTCAGCTGTTGGGTTACGACACCTACGCTGATTATGTGACCGAAAACAAGATGATCAGAAGCGCTGACAACGCCCAGGAGTTTATCGATCAGATTGCTGAAATCGCCAAACCCCGATCGGACGCCGAGTACGACAAGTTACTGGCACGGTTGAGAAAAATTGATCCCAGTGCGAGCTTTGTGGGGGATTGGCAGAAAACCCACTTGCAAGAGCTGGTCAAGAAAGAGCAGTTTGAAGTGGATGCGCAACAAGTGCGTCAGTATTTTCGCTACGAGGCGGTGCGCGATGGCATCTTTGACCTGACCGAGACGCTGTTCGGTGTGACCATCAAACCCTGGGAAACGGACTCCTGGCACGAGGATGTGGAAGCGTACGAGATGTGGCAGGACGACGAATTGCTGGGTCGCTTTTATCTCGATATGCACCCCCGGGATGGAAAGTACAAGCACGCGGCCGCATTCAGTCTTCAAGACGGTGTGAAAGGTATTCAGGAGCCGATCAAAGCTCTGGTCTGCAACTTCCCCGGTGCTGAGGGTCCTGGCTACATGGAACACAGCCAAGTAGAAACTTTTTTGCATGAATTCGGCCATCTGCTGCATGGAATTTTCGCGGGGGATCAACCCTGGTTGTCGTTCTCCGGTATCAAAACCGAGTGGGACTTTGTCGAGGCGCCGTCCCAGATGCTGGAAGAGTGGGTGTGGGACGCCGACACTCTGAAGTCATTCGCTCGCAACAGCGAGGGAGAACTGATTCCCGAGGAGTTGGTAAGGAAGATGAACCTGGGGCGCGACTTCGGACAAGGGCTATTTGCCCGGCATCAGATGTTCTACGCGGCCATTTCCCTGAACCTGTATGATCGTGACCCGGCCGAGGTGGACTTCGATGCGTTGATTCCCGAATTACAGTCCGAGTACTCACCGTTCCCCTTTGTAGACGGTACCTACTTCCACACCAGCTTTGGTCACCTGTACGGTTACTCGGCCATTTACTACACCTATATGTGGTCGAAGGTTATCGCCTCGGATATGTTCAGTGAATTCAAGCGTGAAGGCCTACGCAATACCGAAGTGGCGCGCCGCTACCGCGAAGAGGTGTTAGCGCCCGGCGGCACCGAAGATGCGGCCGTGCTGGTGGAGAACTTTCTGGGCCGCCCTTACAGCTTTGACGCCTTTGCCGAAGAATTGTCGCCGGATGTCGTGGAGGAGGTTGAAGAATGATGGGAACCACCCCGCGCGGTCTGTTCACCGCGCTCGTCTTGAGTCTGGGATTGATCGGCTGCTCAGATAGCGACAATGACGGAGAAACCCCAGTTGAGCGCGGCAATCGCGAACAGATTCTGCATATGGGTAATGGCGATGAGCCGTCGGATGTGGACCCGCACACCACCACTGGCATTCCCGAATACTTCATCCAGAAGGCCCTGTTCGAGGGTCTTGTCAGCAAACATCCGGAGACCCTGGAAGTGGTGCCCGGGGTCGCCGAGAGCTGGGAAGTATCTGAAGACAATCGAGTATTTACTTTCCATCTGCGTGAAGACGCCCGCTGGTCCAACGGAGACCCGGTAACGGCGGAAGATTTTGTCTGGTCATGGCAGCGGGCATTGATGCCGGCGCTCGGCAATCAATACGCCTATTCGCTGTTTGTAATTGAAAATGCTGAGGCTTACCATCGAGGAGAGATCGAAGACTTTTCCGAAGTGGGGGTGAAGGCGCTCGGCGAGCGGACGCTCGAAGTCACCCTGAAAAATCCCACGTCCTATTTTTTGCAGTTGCTGGATCACCACAGCATGTTCCCGGTACATCGTGACACTGTGATGGCTCATGGTGATATGGATGAGCGCGGCACCCGTTGGACTCGTCCCGAAAATTTTGTCGGTAACGGACCATTCACCATCAAAGAGTGGTCACCCGGTCGGGTTGTCGTGGTCGAGAAAACCTCCCAGTATTGGGACGCTGATCAGGTAAAGCTGCAGGAAATCCATTTCCACCCAATCCAGCAGGTCACCACTGAAGAACGTATGTTCCGCTCGGGACAGCTGCACATCACTAATACCATGCCGACGTCAAAAATTTCGGTTTACCGCGAGGGCGACCACCCTGCACTTCGGATCAATCCCTATCTCGGCACCTATTTTTACCTCATCAACACCGAGCGCGAACCTTACGATGATGTCAGGGTGCGTCAGGCTCTGGCGTACAGCATTGATCGGGAGGCTATTGTCAGCAGTATCACTCAAGCCGGAGAGAAGCCCGCCTACGCGCTTACCCCACCGGGTACCCTGGGCTACACACCCCAAGCCAAAGTGCCTTACGATCCGGAACGCGCCCGGGAGTTGTTGGCGGAAGCCGGTTACCCCGGTGGCGAAGGCATGCCTAAAGTGGAAATCCTGTACAACACTATGGAGGACCACAAGAAGATTGCTCTGGCAATTCAGCAGATGTGGCGCCGGGAGTTGAATGTGGACGTCACTCTACGTAACCAGGAGTGGAAAGTGTACCTGAACAGTAAGCGCATCAGTGACTTTGATCTGGCGCGTCTTGGCTGGATCGGTGATTACGTCGACCCTAGTACCTTTCTCGATCTGTTCATAACCGGCGGCGGCAACAACAACACCGGTTGGGGTAACGATCAGTATGATGAGCTGCTGCAGAAAGCCGCCAGGGCCTCAAGCCGCGAAGAGCGTTATGATTACTTTCAGCAGGCCGAAAGCATCCTGATGGAAGAAGTTCCGCTGATCCCTCTGTATAACTACACGACCAAACGGCTGGTGAGCCCATCGGTCAAAGGTTGGCACAACAACATCATGGACTACCACCCCTATAAATATCTGTCTCTTGAACCGGTCAGCGATATGCCCGAGCAGCCGGCGGCGGAGTAGTAGGGAAGCGTTATGTTGCGGTTTATTGTTGGACGGCTGGGGCAGGCGATACCGGTGATGTTGGTGGTGGTGACCATCACCTTTTTTATGGTGCGCTTGGCTCCGGGCGGTCCCTTTGATACGGAACGCGCGGTGCCGCCGGAAGTGATGAAGGCGCTCAATGAGCGCTACAATCTCGACCAGTCCATGGGCGCTCAGTACCTGAACTATCTGGGCGGTTTGCTGCAGGGCGACCTGGGTCCTTCGTTTAAATTCCCCAATCGTACCGTCAATGAAATGATTGCCAGCGGCGCGCCGGTGACTTTCGAACTGGGGCTCTACGCGATTCTGTTTGCGCTGGTCATCGGCTTGCTGGCCGGTGTGGTGGCCTCTTTGCGGGCCAACACCCTGCAGGACTATGTGCCCATGTCGCTGGCCATGGTGGGCATCTGCCTGCCATCCTTTGTGCTCGGGCCCATGCTGGTTCTGGTGTTCGGCATCTGGCTGGAGTGGTTGCCAGTGTCGGGCTGGGGCAGCTCCGCCGGGGACAAGATTCTGCCCTCCATCACCCTGGGCTCCACCTACGCCGCCTATATCGCGCGCATCAGTCGCGGCGGTATGCTCGAGGTGCTGTCACAGGATTACATTCGTACCGCGCGGGCCAAGGGGCTGTCCACTTTTCGCATTGTGACGGTGCACGCTCTGCGCGGTGGCATCACTCCGGTGGTGTCGTTTATGGGGCCGGCCATTGCCGGGCTTTTGGCGGGCTCCTTTGTGGTGGAAACCATTTTCCAGATTCCGGGGCTGGGCCGCTTTTTCATCCAGGCGGCGTTCAACCGGGATTACACCATGGTGCTCGGCATGACCATTTTCTTCGCGGGGTTGATTATCCTGCTGAACCTGATTGCGGATACGGTATTGGTATGGCTCAATCCGAAACTGCGCCCCAACGCTCGCCCGAGTTGAGCGGGCAGGCCCTGGAGTCGGGCAGTTCGCTCTGGCATGACGCCTTTGTGCGCCTGCGTCGGAATCGCTTGGCGATGCTCAGTCTGGTGTTTCTGGTCGCTCTGGTACTGATTGCGTTGGTGACTCCCTGGCTGGCGCCCTACAGTTATCATGAACAGAACCTGGCGCTGGGTGCTAGCGCGCCCTCAGCGGAACACTGGTTGGGCACGGATACTCTGGGCCGGGATCTGCTGACCCGCATCATGTACGGTACCCGTGTGTCCCTGATGGTGGGCTTTATCGCCACGGCGGTGGCGTTGGGCATCGGGGTACTCTGGGGCACCACCGCGGGTTTTCTCGGCGGGCGTGTCGACATGGTGATGATGCGTCTGGTGGATGTGCTGTATGCATTGCCGTTTGCCATCTTTGTGGTATTGCTGACGGTGGTGTTCGGCAGCAGTCTCTTACTGCTGTTTCTAGCCATCGGCGCTGTGGAGTGGCTGACCATGGCACGCATCGTGCGCGGTCAGGTGTTGGGGTTGCGCCGCCAGGAGTTTATCGAAGCGGCCACCGCCATCGGCCTGTCGCGCTGGCGGATCATTACCCGTCACCTGATTCCGAACGCCCTGGGGCCGATCATTGTCTATACCACGCTGACAATTCCCAGCGTGATTCTGCTCGAGTCTTTCCTGAGTTTTCTCGGCCTTGGCGTCCAGGCGCCCCAGAGTTCCTGGGGCTCGCTGATTTCCGATGGCGTGGACACCATGGAGGAGTACCCCTGGCTGTTGATCTTTCCCGGGCTGACTCTCGCTGTTGCCCTGTTCGCCCTGAATTTTCTGGGCGATGGGTTGCGCGATGCCCTCGACCCACGTGTTTCCAAAGACTGAAGCTATGGCACTCTTGTCGGTAGAACATCTGTCCGTTCACTTTCACACCCGCGAAGGCGTGGTGCGAGCGGTGGATGATGTCAGCTTTTCGGTCGAGCCGGGCCAGGTGTTGGGCATTGTGGGTGAGTCCGGTTCGGGAAAGTCGGTGGCCTGCTACAGCCTGCTCGGCCTGATTCCCATGCCGCCAGGGCGTATCGAAAGCGGGCGGGCGGTATTCGATGGCACGGATCTACTGGACTTAAGCGAGAAGCAGCTGCGCGCTGTTCGCGGTCGCCGGATCAGTATGGTATTTCAGGATCCGATGACCAGCCTGAATCCCTATATGCGCATTGGCGACCAGTTGGTGGAGTCCCTGCGGCAGCATCATCGGGTAGACAAAAAGGTCGCGCGGGAGCGGGCCATACTGTCTCTGGAGGAGGTGGGTATTCGCGAGGCGCGCCAGCGAATCGACAATTACCCACACGAGTTTTCCGGCGGTATGCGCCAGCGGGTGATGATCGCCATGGCGTTGATCACCGAGCCGGAACTCCTGATCGCCGATGAGCCCACCACCGCGTTAGACGTGACGGTACAGGCACAGATATTGGAACTGATCAAAGAACTACAGCGTCGCCGAAACCTGACGGTGGTGTTCATCAGCCACGACCTGGGCGTGGTGGCCGGACTGGCGGATCATATTCTGGTGATGAAATCCGGGCAGGTGGTCGAGGCCGGGCCGCCCAGGCAGATTTTCCGCGCACCTGAACACCCCTATACCCGGCAATTGATCGAAGCGATTCCCACCAGTGCCAAACCGGCCGAGGGGGCCTTGGAGGATACTTCCTTTCTGGATGTACGCCAGCTGTACACCGCCTTTCCGGTGTACAAAGGGCTGTTTTTTCCCCGCGAGGTGAGCCGAGTCGAAGCGGTCAAATCGATCAATCTGTCGGTTCGAAAAGGCGAGATCCTGGGATTGGTCGGAGAGTCCGGTTCCGGCAAGTCTACCCTGGGGCGCAGCATCATGCGGCTGGTGGACAGCCAGTCCGGAGAAGTCTGGCTGGATGGCAAGAGCCTGAGCGCCCTGCGCAAAGGCGAGCTGAAACGCGCACGGCGCGATTTTCAGATGATTTTTCAGGATCCCTACGCCTCACTCAACCCGCGAATGACCGTGTTTGACGCGCTGGCCGAGCCGCTCCTGCTACACGGCCTCGCGGATCGGGGCAATCTGCGCGAGCAGGTCAATCAGTTGATGGACGACGTGGGTCTGGACCGGCGGTCCGTGCGCAAATACCCCCACGAGTTTTCTGGGGGCCAGCGTCAGCGGGTGGCCATTGCCCGGGCCCTTGCGGTCCGGCCCAGACTGATCGTGGCCGACGAGCCGGTCTCGGCACTGGATGTCACCATCCAGGCCCAGGTACTGGACCTGTTGCTGGCGCTCACCCGACGCCACGGTCTCACTATGCTGTTCATCTCTCACGATCTGTCCGTGGTGCGCTATCTGTGCGACCGGGTGGCGGTGATGAAGCAGGGCGAAATTGTGGAGCAGGGTGAGACTGAGGCCGTCTTCTCACATCCGAAACACCCCTATACCCGCGACCTGCTGGACGCCATTCCCTCGGTCGACTTTAGTACTGAATCAGTCCAGTAGTCGCGCCACACGTTGGCGCAGTGCCGGCACCACCTCCGCCTCAAACCACGGATTGCGCCGCAACCACAGGTTGTTCCTGGGGCTGGGGTGGGGCATGGGCAGCTTATCGGGCCAGTAGTCCCGCCAGTTGGCCACCCGCCGGGTCAGGGTTTCCCGGCTCTTGCCCAGATGGTAGGCGTGGGCGTATTGGCCGATCACCAGGGTCAGTTCCAGGTTGGGCAGTTGCGCCAGCAGGTGGTGGTGCCAGGTCTGGGCACATTCGGGCCTCGGTGGCAGGTCGCCGGAGCGGCCCTTGCCCGGGTAGCAGAAGCCCATGGGGATGATGGCCAGTTGGGTGGGGTCGTAAAAGGTTTCGCGGTCGATGCCCATCCAGTCCCGGAGCCGGTCGCCACTGGGGTCATTGAACGGCAGCCCGGTATCGTGCACCCGCCGTCCGGGCGCCTGAGCGGCTACCAGGATGCGGGCGTCCGGGTGAAACTGCAGGACCGGCCGGGGCCCCAGGGGGAGTGAGGGGGCACAAAGGGTGCAGCGGCGAACGTCGTCCAGCAGTGGTTGCCAGTCGTTGTAGGATGTTGGCAAGCGAGTACCTCTCTCGGTGGTCTGGGCTCGGGAAATTGTAAAGCCTTTAGCGCGCCCCTGTCGTGCCGGATGGTGGGTTGAGTTTTATGCCAGCCCCGATGGCCTGTGGACTTTTGTGCCCACTTGTTGAAATGTCGGTCACGGGTTGTACGAGATGTGTCCGGCTTCATATTTTTTTCCCGCCAAAAACACGAAGCTACCGTCGATCCCAACCCGTTTCGGCACCAGAGCCGTAAGGCTTTGTGGGATTGTTGTACCCGAAATCGTTATTTAATAATTGACTATAAGAGGGACTATCTATGCGGTACCAATCGTTGTTATTCGGTTCATTTACCCTGATGTTGTCCGCCAGTGTGATGGGGCATGGCGTGATGTCGGAACCGGCGTCACGCAACTGGACCTGTGGCGCCATCACCAAACCTGATACAGCTCCGGCGGGCAGTGCCTGTGCTGAAGCATTTGAAGGTGACTTCCAGGGCGGTTACCAGTTCATGAGTGTGCTCACTCACGATCTGGGTCGTAAAGGTGTGTCTCCGTTGCCGGACAATGTCTGTGGCTTCGACAGTGAGACCTGGCAGGGCGGCGCCACCCCGTGGGACAAACCCATTGACTGGCCCACCAATGAAATCAGCTCCGGGCCTCTGACCATCACCTGGGACATTTCCTGGGGCCCGCACTTTGATGACACCGAAGAATTCGTCTACTACATCACCAAGCCGGACTTCCAGTACGAGGTGGGCAAGCCACTGACCTGGGACGACTTTGAGAGTGAGCCTTTCTGTGACCTCACCGGCTATGACGACACCAACCCCGGCGCCACGCCGAACATTACACCGGAGAAGGGCAGCTCGCTGTTCCATACCGAGTGTGTGGTGCCGGAGCGTACCGGGCGGCATGTGATCTACGGGGAATGGGGGCGCAACTACTATACCTACGAACGCTTCCACGGCTGTATTGATGTGCAGTTCGATGGTGACAATGGGGGCGATCCGCAACCGGATCCGGTCGTGGCTGATCTGACCGCTTCACCGGCAAACAGCGTGTTTGCCGGTGCCGGCGAGATTCAGCTCAGCGCCTCTGGCTCATCTGGCAGCAACCTCAGCTATAACTGGAGCGTCGAAGCCAGCAACAGCGCTCTGTACTCGCTGAGCAGCACCTCGGACGCCAGCACGGTACTGACTCTGGCCGAGCCGCAGTCCGAGAGCGACGTGACCGTTCGGGTTCAGGTGAGCAATGCCGATGGCTCGGACACCGACGCCTTCAGCTTCACTCACGTACCCTCCACCGGCACCAGTTGGGAAGATGTGGCACCGCTGACCAACGCGGCGCAGACGCTCAGCGCGGGCGACGAAGTGCAGTTGCGTCTGGTGACCAACGAAGGCGCGGATGTTTACCTGCCGAGCACACCGTTTGTGGTCGACAATGGTGACGCCGCTGTCTGGACCTATGAGCTCGCTCAGGCCGTCAATGGGGAAAACACCGATGTACGGGTTGGTGTGCTGAACGATGACGGTGACGTCGAGCCGGCTCAGAGCGCCACGGAAAACCGTGTGTACGCGCAAGTGCCGTCCGCCTACAGCGGTGCCTTCCTACAGGTGGACGAAGCGGACGATGGCGACAATGGTGACGGTGGTGACAACGGAAACGGCGGCGTTACTTGCGAGTACGTTATCAATAGCGACTGGGGCTCCGGTTTCGTGGCCGGAATCGTGATCACCAACAACGGTTCCGAGACCATCAACGGTTGGGAAGTGTCCTGGGATTACAGTGGCAACACTCAGGTGACCAATGGTTGGAGTGCCGAACTGTCCGGGTCGGGCCCGTACACCGCGAGCAATATGAGCTGGAATGCGAGTATTGCGCCGGGAAGTTCGGTGGAGTTTGGCTTCCAGGGTACCGGCAGCGCTGAAACACCCGAGGTGACCGGAGATATCTGCGACTGATCACCGGGAGTGTGAGCAAAAAAAATCCGGGGGTGGTGTCACCCCCGGATTTTTTTTAGTGTCGTCAGATCAGCTCCGGCGGGATACCAGGCGAATCCCGGCGAGCGCCAGCAACATCAACAGCAATCCGGCATTGGCACTGCCGCTGCTGCCGCGATCCGGTTCGGGAGATTCATTGTCCCCATCGGTATCGTCGTCATTGCCGCCGTCGGTGTCGTCATCGTCGCCGGTATCGGCCTGGGCAATCTGGAACACCGCGGTGGTCCGTGCGGGTACCGTAAAGGTACCGGTGTCGGCATCAAAGGTGGCGCCCTTAACGGTTTCATCGTTGGACGCCTGCTGCAGCGGATGCAGTTCCCACCCTGCTTCGGTCCAGTCTTCGGAGCTCAACGTCTGAGCGTCCACATGGGCATTGAACAATACCATCACCGCNTCCCGCTCCGGGTCGACGTCATCGCTGCCATCGGCAATGTGCATGGCGACCAGTGCCGGCTTCTGCTCGGCGCCGGTGTTGTGGAAACTCACCTGTTCNTTAATCGCAGCGCCGGTTTCCAGNCGGAACAGTTTTGANCTGTGACGGATGGCCAGCATNTCNTTGAAGTGCGCCAGGCTGCTCAGGATATGCGCCTCNTCCACCGCCAGAGTCTCATCCGCCAGCCGGGGCTGAATCGTATCCCAGCTCGCNTCNGTGGAGTGGGCCGGCGGCAGGCCACGGCCCCANCCGTTCTGNTGATANCTGTANTCCAGCAGNTTGAACCAGTCGCCGGAATCGTAGCTGTCACGATCCATGGACTTGGANCGCATCAGCTCCTGGCCNGCNTGCACNAACGGAACGCCCTGAGCGAGCANCGCCAGGCTGGTACCCATGTTGTGCACCCGTACCCGATCTTCCGGNGTACGATCCAGCGGGATCTTGTACTGGTTGATGTCGAACAGGGTTTCGTTATCGTGCTTCTCGATATAATTGATTGACTCCTGCGGGTCCAGNGTGTAGCCCACGGCNGCGCCGTAATCACCGGTCACCTCGTTNCCCTGCCAATCNATAAACGCAAAGTCTTTNAGNCTNCCGGCCAGACCAATGCGGATGCGGTCGGTNCTGGTCANCAANCNCTCCAGCTCGTCGGCGCTACCGTCATTCTCGGCATTGGGNTCGTANTACAGACCNTTGATGAANCTCTGGTTGATGACATGATTGACNCCNCTGTCAAACGGGCTTCCGCCGCGTACCGCNTCGCGGAAGCGATCGTTGAANGTGCCCACACCNGTGCCGGCCATATTGATCTGGGTGGCCTGNTCAAAGCGGGCATTGTCGGCCACTTCACCGAANTTCCAGCCTTCGCCNTACAGNTAAATATGCTCACCNTTNACACCGTGNTCTTCCTCGGTCAGTGTGGCCANCTGCTCCTTNACCTTGAGAATNTTGGCTTTGCTGTGNTGGCCCATGAGGTCAAAGCGGAAGCTGTCGACNTTNTACAGNTCNGCCCAGGTCATCAGTGAGTCCACCATGAANTTTTCCATCATGGCGTGCTCGGAGGCGGTGTTNTCACAGCAGGTGCTGCGCTCGATATTGCCGCTGCTGTTCAGGCGGTGGTAATAACCGGGTACCACTTTATCCAGAACGGATTTGTCCCCCAGGCCGGATTGGCTGGTGTGGTTGTAGACCACATCGACCACCACTCGCAGTCCGGCTTCATTCAGNGCCTGTACCATTTCGCGGAATTCGAGAATGCGGGCCACGCCATCCGGGTCGGTGGCGTAACTGCCTTCCGGGGTGTTGAAGTGGTGCGGGTCGTAACACCAGTTAAAGGCATCGCTGCCGCGAATCGCATTGACCGCCGCCTGCTGCTCGGTGCTGTCCGGGGCGTACTGGGACAGGTCGTCTTGAAGTGTTAGCTGGTCGGCCGGATCTTCCGGAATGGTGGCACAGTCNTTGACGGGAAGCAGGTGNACGTGNCTCAGGCCGACTTCCTGCAGGGACTTCAGGTGGGTCATGCCCAGGCTGTCCGAGACGGTAAAGGCCTTGAACTTGCCGCGATAGGCTTCCGGTACTTCACTGTCGCTGACACTGAAGTCGCGNACATGCACTTCGTACACCACCATNTCTTCGGGNGCGGTGAANGNCGGCTTCGNCAGGNTATCCCAGCCTTCGGGCTTGAGGTCNTCATCGTNGAGNTTGACCAACTGGCTGCGCTGNCCGTTGGTGCTNGCGCTCAGGGTGTAGGGGTCGGTGACGCGGTTGGTTTCAATGTTTCCGGTCTGCGGGACGTACACTTCCACGTCGAACTGATAGTACTGCCGATCCCAGCTCGCATCGCCGGTGATACTCCACACGCCGGTNTCCGCGTTGAACGTCATGGGGAGCTCGGTGGGCGCGGTATCCGTGTGGCTGTCGGGGTACAGAAGGAAAGTGACGTTCTGGGCGGTCGGTGCCCACAGATGCACACTGGGAACATCGCCGTCATACACCGGGCCCAGGTCGCCATCGTAGGTGTACAGGTCATCCAGCACGCCCGGAATCTGCACGCCGGTGGCATCGACCAGGCTGCCGTCTTCGTTGCTGGCCGACACGGCGATCTGCCCTTTNAGAATGTCACCGATCTGTTCGAGGTCCGCCTCGGCAATGGTGAACACGGGGTAGTTGGCCAGGTGGGGGAATTTTTCGGCCAGCNNATCACTCATGCCATTGGCATCGTGGGTCAGCGTGATGGCTTCGCCGCCAGAAACGCCCTCGGGGCTGCTGGTCATGTCCGCCTGAGCATCGAAGTGCAGNTGGACATTGGCGTCCGGTGTGACCGCGAAGGCAATGGTGTTCTCGTTCAGCCAGTAGGCCTTGGATTGACTCAGGTCACCAGCGGAAATCACATCGCCCACGTACACGCTGTTGTCCAGACTGTTGTAGGTAAAGGTGACTTCTTCGCCGTCNGCNTCAACNGTNAAAGGCACATNGNNNCCNTCNNCNCCNTAACTNTCNNNCCAGGNCTCGTTCANGGCNATTTTNGCNNNGTANTNGCCNGNNGGNATNTCNGTNGTGGTGTANTGATANATACCGGTNTTGTTGATGTCCTGAACCCAGGCAACCATACANTCNGNNGCCCAGTTGGTTTCGCAACCCAGTGCTTNNTGGAAATCTCCGACCGCNGTTGCGATAACGTCATTGACACTATCGGCGACCCAATGGCTCTCGTGGCTGTAGTAAAAACGGACGNCCTGCTCTTCAGNCACNCTCANTGAAATGTNGTCACCGCCNGANGTGGCATTCGCNCCGTAGNTTTCATCCCACCNGCCATTGATGGCGGCCTTGTATNCGTANTCNNCGGCNGGAAGCGTGAANCTGCCGCGCCAGATACCATCCGCGCCNGCNTCAAGGGCGGCATCGGTACAGTCTGGCTGCCATTCGCCCGGGCAGCCCATGGCGGGATTGAGGTCTCCCGGGATGCTGACGCTGGAGGGATCTGAGGTATGGTCGGCTTGAGCGCCGATCGCCAGAGCGAGCACCGGTANGGCGCGTGCGCTATGCATTAACCACCGGGGCATAGCCCGGCCGTTGCGGGTNTTATCGTTCATTATTGTATCTCCAAGCTTACTGGTTACTGTTATGTTTATTGGTACCCGACCGGACAGGATCGACAGCACGAANGGNCNGGTAAAAAAAAGGCGCAGTAGACTGCGCCAAAGTTTCCCAACACAAAGCAATGAGAGAGTAGGGTAAAACCGTAAGGTTTCAAAAANNGGCCCGGGAGTGATCCCGGGCTGGCAAGGAAGGAGAGTTCCCAAACCATGAATTCATCGTAGAACGGGGCGACGGACTGCTCAATAGCNTGCATACGTATGCAGNTCGTCNGACCGCTATGAATACGTATGCATTTTCANTCTTTGTCNGATGCGTNCATCNCACTCACTTCAAGCACNNCAGATTGAAGCGGGCTTAATTCCAACTCGGCATAGCCNCGCCCATCATTATCCACCGTTAGAATAACGCCCTGATTCGAATCGAGCCGATCCCGAAGTGTGTNCTGNCCNGGCGACAACTGCCATTCANTGATCAGTTCGCGCGGCAGGTTCAACGTNACTTCNNTNGCCGCCTGGTCGCCAAAATGACTGACAATTAACCANCGNTGNGANCNCGACCAACGGGCCCAGGTGTACAGCTTCTCGTTGTANCCATTNCTGTTCTGGCGCTGGTAGTCGTGCAGGTCCATGATCTGNCCNNCGGCGGCNGGCTCCTCCCGTGCCAGGCGTAANACNNGCTGNTAAAACTCGCGCAGCGCGGCCTCTTNCTCGCTGAGCTGGCCACCGTCNAAGGCNCCGTCGTTCATCCAGCGTTGGTGGGCGGGCACGCCCCAGTAGTCGAAAATGGTGGTCCGGCTGGCTTTGCCGAAACCGGCATCTTCNTCGGCGTCTTCGCCCACTTCCTGTCCGAAATAGATCATCGCCGGGCCCCGTCCCCAGAGCGCNGAGACCACCATGGCCGGNTTGCCTTTTTGTGCGTCGCCCGCAAATTCCGGGTGGGCAATGCGTTGCTCATCGTGGTTCTCGAGNAACAGCAGCATGTGCTGATCGATGTCCGCGAGCGCGTCGCGCACCGGAGGCAGGGTATCGGTACCGGCTTCGCCGCGCATGATGGGCTTCAGCGTATCGTAGATATCCACCTTGGCGTANAGGTAGTCCATCTTCCCCAGGTGAATGTAATCGCGGTAGGCGTCNGGNTTGTAAATTTCCGCGAGNAGAAANGCNTCCGGGTGCTCNACNTTGATGGAGGCNTTCAGAAAGCTCCAGAATTCNACCGGGACCATTTCCGCCATGTCGTANCGGAAACCGTCGACGCCNTTGTCCAGCCAATAGTGGGCANTGTCGCGCATTTTNTACCAGGAGTCCGGCAGGTCCTGCTCTTGCCAATAAGCGTGATGATCCTCGATCGACCGCCCGGCATAGTCGTCCGGCAGATGCGGGAAGTCGTAGGTACCGTCGGGTCTTACCCCGTAATTGATCTTTACGGTCTCATGCCAGTCATTGAAACCCGGCTGAGCGGCGCGGGCGCCATTGCCGGTCCACTTGGCCGGGTTCTCCTCGAACTCGCCGTCGGCAAGCGGGTGAACATCGCCGCCCAGGGGTTGGTAGTCGCCCTCGGGATCGGGGACTCTGAAGCGTTCGCCGACCACATAGTAGAACTGGTTGTCACGGGCATAGGTGACCGAGTCATCATCCTGGGCACCGAGGTTGTCGACGCCCTCAGGGCGGCTGATGGAATCGTAATCCCTGGCCACGTGGTTGGGAACGATGTCGATAATGACCTTCAGGCCGTTGTCGTGAGTACGCTCGATCAGCGCCTCGAATTCTGCCAGGCGCTGCGCCGGATCTTCAGCGAGATCCGGATTGACGTTGTAATAATCCTTGACCGCATACGGTGAGCCGGCGCGGCCCTTGACTACGTCCGGGTCATCCTGGGAAATGCCGTAATCGGTGTAGTCGTTGATCACGGCATGGTGGGGTACTGATGCCGCGCGCGATAAATTGACGGCTCACGCGCGATAATTGGCGTAGTGTAACTGTTTCACCCTGGGCAAAGGAATTGCCAATAGGGATTGCGCCTCTCCCGCCACCGGGGCACACTTCCCGCCCATGAGAACCTACCTTGTAATTCTGCTCCTGCTCTCCCTCTCCCTGGATGTCCATGCCAGAAACGAAGCCTGGTACCAGGAACGCTTCTGTGACGGCGAGACCGAGGTGGTGCTGCCTGACCGCCGCCGAGTGGATTGTGTCCTGGACTCGCATGCCATTGAGTACGACTGGGGATCCAAGTGGTCCCAGGCGATCGGGCAGGCTTTAGGGTATGCCACGGCCACGGGAAAGCGTGCCGGTATTGTCCTTATTCTGAAGAAGCCCACGGACCGTCGATACTGGGAAACCATGCAGGATGTCATTGAAGACCACGACCTACCGATCGACACCTGGGCCATCGAAGCGTGGAAGGTGCGCTGAGGCTACTCACTGGGGCTGAAAGTGATGCCCTGGGCGGCCGAATCGATCGCCATAGCTTGGGCATCCAGAGGGGTGGCATTCAACCAGGTGCTCGCCTCACTGGCGCCAATGAACACCGGGAACCGGTTGTGTATGTGGTAGAGCTCCGTTGGGGCTGCCCGTGTCAGGGTGACTAGCTGGGGCGTCTCTCCCTCATACCAGAATGCCGCCATGTACAGCGGCCGCTCGTCTATCCGGTGAAACCGCAGCTTCACCTTGCCTGCCTTCGTACTCATCCACTCGTAAAATCCACTACACGGCACCAGGCAGCGGTTGAAGGCAAACGCTTTGACGAATGTCTGCTTTTCGGTGACGGTCTCGGATTTGGCATTGATAAGCAGGCTGGTGGCCCACTTGGGCTTGATGCCCCACCTGGTGTCGAGCTGCTGCAGACGCCCCTCTACCGAGGCAACTGTGGATACGGTCTGGGCCGGCCGCAGGTCATGGTTGCTGGCCGCCTTGAAGCGGATGCCTAGGTCCTGCGGTACCCATCTGTTGATCTCTTCGCCGTCGACGTCGATTCTTCCGCACATACATTCAGCCCTCCGTGGCCAAATAATAGCAGGCTCAGAACAGGCCCGCCGGCTCACTCTGGACGTCCCAGCTGAATATCAGAACCTCCCGCGCATCCGAACCCTTGCCGCCGCCGACGGTGTACTTGATGTCGGTGCTCTCAATGTGGAAGTCCTTGAACAGCTCACGGATGTCCGGGTGGTCGTTCAGGCTGATGACGGCTTTGCCCTTGATCTGGTGCAGCAGCTCTGCCATGGCCTGGTAGTGCTCCCAGCCGAAATCCACGCCGTAGCCCTCGGTCTCCCAGTATGGCGGATCCATATAGAAGAGCGTGTGAGGCCGGTCGTAGCGGCGGATGCAGTCCTGCCACGCCAGGTGTTCGATGTAGGTGGACGCAAGGCGCAGGTGGGCGGCCGACAGCGACTCTTCCAGCCGCAGCAGGTTAAGCCCTGGGGGCGTGGTGGTAGCCGTGCCATAGCTCTGGCCGTCCACGCGGCCGCCGAAGGCGGACTGCTGCAGGTAGTAGAACCGGGCGGCACGCTGGATATCGGTCAGCGTTTCCGGCCGGGTCATCTGCTGCCACTTGAACACTTGGCGTGAACTGAGGGCCCACTTGAACTGGCGGACGAACTCTTCCAGGTGGTTCTGCACCACCCGGTAGAGATTCACCAGGTCACCGTTGATGTCGTTCAGCACCTCGACCTCGGCGGGTACCGGACGGAGGAAGAACAGCGCGGCGCCGCCGGCGAACGGCTCGACGTAGCAGCTGTGCTGAGGGAGCAGCGGCAGGATGCGATCGACCAGGCGGCGTTTACCGCCCAGCCAAGGGATGATGGGTGTGGCCATGTTGCCTCCTATCAGGGTGCGATTGGAGGCTCGTGGCCTTCTGATGGTTGACGGCCCCGCAGCGGGGGCACTTGATTTCGATTTCGGAAAACGCCGCCATGGCGAGTTTACGACGGCATTTTGTACAACGAACCTCTTTCATTCTCGGCAAACCTTTTTCATTTTGCTAAGATCGCCTTGCTCACGTGAGCGGGCGGCCTCGGCTGGTTTGCAGCTTGCTCTGCAGACTGGTGTCGCGCTCTGGTGTTGCAGCACCAGGGCGCGTCGCCGCTTTTTACTTCACGCCCCAGGGGCTTCCCAGTTTGTGTCCATGTTGTCGACCGCCAGACGGAAGGCCTCCGACAGCTCCTCGACAGAGACCGGCGTTTTGTGCCCTGCCTCGCTATCCGCCAGAACCCAACCGACCACCGTCTCACCGGTTATCTGGGCCTTCTGCAGGCGAAAACCCATACGGCCTATCGACTGCTCGTCTGCATCAAACAACTTTCCAGATGCTGTTTCTACGACAGCTTCGCTGATGGCTTCGGCTCGCTGGCGCTTGAACTGATTGATCTGCGCCAGCGCTGCCTTAGCCGCTTTGTCTTCGGCGGTTTCGATTTCGGTGCAGTCATTAAGCCAGGTCATTGGAGTACTCCTCTGGTGCGTCATACGGCGGTAGTTCGATAGGACCGTTCTCTGTTACGGTGACCGGCGCCGGGAAGCGGGTTTCGGAGGGAGCATCGGCGCCATGCGTCAGCGTGATGGTGCATTCGTAATCATTGCCTACACGGTGGACGGTGCCGAGTACCGGATGCTGTGCGGTTGCGCCGTCTTCGAGCAGGGACAGGTTGTAGTCTACTGCGTTGACGGTAAGCACTGGTGCTACCCACGAAACGGAGGGCTGCGGCTCGTCTGATCGGATTGGGGAAAGATTTAGTCTAAGCATTAGTACCACCTTCCTATCGCTGTTAAAGACATCCAGATATAATCGCCTGTGGAAAAGGCGAACTCGCCGGTCGCAGCGCGGACGTTTACGTTTAGCAAAGTTGCCGAGTGAGACCCCTCCGAAACCTGGCTATGTATCAGACTAGAGATTCCGGGGGGCATATCATTCACGTTGTTTGGGTCACGCTCTTGCATTTCTGCGCTCCAACTGTAGGCGCTAGGACTGGCGAACGCGACCGGAAAATTCCACTGACACAAAAGACGGGACGCTACATCATAGAGCGCCTTCTGGTGATGTCGGCACCACAGCGTCCCATCCGCAAACTTCACGTACTCGCCGTTTGCATTCGAGCCGCGTTCAATCACCGCCCCAGTAGGAACGCCGCCGGATTGGGAGACTGTGCCGAGGATGGTTCTTTGGGTTAGGATTTTTGCCCAAGGACCGAAAATGCCTGCACCATAGGAGCGAAACCATAGGTCGTGGGCACCGCCAGAGGAAGCCTGATTGTAGAATTGGAACCCGGCATTGGGATTTCTAGCCCCAGTTAAAGTAGTCCCGCCTCCGGTTACCGGCGTATTGGGTATCCCGCTTTCAGAAGAATATGAACCGAATGTGTTGGCCGTGTTTAAATCAGCTATATCGGGCGCCGATACTGGAGCCCCTAGCCCAAACGCTCCTACCTGTAGCAAGCGCCCAGCCGTGGTGTCAGTAGCACTTGTGGTTTTATCCGCATAAGCCGCCGAGCCCAAATCACCATTACTAGGCACGTCTGCCCCGCCGAGGCCCACGTTGGCGAGTGCGGCGCTGCCCAGCTCGTCTAGGGTGAGTGTGGTTTTCTGCCAGCTGGCGGCGCTGGCGGTTGCGTCAACACAAACCCAGAATTCCCCCGTTGAGGTATTGAGCCAGCGGCTCAGCGGCTGGTAGCCCGCTGTGCTGTCGTCGGTGGCGCCTGGGTCTGCGGTGGCGCTGGGGTTGTTCAGTGGTGCGGTTGGCAGCCAGTTGGCGCCGTCGAACTTGTACCGACGGCCGTCGGCGAGGTTGTGCATTTCCCAACCTTCCAGGGGGCCCACCAGCGTCCAGGCGCCCTCGTCGTAAACGGCGATCGCGTTGGCACTACCGAGCCAGTCGCCGGTGGGATTCGGGCCCACAAGGTAGGCGGCGCCGGCGACAGGCGAGCTGGGCGGATCATCCACGCCGATATCGAGCACGCGGCCTTGCACCAGCGTGTCCAGTACCAGCAGGTTGTAGTCCATCCCCGCTTTCCAGCCGTCCTCGCCCAGGTCCCAGTCGGTGTTCAAGCCGAGGTTGTTCAATGCTCTGTTGGGCATGGGTTTACTCCTCTTCAGTAGGCCGCTGCAGGCGCAGCGACCGCCAGGTTAAAGCGTCATCGCTCTCGATCAGGTGACCGTTATTGGTCGGTTGCAAATCGGATAGCATCATCAGCCGGCCACCCACGACTTGCAGGTTGCCGGAGCGGCGCGGGAAGAATTGGGTGTTGGGGTCAATGGTCTGGACGGTCCAGGTGGTGCCACCGTTGGTGCTGCTGAACACGCGGGGCGCACCGCCGTAGCTATCGACGTACGACCGCCCGATGTAATAGTGGTCGCCGTTAAATTCCACGATCCGGGTTGTCCCGTAGTAGTTGCTGCCAGGCACACCGTTAAACGACGCCTCGGACCAGTTCTGGCCATCGGTGCTGTAAAACAGCGTGCGCTCAGAGCCTTCGCTGGTCTGGCCGAGGCCGACCCGGACGAGAAAGCGGCCCGCCATGCGCTGCACATGACCGGACCACAGGCCCCGGTAAAGGCCTTCGCCAAAGTCCCCATCGGCCAGCAGTTGCGGGGTTACCAGCTCCCAGTCGACCAGGTTGACTGAACGCCACATCCTGGAATTGACCGCATCTGGGCGCGACATCCAGATGCGCTCGCCCTCGCGGATCACTGCCACGTAGTAGCCATTGCCGTACGCAATGCTGTTCACCGTTGTGACGTCCGCGCGGTTCTCATCCAGCACGGGAGGCAGCCGGTGCTGCTCCCAGGTGCTGCCATCATCCGACGAAAACAGCAACTGATTGCCCCACAAAAACAGCCGCCCATTGATCACCTCGCTGAACGACAGCCCGGTCACCGTGGCTGAATCCGACGGCGAGGGCAGCTCCGTCCAGGGGCCATCGAGCGATGCCGCCTCAGACAGGAAACCGTTGAACACCCGCACCCAGCGGCCGCCGAACCAGTACACCGTGCCGGTCCAGAACATCGGCAGTACCGAGTGGCGCGTCCAGGTTTCGCCATCAACGCTGGAGACCAGGTACTGCTCCCCGCTCACGTCCAGGTCATTCCACCGGCCAACGTACACACCGTTTTCAAACCCCATGATGTTGATGTACAGCTGGCGGCCGCTGATGCCGCCACGCGGCGCAATCACACCCGGGTCATAGGTGCCGCCCCAGGCATAACCCCAGGACTTGCCATAGCCGGCCGCCACATAGTTAAAGGGGATCCGCACTGATTGGTAGCTGCGTGTGTCGGTGTCGTAGTCCAGCGCTTGGCTGTTGATCACCAGCTCGACCAGCCCCGAGTAACCGGCGAACAGCTCCACCACCGTGCCGTCGATATTGGATTCCGAGGTCAGCACCTGGCCGTTATCAACACGCACCAGGCTGGCGTTGTAGGTCACCTCCGGTGCACCGGCGTTCAACATGCTGGCGTCCACCAGCTGATCCTCAATCACCACCTTGTCCCGCGTGGACCAGCTCACGCGGAGCACGCCGCGCGCGGCCGCCGGGTAGGCTTCGCCGTTTATCCGGATACGGCCCGGCGGGTACGGCCGCCCGGGTCTACCGGCCAGGGTAATCACATCGCCGGTGGCGTCCTCAGCGGGCAGCGTGGCGGTGCTGGTACGGCTGCGCAGGCGGGCGCTGACGGTTTCGCTGGCCTCATACTCGACCGTTTCCACACCAGCAAAGCCGCCGCCGTAGAACCACACCCGGGCGCCAGCGGCGTGGGCGGCCGGTACCGTATCGATACAACCACGGGCCAGCGTGGCCGTCAGCGCCTCGGCATCGATCGCATCCACCCGAAAAATCTCATCGTCAATCAGTGCGGCCGTGCCGACTTCCACCAGGTCGAGATCCGCCGCGCCGGTCAGGTTTACCGCCACGGCCACCTCACCGATCGGCATCTCGTCCACCAGCTCGGCGGTCGGGCAATAGTCGCCATCGGTGCCGGTTGTCCATTCGGTGGCGCCCGATGGTTGCGTCTGGAGCAAGAAGTTTTTGCCCAGGGGATTGGCTTTAAGGGCAAGCGCGGCCACCCAGGCGCCGGTGTCGTTCTCGGCGATATCTCGCACCACGCCCAGGGAATCCCGGTAGTTCAGCTCCACGACGCGCAGGGTGTCGATCGGCTCCGGAGTAATTTGCGGCGGCACATAGCCGGGCGGTTGCGCGGTCACGTAGCTGGTCGCGGGCAGGCCGAACACATCCTGGGCGGCGTCGATTTCGATGGGGCCCTGGCGCAGCTCGGAGTTGCGCACTTGGCCCACCCGCAGAATCATGTTCTCGATTCCGCGGCTCGGTACCGAGATGCGGAACACGGCGCCGGGCTGCAGCTGATAGCCGCGCCGGTCCATCCGCAACTTGAACCGCTTCACCCCGGTGCTGCGGGCCCGCAGCTCACGCTGCGCCACCCGGTAGGCCAGCTCGGCCGTGGGGATGCCGGTGTAGCTGAGCGTCTGGCTGCGCACGGCGCCGGCGCTCTGGATACCTGCGAGGTTTTGCACGCGCACCTGGCGATCTTCATTCGTGATGGGATCCCGATAGGTGACGATCACTTCGTTCACCGCCTCGGCGGGCGCGCTGGTGCCGTCCTCATCGATGGACACCAGACCGCTGTCGTAATCAAACAGTGGCAGGGTCTGTGGGTCGTAATCGTCCCGGATCAGGGCGATCTCCCAGCGGCCGGTAAAGTGGTCCAGGTACACACTGCCGCCCACGTGCTCCACCATCTCCTGGGTGAAGTCCTCCACCGAGCTGCTGCGGTTCCAGCGCAGGCAGAGGCCAAAGCTCTCGGCCACCAGCTGGTCCGCCGCCGCCTCAAACGAGGTGCCGACCATCTGGCGCGGGTTGCCCAGGCCCCAGTCCGGATCCGTCAGCGCTTGGTAGATGATGTGGATCGGGTTCATGGCGTGGATGTCGCCACCGGCCAGCTCGATCTTTGCCGCGAGCGGGTACCAGGGGTTGTCGCTGTCCCACCCGGCGGTGGTGCGACGCACCCGCAGGCTCCACGGCTTCGGGTAGGGGTTGAGGGAAGACACCAGGCCATCAAAGAACAGGGTCAACCGGCCACGGAATGCCGGCACCAGGCCGTCCAACATGGACGCCAACCTAGTGCTCACCGGTTGGGTCGGCTCGCCCATCATCACTTCCAGTGGGCCTTCCACACCGCCTTCGGCACTGTCGCCACCGAACAGCTCGCGGGCGTTGATCTGCACCGTCTGGTTGCCCGTCACGTTGCCCGTCCAGGCAGTGCGATCGGCCACTTTGATTTCCACCAGCGCATCCACGGGCCCACGGCACACACCCATGTGAATGCCCATCAAATAGTCGTAACCAATGGTCTGCTTGCTGCTACCGCCCACGTTTGGCCTCCATCATTTCGGCGTGCTCCACCAGGCGCAGCGCCAGGCCATCGCCGGTGGCGCGCAGTTGGCTGGCCGGGATACCCTCGCGCACAAAGGTGCGCCAGCTGATGCCGCGAGCGTTAAACCAGCGCCGGGCCCCACCGCTGCAATAACCCGGCTTGCCGGACAAGCCCGGTACCGAGCGCAAGTGCTCCAGGCGCACCATCACATCCGCCATCACTTCTTGCCCCCGCTCTTGATGGGCCGGGTGCGGAAGTTGCCCAGGCCCAGCACCATCCAGTCGGTCACCCACACATCGCCAAAAATCACACACTGGGGGGTGCCTTCATCCGGTACCGGGAAATCAAAATCACTGAGCGAGGCCGGTTTTGGCTTCTCCGGTTTGGGCGTGGTGACGTAGCTGATTGCGTAGGCCACCACCAGTTGCAGTACAAAATTCCAGACCATGGTTGCCTCCTAAAAGATGGGGTTGCCGTCGAACGGGCTGCGGCCCGGCAGGTGCGGCACACCGCCATAGTTCGCGGCGTTGTTAAAGCGGCTATCGCACACCTCAATGGTGCGCGGGCAGCCCGGGTAAGCGGTCACGGCCTGCCCCTGAACCAGCCCGGCCGTGCCGCCAAACATCACGGCCGTGGTGCCGGTATGGCTTTCGATCGTGCGCCGCTCCACCTCGGCATCACCCACGGGCCACTCAATAAAGCCGCCGGTAAAGTAGTCATCCGCAAAGCCGTTCAGCGCGGCCACTTCAATGCTCAGTCCGTTCAGGCCGGCAATGGTGCCCGGCACCTCAAACTGGGTTTTGTCCACACCGCAGCCCCGGCCATACAGCGCATAGGGGCAGTTGCGGCTCCAGCTCAAACGCAGGCCCGGTTGCGCCATGGCCGCCTGCATGGATTGGCAGGTGATCTTGCAGCGGTCCTCAGCCGTCCACTCCACGCCGTGGATCCGGCCCACCCAACTGACCAGGGGTTCTTCGTCCTGGTAGTGCACATCCCGCACAGTGAGGGTGATTTCGCGGCTGACGATCATGCCCCGGTACAACTGCGCCACGCCCAGGTCGTGCGGGCCGATGATCTCGAACGCATCGGCCTCGATGTCGCCGGTCTGGCGGGTGCCGTTGTCGGTAATGCTCGTGCTCACGTACAGCACACCAGCGTGCTCGATGTCCCGATCGGCCGTGCAGTAGGCCCAGCGGTCCTGCCCGCGCTCAAACAGATACAGGCGAATGGGCTGGCCATCGGCCAGGCTGGTTTCCCGTGCATCAAACGTCATCGTTCACCCCGCGAAACACCAGGCCGCAGCGGGCAATGGTGTTGGTTTCGTGTTCAATCTCCACGCCGTCATCGTCGAGCCGACACAACACCAGGTAGGAAATCATCCGCACCTGGTTCGGCGCGATCTGCTGGCCCAGGGAGCTGTCGATCTGAACCTGTTCGGTGTCATCGTCCTGCTCGGCGGCGCCGGTGATTTCCCGGTACCAGACGGTGCCGTCGAGCAGCTGGATGCGGATGTGCGATCGCTCCGGCCGGCCGTTCACAAAGCGGGCGTAGCCCACGTTGTCCACGCTCAATGTTGTGGCGCTTTCGGTGACGATCGCATTGATGGTCAGGTCGCTGGCGAATGTCGGTACCCACAGCGGTACCTGACGGCCGCGCAGGGCGTATAACAGGCGGCGCAGTTGGTCTTTCTCTTCCACGCCCTCGACCAGCCAGCGGTGCTCGCGCAGATCAAAGCCCCGGTCGGCGGTGTCCATTCGGCGCGGCGCGTTGCTGCCGTTGTCCAGCTCCAGGAGCAGGCGTGCAAAGCCGTGGGTCAGGTTGGTGCTCTCCTCCGGGTGCTGCTCGAGGACCGGATAGCCCTGGTACTCGGCGGCGGGCATTTCGGCGGGCCAATCGCACACATCCAGCAGCGTCCAGCTCACCTCAAATTCACTGGCCTGATCGTGGTAGCGGAGCAGCTCGGGTTGTTGCACCAGGTGGGCGCTGCGCACCGGGTAAATCTTGGTACCGCGACGCCAGGCGTTTTGCAGCGGGCGGGCGGTGTCCAGGCCGGTCGCGTCGATCACATCAATCTGCGCCACTTCCCAGGTGAAGGCATCGATGTACAGCATCACCAGGCCGCCCACCTCAAAGTCGTATCCGGCGGTGTCGCAAGGCACGCGGCTGACGCCGGCGTCCAGTTCGGTGGCCAGCCACTGCACGTCCGGGGCGATGGGTACCGCAAAGCTGCGTGAGCCCCAGCCAACCAGGGTGTGCTCCAGCAACTGGCGTTCACGGCCCTGGAGTTTGTACACGGCACTCAGTCCACGCCGTGGCGCCAGGCGCAGGGCGCGGCGCTGTTCGGTACCGGTGGGGCTGCGCAACACATCGGTGGCCCAGGCCAGGGTTTCTACCACCGGCTCGCTCCAGTCCACGGCGAAGGGCCAGCCGATCACCCGGGTACCGGTCACCGGTACCGCGACGGTCTGCACATCAAACACCCAGCCGATGGTGGCGCTCACGGTGGCGGGGCCTTCCGGCTGCACGGCAATAAACCACTCGTCCTCGGTCAGCGCCGGGTAGCTGTAGGGCGGAACGTCCGGCCCCTGAATGTTGATGCCCTCATCCACGCCGGTGATTTCATTCAGCTGACGCGGCCCGAAAAACGCATTGAACACCCGCACCGCTGTTACCTGCTCGGAAACGACGTTGCCCAGGTCAATACGCTGCGGGTTGATGTGGATGCGGTTATAGAAGTCGCCTCGGTAGCTGTTCACACCGAAGCCGGTGCGGGCGCTCGGATTGGCGCTTACCGGCAGGTTGGATGCCACGGCGGTGATGTCGGCGTTGGCCACCAGGCTGGCGTAAGGTGGCCACCAGTCCAGGGAGAAGCCCATGGTGGCATCGCCCAGGTTTGGGTTATCGATGCCACCAGTGGGAGATGAAGCGTAGAACCCATCGAGCACGGCCATCGGTTACGGCTCCGGGTCGTAGCGGATGGCCCAGCCCATGGTGCCGGAGTGATCACCGCCGGACGATGTGGTGCCGTCGCGCTGATCGGCGTTCTTGCGGTAGAACGGGTAGATGCGCCATTGGTCATCACCCAGCGTGATGATCTGGCCCGGGTCGTAGTTATCTACGCGCAGAGTGCGAGCGTTCTGCAGGTCCACTACCAGGCTGCGCTTGTCTTCGTTGCGACGGACAAAGAGCTGGATGGGAATCAGGACGGACTCGCTGTTCCAGCTGTTGGGGCTGATCTGCACCAGGACGTTATGGGTTTCTGAAATCGCACCATTGCCGTTGCCCGAATAACTGGTGTTGGGAGCCAGCCATCCGGGTACATCCGGCAGGTCGACGTGCACCGTGTGTTCGGTTCGGTAGTCGTATAGTCCGTAGGGTTTCCAGAAAATTCCGGTTGTGGACTGGTTGGCTGTGCCGGACGCTCCGCCTGAAGGCGTGATGTAAACGCCGCCATTGTTCGACGACGTGGCCAAGCGGTTCGCATTCGCGGCTATCCACATGCCGGTACCAGGCACCGAAATAGATGAACGACCGAAGGCCAGCCAAAAGTGGTAGTCAACCGAGAATTTTACAAGGGCAAAAACTTCATCAGGGTCGGTGAACAGATGGATATCCAGATCCATCGGCCACGTCGGAGCCGTAACGTTGGTGGATGGCGGCCCCATACGCGGCTGGATACCCGAGGGCTCCAGCAGGCCGCCGCTATAGCCGGTTCCGCCGTGAATGTGCAACCCTTCACTGTATTGTCCATCCGCGTCCTCGCTGGTAACCACCGTCAGCTCCGCCGCCAAATCGCTCTTGGTCAGCACGTTGCCATTCTGCGTCCAGCCATTGAGCACACAGGCGTTGATGATTTCGGACCGGATCTCGCTCCAGCTATTTACCGTGGCACTGTAGTGCGGCATATAAAGCTCCTATTAAACGTTGGGGTCCAGGCGCAGGGCGTAGTAGTCAGCAAATCCGGTGCGGCTCACATCCTGAATCACGACGTAGTCATCACCGCCAACCGTCAGCGTGTTCTCGACCGCATTGTTGAAGCCGCTGATATGAAAAATGCCATCCAACTCGCCGTAAATGCCCTGACTATCGTTCAGCATCACCGGGAGCAAAGGGTAGTTTCCATCGGTATCCCGAACGTTCTCGCTGCTGGTCAACTGGTTATCCACCCACGGCCACGTGTCGGGCACTCGCCAGGTGCCATCGTTAAAGCGCATCCGGCAGTTGTCCCGATTGCCTTTTGCGTACATCGAGTGGCTCGAATCACTAAAACGGGTTTCACTCTCATTGGTGAGCATGCCGCCCACAAACACCGGATAGGGGTACTGGCTCGGCGTGGCATAAGGCAGGAATTTACCCGCGTAGGCGCTCTCATACACCGGCGTGCCCACCTTCATCGCCAGGGCAATGCGCTGCGGGTTCACCGTCAACCAGTAGTCGATCCGGTTGTTGTGCGCCGGTAGGCCCAAGAGGATCGCGCCGGGCTGGCTTGCAAAGCTGTTGCCGGCCACGTAGCCGGTGAAGCCCGCCACCGTCATGTTGTACACATCGGCGCTGGCGTTCTGGTAGCACCGGAAGCCCACGAAGATCTCCTCGGTGCCGCTATAGCCCTCGCCCTTCAAAATCAGCTCGCGGTTGTCGATCGTGTCGTCATAGCGCAGCACCTGCCAGAAGCCGCTGGCCAGGGCAAAGCTGCGGATCTTGTCCAGCATCATGTAGTGGGCCAGCGTGCCCACGTTCTCTACAAAACCAATCTCGTACGGCATCGTTACACCTTCAGCAGTTGGCGGAATTTTTGGGGGTTGCGGCTGATCATTACGGTGATCGCCTCTTCGCCGGCGCGGCCGCGCATATAGCTGGCAATGCGGTCCGGGTCGTCGATGTAGTTCAGGTTGATGTTGTTGGCTACCTGGGCGCTGAACGCCTTTGACGGCTCGTCCAGGCTGGCTTTGCCCAGGCTCGGCGCACCCATCTCCGGCGCAGGCACACCGGCCAGGCCACCGGTGTTGTGGCGGGCCGGGTTCCAATCGTCCAGGGCGGCCATGCCGCGCTTGTTGAAGTCTTGCAGGAAGTCGAGCGCGCCGGGCTGGGTGGTGACGGCCGCGCGGGTCACGTATTCCTTATCGCTGAGCATGGCGGGGATGCTGTCGCTGGTGCCGGTACCGGGGCCGCGCACCTGGCCACCACTGGCGGCGAACAGGGCGCCGATACCACCACCAAATAGACTGCCAGTAATGTTCTCAGCCAAACCTTTGGCAGCCATGTCGGCAAGCGCATTGGCCACGCTCTGGCCCAGTTGGCTGATGGCATCACGCAGGTTCATGGTGCCGTCAGCCAAGCCTTTGATAGCAGAGGAAAGCCCAGACTCCAAACCCTGCTCCAGCGTGCGCTGAAGCTCACTGGTACTGGATCGCAGCTCCTTGACCTGGTTGTCCACCATCTGTAGTGCAGCGCGGGCGGCTTCACCCACTTGGCCCGGTTGTTGCGCCAGCTCTTCGAGCAGCGGGCGCTGCTCTTCAAGCACATTGGCCGTCTCCCGGTGCAGCTCCAGCAGTCGCTCGCGTGCCTCCACCTCACTGATGGCACCGGTGGAGCGCTGCACCTCAATGCTCTGCTCCTCGCGGGCCATGCGGCCCAGGGTGTCGTCGATGGCGGCTTCCGCTTCGCTCAAGCGCGAGCGCAGCAGCTCCAGGTCCATCAGGTTGCGCACGGTGCGGGCACCGCTCTCGTCACCCCGGGTTTCCAGCCGTTCCAGCAGTGCGCCGTAGCGTTGCTCCAGCTCGGCCTCCGCAGCGGCCGCTTCGTTGCCCTGGGCGCGCAGCAGGCGCACCTGGAGTGAGGCAATCTCCGCATCATCCTCGGCCTGCTGCTTCAGCGCTTCCTGTTTGCGTAGGGCTTCGTCCGCTGCATTAGCTCGCTCCAGCAAAGTGCCGGAGAGTTTCATCTGCTCGATTTCATAGCGGCGGGTGGCTTCGGCGGTGGCTTCGAACAGGTCCGCTTCGCGTTCGAGTTGGGCGACGAACTTCTCTCGATCTTTTGCGGCCTTTTCAGCCTCGCTTTCTGAGTCGCCGCCGTCTCCAAGCTGAATAGGCCGGCTGTTCCGGTCTGCATTGAGTTGCTGCCCGAGAGCGCCGGTCGCGTTTGCTATGGGGTTGTCGATAGTGCGGCTGATGTTCTGCACATCCATCGCTCGCTGGATGCGGGACTGAACATCCGCAAGCTCCTGACGGAGCTCGGCTTCGTCGTAATACTCAACCACCCCACCAGGTCCGAAGAACTTGATGCGGCTCAATGGGCCACTGTTCAGTGCGTCAAGAATAGAGCTTTCGAGCTGGCGCAGGTCTCTTAGGTTGGTTTCGTCAGGAGAGGCAAGACCACTCCACTGGCTCAGAAACTCCAACGCCTCAACCAGCTCGCCAGCCTGCCCCACCAGCTTTAGAAAGCCGTTGGCAAGCGTGATAACGCTCCGTTGAAACTCCGGGTCGGTGACGATATCCCGCAGCTCATCAATGCCCTCCACCAGTGGACCGGTATCGGCTTCTCCGAAGGTCACGAGTAGATCATTACGCAGCTGCTGAAGTGCCTGACCAACGGTACGCGGCATACGCTGGAATTCCGCATCAATGGTGTCGGCAGTCCTCAGTAATGCCTGCGTGACAACCTCGGTAGTCAGGCGCCCCTGCTCGCCAAGGGCGCGAAGCTCTCCAATCGTCACACCCAGTCCATCGGCAATGGCGCGGGCCAACCTGGGGCTGTTTTCCAGAACGGAATTCAGTTCCTCACCGCGCAACGTGCCGCTGGCCATGCCCTGGGAAAGCTGAAGGGTCGCCGCCGCCGCTTCTTGAGCGCCGGCGCCACTGACGATGAAGGACTGGTTAATGGCGCGGGTGACGGTGAGCAGATCCTGGTTGCTGAGCTCCAGTTGATCGGTGGAGCGGGCCAGGCGAGCGTATAGGTTTACAGTGGAGCCGAGCTCCTGTCGCGTGTCCTGCGCCAGCGCGTAGGTCGCATCAAACACTTCGTTAAGCTCTTCCTGGCTGTCGGTGACCAACCTTAACTGGCTGCGCAGGTTGGTCACGGCATCCGCCGAGCGCACAATCTGGCGCACCAGCAAGCCACCGCCGAGGGTGGCCAGCAGGGTACGCAAGCGACCAACACCACGACCCATCCGGTCCATGCCCGTGCCGGCACGGTTCGCCGCTTTACCGGTATCGTCCAGCTCACGCTCCAGGCGCTGCAGGTTGCGCTGGGCGTTGTTCAGGTCGGCGCGTACGCGCAGTGCGAGGTTCAGGTCAGCCATGGCGGTCTCGTCAGGGGTGTATTGCCAAGGCAGTATCGCGCGCGCGGGGGTCAGTTGTAATTTTGCGCACGCAAAAGAAAGCCCGGACATGCCGGGCTAAAGGGCTCAACCAGAGCCGAGGAGAGTAACGCGGGGGCTAGCTGTATTTTTCCAGTTCTTTGAGGGCTTCGTTGACTTTCTTGCCACCGTTAAAGCCGAGATTCACCGCTCGGATGGCGTCGCTTCGTTTCCGGTTTTGGGCGCGACTGGCGGCTGCGTAGTAGAGGAGGATTTGCCGCTGGGTGTATTGCCCGATTCGGTCCGGGTCGTGCCCGTGCTCGATGAGGCAGTGGTAGATGTCGCTCCAGCGTGCCGGCTTAGCGCTCTTTCCTGGGCGGCGCGTTTGAATACGCTGCGCAAAAAAAAGGGGCTGTTCACTGCCCACCAGGCATCCATCAGGCGCTGGCCATCCTCGTTGCTCAGATCTTCAATAAAGGAACGGTCCACATCGGCGGCCACGGCAATCAGGTCCAGCGTGGTGTCGAGCTGCTCGGCCAGCACGGCCTCTACCGCATCCAGCTCCGGCGCACGCTCACCCACCATAATGTCGTACAGCGCATCCAGCAGCGGCTGGTATTTGGGGCGCAGGCGCAGTCCTTCCACAAAGCCGTATTCGCGCACGGTGACCTTCTCACCGCCCACGGTCAGGGTGTGCTCGGGGTGCAGAATGGCCAGGTCGTCCGCCCCGTCGGGGGCGGAGTCCTGGGCGGGCTTTTTATCCACTCGCTTGGCCATTACGCATCGGCCTGCTGCAGGGTGCGACCAAAGCCACCGAGGTTGCTGTTGGCGGCGTTCAGCTGATCAAACAGCGCGGAGCCTTCCAGGGGGAGCTCACCATATTCGTTGGTGATCAAGTTGGTGTCACCAAAGGGGCGGAACTTCACCCGGTACAGCTCCAACACCACCGGCTCGTTGTTGTCGGTGTTGATGCCATCGAGTAGCAACCAGCGCTCCTGCGGGCGGGTGGTGAACATAGTTACGGCGTTGGCAGCGGCTGCCGAATAATCCGCGGTTACCGGGTCGGCCTGATCCGCCAGGAACTCGATCAGGCCAGCGGCCGCACTTTCGATGCGGTAGTCGGTCCCTTCCACCAGCGGTACGGCATTGGCCTCCAGCACCACGTCGCTGACGAAGTTGTTATCCAGGCGAATTACTTCACCGGCCACAATGCTGGTCGGCAGCGCTTCGTCCGTCACGGTGTCGGTGGGCAGATCGACCTGTTCGCCGTAAAAGCCCAGCGCCAGGTTCTCCGGTGTCCAATCGGTCAGGGTCATATTGACCGTGGCAGTTTTGCCCAGGTCCAGATCACCAATCTGGTTGCGGTTACCGCTGTAGCTTTCCATCATGGTGGCGTTTTCGGTGCTCATTTGCAGCTGCAAAGTGGGCGCGTTGCCCACCCACACCTGCTTCTCAAACTTGCCAGCGCTGGTGCGGGTGGCCAGCCAAATCTTGCCCTGGAATGAAAATAACATGGCGTCGCCCTCGTGTCGGTGCTTGCTCTAAGTGTCGTTCGGTTTCGGTGGTGGGCCGATCAGTCGGCGGGCCCGGCCACCTTTTTACGGTCAATCAGCCATTGCTTCTGGCGCGGCGTCACGCGGATCTTGTCGCCCTTTTTCTTGGGCTCACCGCCATGGGTGTGCCGGTCGATCAGGGTCACTTCCTCGCGCTCAACGGGTTTTGCGGTGGCTTTCTTTTGGGTGGTCATCAGGCCGCTCCTATAAAGTGTTGGGTTTGGAACACATCACCCCACAGCAGGGTGTTGTCGTCGTAGTCGATCACATCGCCCCCGGCCCACTTCATGGGGCGCGCCCCTTGCTCGGGTGGGGTCCAGCCAATCAGCGCATTGCGCACGCCATTCAAAATCGGGTTCAGGGCGTCTTTCAGTTCGCCCCCGGTCACATCCCGGTAGTTGCGCACGGCCACCACCACACCCAGGGTCACAATGGCTCGCTGGCGTCCGCCGCGCG
This sequence comes from Marinimicrobium sp., assembly GCF_002695945.1. NCBI lineage: Bacteria > Pseudomonadati > Pseudomonadota > Gammaproteobacteria > Cellvibrionales > Cellvibrionaceae > Marinimicrobium > Marinimicrobium sp. The sequence continues at coordinate 165,374 of NZ_NZQP01000021.1, read as the reverse complement.
GCTCCTGGTTGTCCGGTCGTTCGCGGGTCAGCACCACATAGGCGCCGGGTACTACAAAATCTCTCAGGTTCTGCACCGCCGCAAAGCTGGCGGCACCTTCTACTGCGCGCAGGGCGGTCACCTGCTCACGCACCCGGGCAATTACCGGGGCCGTATCAAAAGGGGCGGAACTCATCGAAAGCCCTTCAACTGGTCACGGCTGAACACTTTGGGGTCGCTGTCAAAGCGCACGTCCAAAAAGTCCGGCGAATTCAATACCTGGTCATCGGCGCCCAGGCTGAACTTGCCCTGCTCGATCAGGCTCAGGAGTTTCATGGCGTCGTTGTAGGCGCGCACGATCGGGTCGGTGCCCTCACTGCTGATACGGTCTTTGTGCAGGTAGTAGCGGGCGATGTCCCGCGTCCAGCCGGTCACCAAACCGGGCACCGGGTTCAGCGGCAGGGTGTAACGCCGCTGGGCCAAAAAGCCGTTGATCAGGCTCTCGGCCTGTTCCACCGCACCGGTGATGCGCTCCAGGGCATCGTCGGCATCGGCAATCTCTTCGGGCTCCCAGGCGGTGCGATCCTCATTGCGCAGGCTCGCCTCCATAAGCTCGAAATCCACCACCGGGCGATGCGCAGGGCTCGCCACCTGGGCCAGCTCACGCGCCCCAGGCAGCTCCGCCAATTGTTCGGTGGTGATGTAGTCCATGGCTTAGAGGTCCACCTCGGCTTCTTCCACCACCAGGTTCGGGTCGCGCTCCAATTGCTTGCGCTGGGCGTCAGTCAACGCGGCCACTTCAATGCCGATGGGTTCGCGGGTCCAGCGCATGCCGGCACGACGGTGCCCACCTTTGCGGGTGGAGCGGATCATCAACACCGGTGTGGGCTCACCATTCTCAGCCGCTTTTTCGGCGGCTTTCTGCTCGGCGTCTGTGGCGGGCACCTGTTGGATCGTGGTGGTATCACCTTGGTCCGAAGCCTGCTGTTCCTTATCGGTGGCAGCCTGCTCGCTTCCGGCCGGTTTTTGCTCGGCGCTCTGGGCAGCCTTCTTTTCCGCGTCGGCGGTGGTCTTCGCCGCCTGGGCGGTCCCGGCCTTCGCCTGGGCGTTCGGGTTGTTTTTACGGGCAGCCATGGGGCCTCCTATAAAAGTCGTTAAAGAGATAGGGCAAATCCTTTTCGCCCGGCTTCTGACCGATTTCCTACTCGGCGTGGATTATTCGCTTACGCCAACCAGCTGGTGTCCAGTACATCCACCACGTCGCGGTTGATGTTGGTGGCGCCGTTGGCGGCACGCTCGGCCTTCACCACTTCCAGTGCCTGGGCGCGCAGCGAGGGCGGCACCACCAGCAGGTTGGGTCGAATGTTCAGCGGGCGGCCGTTGTCGCCTTTCATGCTCTTCATGGCGGCGTACACGCTGTTGAAGTTGTCAGCGGTCAGCGCCACCTTCGCCTTGTGCGCCAGCTGCCACAAACCAAAGCCGACGTTACTGCGGCCGTCCACGCCATAAAGGAACTCTTTCTTCAGGAACACGTTGTCATCCTGCTCGGAGTCCTTCATCACGAAGTTGTACGGCTTCCGGTTCTGGTAAATGAAGGGGCGAATGGCCCGCGAGGTGTCCAGCAGGTACCACTCGGTCTCTGCACCATCGGTGAGGTTGCTCACGCTGGTTTCGCTTCCGTCCGCAGCAAGCACGGGGTGGTCGGTATCGAAGAAGGGCTGGCCGTCGTAGCACTCTTCGGTCTCACCTTGCTTCATCAGGGCAAACACCAACTCGTCCGGATGCTCGCGAGAGTCCTGCCCGAGCTGCGCCATCAACGGGGTGTAAATCCCGTACTGGTCATCCTCGAACGCCTCGCGGGGCACACCCACGGTGTTTTCCCAGGTCTTGTTCTTGATGGTGTAGCCGTGCTGCTTGATGGCCTGGATCACGCGGTCACCGATCCACTCGCGGAAGCGCGTGGTCTGGCCCAGCCAGGCATACTCTTCTGAGCTGGTGGCCGAGGGCACCTCAGTGGTGATCTGGGTGTAGTTCACCGGAGCGCCATCAAAGGCGTTCTGGAAGGTGGCCTTAAAGCCGGTGTAGGCCATGCTCAGGTTCTGGCGATTCACAATCATGTCTGCTGCTCCCGTTCGGGTTGTTCGCTATGCGCAACGGTGTTGCGCGGTTCGTAAGGGCCGGTTATGCGCCGACGCGCACCCACACGCCGGCGTCGTCCAGGTCCACAATCTCGCCCGCGATGGAGCGGGTGCTGGTGCCGTCGGTCAGTGCCACGGTTTCGTCGTCAACAATGAAGGCATCGCTGCCGATGTTGGCGCGGGTGATTTCGTCGGCACCGGCACTGTTCTTGAAGTTGAACACACCGGCACGAATGGGCGCTGAGATATCGCCTGCCGCGCCGCCGGTGTTGTCCGCCCGCTCCTCACACACACCGCGAGCGGTCAGGTCGGTGGCGGTGGCGCCCGGTACGGCGTTGCCGCTCGCGTCCAGGCAAGCCAGCGCCCCGGTATAGATGACGGTGTCCGCAGCCACCGGGTCGTTGTACTGGACGCCGTCACGGCGCTTGATCAGTCGGTCATTGGTCAGAGGCATGATGGCGTCTCCTGAATTACGTTAAGGGTTCGGGTTAAAGCACAACCGGGTGCGGGGCCGTTAAGCCGCCGCGCCGGTCCCGTCGGTTTTGTACTTCTTGAAATCTTCGGGCTTCACGCCCATGCGGCTGCACACCGCCAGTTCGTCCTCGGTGAGGCCGGTGCCCTCATCCACCGGTGATTCGCCCCGGGTTTGCGATCCGCGCAGGGCGGCAATGGGCTGGCTGGTTTCCAGGTACTTATTCAGCGCGGCCATGTCTTTCTTGCCCAGGTCGCGCGCCCAGTCTTCCATGCCCTTCACCAAGCGGCCGTCTTCAAGCGCTTCGTCAATCAGGCTTTCGAGCTGCTGGTCTTGCTGGCCCTTGAGCTGCTGGCTCAGTGAGGCCACTTCACTCTTCAGGCTGTTGAGCGCACTCACCGGCACATACTGGGTCGGGTCCGGCTCGCCCTGTTCGGCTTTGGCTTTCAGTGCGGTGCAGGCGGCCACCACGGTGGCGGCGTCGGCGTCGTCTTTCTCGCCCAGGGCTTTTTTCACACCCACGAGCGGGTCAGCGTCCAGGCGCTTACTCAGAGCGGCCAACGCCTGCTCCTCGGTGGTGTTCTTATCCAGGTCGAGCTTTGCCAGTAGTTTTTGCAGCAGGTCCACGGTCTCATCCTCCAGGGTTGCCCCGAACGTGGCGGCGGCACGGAGGGATAATTCCTCCATGCCGTCTATAGCGGGGTTATTGGTCAGCGCACCCATTACCAGCTCCATCACCTCGCCGGTTTTGGGGTGGTAGCGGTGCACCGGTGAAAAAAACAGATACTCTTTATTGTTCACGGCCTCGCGGGCTCGGGCCGTCAACTCAATGGTGGCGAACAGGCCTTCGCCTTCGCGCCATTCCAACTCTTTGAACCAGGCCGCCGCCGGAGCAGGTTGGCCGTTGTCTTCCGCGCGCAGGGTCTGGTGTTCGTAGTCGATCACCATCGGGGTTTTGCGCTGGCGGAAACGCTCTATCACTTTGGCCGCTTGCGCCTGGTTGATGGTCCAGCCGTCGGTGGTCATGGGGCGACCATCGGCGGGGTAGAACTTTCCGGCGGGGAACACTTGCACGGTGGCCAGTCCGTCATCACCCACGGCCACTTCAAACGCGCATGCGGCCAACGCAATGGTGGCAGCGCGAGTGGCGGAGCAAATGGCAATTGGCAGAATCTTGCGGTGCATAGCGTCTCTCGGTTAGTGGCGTGTTGGTTAAGCCGTTATCCAGAGACTAAAGCGCGGGGCCGGTGAAGTCTTTTTGCGCGCGCAAAAATATAAATCGGTGGGGTTTTACATTCGTGCCGGGTCAGTCAGGGGAATGATGCCGTGAGTGGCTTCTGGGAGGATTTATAAACGCCCTGCATCGGGAAATTCGAGCGAGTGGATAGCCTGCACTCAGAACGCAACACAGGGCGTTACAGGCGGGGTTTTTATTTTACTCAGGAAAGCGCCTGGCGGAGGGTTTCCATCGCCTCTTCGACAATCATTTCTTCGTCGTCGGAGCTGACCCCCAAAAACGGGCGAGCGGGTAACCCGGGGTGGCTCACTTTTTTGCGCGGCCCAGGTCCGCCCGGCCACGAAAGTGCTTTACCGGATTTGGGTGTGATGGTGTATGGCCGGGTACCGAACTGATGCCACACCGCCGTCGCCTGGTCAGAACCGACGAGCACAGCGGCGCTCTCCAATTGGTAACGCAGAAAGCCACCGAGCCGACCTTCCAGCCATAGAATGCGGTTGGCGTTTTTGCGTTTGACTCGGCGGTAGGATGGCGACAGCGGTGCCCAGGGTGTTCCGTCCGGCGCACGCTCATCCCGGAATCGATCTTCGGTGCTGGCCAGCAACCCCTCACCAATGCTGGCCAACATCGGGCGTGGGTTGGTCGTGACTTCGAGCGCACGACGCAGGGCATCAAGCGCAGCGTCGCTGTCCAACTCCAGGCGTACACCGTCAGCCATCAGCCAATCCTCCGCTCGTACACGCGCTCACCGACGCGACTGCGCATCAGGTCATCACCCGCGCCCGCTTCCCAGCCGTTGCTGCCCCAGTCGAACCATACAGGCACGGGCTCGTTGTTGCCCGGCAGTACGAAGCGAGAAACAAACCGTCGACGCACCACCGCCTTTTCAATATCGGAAAACCATTCCAGCCGGGTCCAGATTTCATCCGGGGCCCGAACGGTTTCCGCCAGGGCTCCGGTGAGCTCCGGGCGTTGCGGTAGCGGTTGGGTCATGCTCTGGCTGTCGCGGTCACGCAGCAGGTGGCTGCCGATCACCAGGTGATCGCCTGCGCGATCGCGAACAATCTGGGGGCGGTCTTCGGCATTGAAGCGGCGCAGGAATTCACCGGCGTAGAACGCCGTATCACGGTCGGTCGGCAATAGCGACTGGGTATTGAGGGTGCGCGGTTCGGGCATGGTTTCCAGTGGGCCGCCGCCCGGTGATGGGCGGCCACCACCGCCACCGCCGTGCGGCGGCATAAATCCGTTCAGGCGCGAACGGCCGGGCTGATACTCGAAACCCGGATCCACCCCTTCGGGGACGCGCACGGTGCGCGGTCCACCGGGGCTGCGCTGGCCAATCTCACGCTCCTCCCAGTTCAGCGCGGGTGCTTCGTCCGGTCCGTCGCGGCCCATGCGCTGCAGGTCACGCTCGCCCAGCGCCCGCACACGGCATCCGCAACCCCACCCATTGGTGGGCATGTTCGTGCGCCACCAGGGATCGTCCCAGCGCAGAATCATTCCATCCCACGCCTGGTGTTGCAGGCGTGGATTTTCGGAGCCGCTGTGAATGTACTGCCAATAGGGGCGGCGCTCGCGCACCTCCATCAGCTGCTCGTAGCGGCCTGCCATGTAGGTGGTGTTCAGGTTGGTCTCGTAGATCACGCGGCTGCGCCAGTTGCGCCCGCCGTTATAGCTCCAGCCGTGGCGGGCTACGATGTCATCAAAACGCGATCGGAACTGCTCGAGCGTTTCACCATCGTTGATGGCTCGCTCCACCGCCTGGCGAAAATCCGCCACCAGGTCATTGCGGTTGGCGCCGGCCACCATAAAGGCGTAGTCGTGCTCGGCGGCGTACACATCCGTCCACGCCTCGGTGGTCATGTTCAGTTTGCGCCGCAGAAACTCCGCCTGCTCGCGAAACGGCAGATTAAGTGCGCGCAGCGCCACCGTTGGCCTCCTCCATAATGTCGTCCCGCCCAGTCAGCTCCGCCACCCGCAGTGCCTCTGCCATCAAATCGGCATAGCGCTCAATGTCCATCTCCGGCAGCAGCGCCAGCAGGCCATCGCGCACCTGATCCAGACTCTCGGCGTCGTTCACCAGGGCGCGGATCCGGTCGATCCATTCGTCGGTCACCGTTTGCATTTCATCGTCCAGGTCATCCGCCATGGTGCGCTCTTCGCGCTGCCGGTTCAGTGCGGCGGTGGCCATCGCTGGCGGTTGCGGCGGGTTGGCACCCAGGCGTTTTACCGGCTGCAGAATATCCTCGTCATCTTCCGGCTCGGGAATGCCCACACGCTCGTGGGCCCACTGGCGCGGCACACGGAAGCCGAGGTTCACCAGCGCGGGCACACTCTTGGCGAACTGCGCCATGTCTTCCCGCTCGCTGGTATCGAACACAAAGCAGGGGCAACGGTCGGCTTCGGTGGCCAGTCCGTTCAGCACCGCAATGGGCCACACCAGGTCGCGGGTCAGGGTTTTCTGGATCTGTTTGGCATCCGAATCGGTCAGCTCTTTGCGCACTTCGTTGTGCACATTGCCCAGGGCGTTGGTGCTGCTGGCACCGTCCGCCTGGCTGGTGAGCGTACCGCCGAGAATGGCTTTGCTCTGGGCCTTGTCGCACCACTCCATCATCAACTGGAACGCACCCGGGTCACCGTCGGCGGCTTTCTGGAATTCAATATCCATGCCCTGGGGAATAATGCCGGCGGCGTTGTGGCCAATCATGGCCAGCGCGCGCATCAAGGTGAGCTTTTCTTTCTGGGTGGCGCCGCTCGGGTATTTACCCAGGCGCAGCGGAATGCCATAGATTTCCAGGAATTCGGCCAGGTCACCCACGCTGTAGTTTTTGAACAGGTACGGCCAGGCCAGCACGCGGAACAGGGCGCTGCGCTCCAGCCAGCCGCTCTTGGCCTTGTGGGTGTGCACAATCCAGCCGAAGGGCTGTAGCGGCTCGCCATCGGCGGGGCCACGCAGGCGAATCTCCTGGGTGTAGCCACGCTTGAACTGGAACCAGGTTTGTGGGCGGTGCTGTACGGATTTGGGCAACCAGAAACCGGCGCTGCGCCGCCACTCAATTTCCAGGCAACAAAAGGCCTTGCCGATGCCGTCGGTCACATCGAACATCAGCTCCGCAAAATCCTCCAGCCCGGCGATCACTTCCTGCAGCTCGCGGGCGGCGTTCTTCTCTTTGGCGGTGGGGTTGCGCGGCGGCACGATGGACCAATCCAACCCGGCCACGGCCCGGCGGCGCTTGCCCATCTCCGCCATGATGTGCGCGTCCTTTTCTTCCATGTCTTCATAGAGCTCGTACTGAGCCATGATGTCGCCCTGCTCGGCGCTGTCCATAATCTGCGCCAGCTTGCTCGGGGTCAGGCCCCTGCTCGGGTGGCCCTGGAACTCGCGCTGCAGGGCGATGCGGTCGGCGGTTTGCGGCTCTTTGAGGTCACGGGTGTTCACGCTGCTGCCATCCGGGGTGAGCACCCGGGCGGCAGCGGCCACCAGGCTTTTGAATCGTTGGGTTACCATGCGCTGGGCTCCGGTATCATAAAGTCGTCATCCTCGGCGTTATCAAAGCCCCGGCTGTGTTTGGGTACCGGGGTAAAATCGATCTCGCCACCACTCATCCAGCTCGCCCGGTTCGCCATGGCCAGGGCCACCGCGAAGTCCCCGTGGCGTTTGTTCTTGGCGGAGCTGCTGTCATTGTCTTTGGTGCGGCCCTTGTCGATGACGGGCACGCCTTTCTCCACGGTGATGTGCAGCAGGTCATCCAGCACGTTCTGGTGGCGCGGCACCTCCATGTTGAAGCTCTCGAACTCACCCTTGAGCTTGGGCATCCACTCGGCGTACCAGGGAATGTTCAGCATCACCTGCTCAATCATCCCCGCACCAAATTTCAGCGCGGCCTGCTCGGCCAGGTAGCCGCCGTTGCCGGTGGCATCAAAGGCGCCGCCAGCGAACCGGGGCAGCCGCTCCAGGATGAAGAACATCACCTGGCGCTGCTGCTCGTAGGTGAGGTTGCGCAGCTCCACCACAAAGGGGGTGCGTTTGCGTAAGTCCGGCATCACTGCCAACGGGGCAAACACGGTCAGGTCGCCCCGGCGGGCGAAGTCTTCCCCGAAGTAGTGGCGATCCTGCGGCCGCAATCGGTTCAACTCGGGCAGCAGGTTGTCCAGGCACCACTTCTGGATCTCGTCCTCGCGCTGCTGGTTGGTCCAGGTCTCGAAGCCCTCGGGCGCCTCGTAGCGGAAGATGGGGATTGACCGATCGGCCACCATGGCGGCCTCGATGAGTACGCGGGAGAGGTAGCCGCCGCCAGACTTCTTGGGAATGCAGCCGTATTCTTCCTCGGCACTCTCGGTGTTGGGTGCGTTCTTGTAGAGATCATTGCGCCACTTCTTCTCCGCCTCCGGGGACCACTCCTGGTTGGTCACGTAGCAGATGCGCTTGTAGAGACCTTCGGCAATGGCATCGTCCAAGGTAATGGTGTGGATGCTGTAGTCCTTACGGCCTTCCTTTGCATCCTGAATCAGTGTGTTGAACAGGTTGTCTACGCCGTTGTGCGTGCTGATCAGCCGCACCTTGTTGCCCCACATGGTCAGCGCCAGAGCCGCTTTGAGCAGCTCTTCCAAAGCCTCATGGAACGCCGCCTCATCGATGACGACATCACCCTGCAGACCACGGAGGTTGCTCGGGCGGGAACTGAGCGCCTGGATTTTATGCCCGCTTTTAGGGAAGCGGATCATGTAGGTGAGGATTTCCTCTTTTTTGGCGTCGTCCCAAAACGTCTGTTCGTAGACGTCCGCCTCGGCCAGTTCATTGAACGCACGAGCAAAAAGGGCGCAGGCAGCGATGTACTCCAGGGCCATTTCCTGCTTGGAGCCGACATAGAAGGTGTTGCACCCACCACGGCGCCGTGGCTTCGCTCCCTTCATCACGTTGCGGCCGGCTTCGGCCCAGGTGAGCCCCGTCCGCCGGCTCTTCTGGCCGATCATTATGGGGCTCTCATCTTCAAACCAGCGCTTCTGGTAGCCCAGGAACACGGCATCGCCGCCCGGTACCGCCTCGGCGATATCCTCCGGCACCACCACACCGTAGGCTTCCATCTCCGCCTGCAGGTCGATCTTGCGAGCGGGGCCCACGGCCTTGTATTTACCCATCCGATCGGCCATTACGCTTTACCCAGTAACACGTTGCGAATGCGGTCTTCGAGCTGCTCGCTCATTCCATCGGTGCCGCGCAGCTCTTCCAGTTTGGTTTCCTGCTCGGCAATGAGCTTTTCCCGGGCCAGGCGCTCCACCTCGCGGCGCTGCTCCAGGCTCAACTTGCGGGTGTGCATGATGTCCTTGGCGGCGCGGGCGAGTTTGCGCACATCTTCGATGTCGAGCTCTTCATCGCCCTGGCTTTCGAACAGCACTCGGTTGGCCAGCGTGGTAACGGACTGAACAAGAAGGGCCCCGGCTTTGTCGTCGGGGTTTTCGCCCAGCTCTTCCACCATGATGCGGGCCATCTGCTCTTGCTGGCGAACCTGCTCCATCATGGTGTCGAAGTTCTGCCGGTACCGGCCCAGGGCGCTACGGCTTGGGTGCTCCACGCTCGGGAATTTGTCCTGCAGGTCGTTGATCAGCTCATCCAACGTCAGGCGGTTTTCCCGCAGCCGCTTTTCAATGTGGCTGCGCACCTCGGGCTGGAGTTTGTCCACGGTGGATTTGCGGCCCATGTCAGCGCGCTCCCGGGCGTTTTACGCCATCGATCACCACGCGGCCTTCGGCCACGTCCTGGCCACGGCTGGTCAGCGTGGCAATCAGCAGGTCGCTCACATCCTGAATGTCCACCAGGCCCTGCTCCTCCAGCCAGCGCAGGTGGCCTTTCACCTGATCCCGGCTGGGGCTGTGGCCGAAGGTGTCTAGCAGGTTGTACAGCACGGAGCTGTTGGCGCGGTAGCTGGGCATGTCTACCAGAACCCGAAGAATGACCAGGCGCTGATCTTCACGCAGGTAGTCGGCGAAGGGTTTCTTACTCATGGGGCACCTACTTGTTGTTGAGCAAATAATCGTTCATTCGGTTGACGGCGGCCGTTAGCCCCTGAAACTCGCGGATGAAGCTGCCCAGTTCACCCTCAAGGCGATCCAGCTTTCCATAGAGCTTCGCGATGGTTGCCTGGCTGGGGACGTCGTTTATACGGCTTTCCAAGGTAGCAACTCGCTGCTCCATCTTGATCTGCTCAGCGCCGTCTGCTTTGCTGCGAGCTGTCCACCACGCGAACACCGCACAGCAGGCGGTAATTAGCCACGCCAAAAAGCCCCAACTGAACTCGATATCATCCAGACTCATATCAATCACTACCCACGTCGATTACGCGGCCATCCTCCCGCCGCACTATGTTGGTGTACCCCGCTGGCTCCCTGCTCAAGTAGCCCTCATCGATGTCGCGGATGTAGGGCACGGTTTCTCCGACCAGCTCCCAGTACCACAACTGGGAGTCTTTGCACTTCTCGATGTAGATCGCTTTCACGGCGGTTGCGCCTCGCGCTCGTGGATTTTCTGTATCAGGTCCGACAGGCGGCCTGCGCATACGGCGTACTCGTCGTACACCTGTTTCAGCACCAGGGCGACGGCGTCCGGGTGGCGGTCAGTCGTCCCGCTCGGCGGCGGGCACTGCACCAGTAACGCCGCCGGCAGCGGCCTGGGCGGCTCGGGCCCGCGCGGCGGAGAGCTGGCGCATGACGCCAACAGGAAACAGGCAATCAACACGGTCAGTGTTCGTCTCAGCCAGCGCATCGCGTAGCTCCTCGGTGGTTTGTTCATCGGCCAGGCGGCGGGCATTCAGGGCGCGGTCAATGGCCTGGCTTTGCTCGCCGGCTTTCAGCACGAGCTGCTCCCACTCGCTCATCATCCCGGTGAGCTGCTCAATGGTCTGGTCCCGGCAGGCGGTGCGTTCATCCCCGGCGGCGCCGGAGTGGCCCCATTGATACATGGCGTAGTGGCTGGCCAGCAGTGCGCCGGCCGCCACTATCGCTAACACCACTCGGCCCTTTGTCAGCAGCATCAGAATCGGCTCCTCACGCACACCCCGGGGCCCCAACCCCGGCGGTGGTACAGCGGTTCAAACTCCAGCAGCACCACTCGTACGTAGTGGCGGTTCTCGCGGAAGTTGGCGGCGCTGCGCCCGGCGTTGTGGTGTTCTATCTCGTCAAACCAGGCGAGCCCACTGGCTCCAGAAGCCAGCGCCCGCTGCCGGTCGCGGTACACCCACGCCAGTCCGCCGTTGTAGGCGCTCAATACCATGGCCCAACTCTCGCAAGGGCCCTCGGCCTGGATTCGTTTATCCACCTGCTCCATTAACCACCGGTCGTATACCACCATGGCTCGCAATGCCCAGCCGGGGTTGTAGGGGTCGGGATTCGCCAGGGAGCGATCAACGTCCGGAATCCATTCGGCGGTGGCGGGCATGAACTGCGCGAGACCTGCGGCACCGACGGGACTCTTGGCAGCGGTTTGCCAGCGGCTCTCCTGGTGGACCTGGGCGGCCAGCGTAGAAATGGGGGCGTCCAAGCCGAAGCCCCAGTGCGCTGCACGCACCAGGGTGGCGCGGTGGCGTTCGGCGGCGGCCGGGATCTTTGAAGCCGATGCTGGTGCGCACTGCACCAGGGCCAGAGCAAACACGGCCAGCAACGTCGTCACGGCGGGCAGTATCCAGGCTGGAGAGCGACGGCTGTGGTCTATTCGCTTGACGGTAACCATGGTTAAAGCCCCAGCGTCAGACCAAGCACACAGGCCAGCACAATCACCGCGCGGCGCAGCATGGCCATCGAGCGGGCCCAGTGCGCGTTCCGGTCAATCTCAGGTGAGGTATGCGCCAAGATGTGAGGTCGGGCATAGGGGAACAGCGCCCGGTCGATCCAGTAGCCCAGAACTGCGCCGAGCATGACCATCGCGCTCTTGTAGGCCACCACGGGCAACTGGTGCGGCGCAAGAAGGGCGATCAGAAGAAAGACCACCAGCGTGGCAATCATCCACCCCAGCAGCCTGGGGCGTCGGGTGGGTTCTACTCCAGGGAATCCATACATGGGGCCTCCGCGTCGGGTTGAAGTTCAATGCCTGTGTTCAGGTTTGAATTCCAGACTACGCGTGAGGCTGGCGCGGTGTCGTTTTGCGCGCGCAAAAAGAATCGAGAGCCAAAGGCTGGGATGATGTTACGTCGAACTAGGCTGGCGGAGGTGTGGAGCGTGAAAGTAGGTATTGTATTTCGTCCGGGGAACCTATGGATAGGTGCGCACTGGTCGCCTTACAACCGTCGTTGGTGTATCACCCTGATCCCCACGTTTACGGTATGGATCACTCTGAAGGGTGGCAGGTCACCGCTTGACGGCCGGTGCAACCGGGGGCATAACGATCGCTCTAATGCGGCTAATACTCGCGGATAATGAAGTATTGAAATTGTCCTTTTCCACCTCCAGGACGATGGCGCCAGTGTCAGCAGCCATTTCACTCATCATCGAGTGAATCATCTGATCATGCTCTGGATTGTGAGCGGAAACGGTGTACTCCACTGCGAGAGAGAAGTTATCGAGCAACTTTGAGATCTCTTCCAGGTGGGGTTTTAGTTCATCGCTCCAAAGCACCTCAGCGTCTAGCGCCAACGAGTCAAGTCGCTTTTTTGTTTCATTGATCTCGGGCAATCTCCGCTGCGCCCGTCTAGCCATTTCGTAGATTGCCAAATCTCCGAACATGAACTGGACCTCTGCTAAACGCCTTGGCTCACCCCGCATTATCTCGACGATTGGGCGGCGTGCCGCTTCGATCTGATCACGGAGCTGGTAGAGGCATAGGACTAATTCCTTGGCCAGTTGGTACCGATCCTGACCAACCAGCTGCCGGCGCCAAGTATTCAAACCCAGCCAGGCAACTATGGCTGCAGATACGGCGGCGCCTGCCACAGAAACCTCCCTGGCCAATGTCACAAAATCCACGAGTCCCATCTCAGCTGGAGCTCTGCATATTAACCAACTTGGTCACCTGCCCGGAACGGCACTGCACCGTAACCTTGCTTCCATCGAGCATATGGACGTCCACCAGGTTCTTATCGACAGAATAGTAGGAGCCAAACACGCAGATTACGAAAGCAACGATGAACCCGATCGGGCCGGCGAGTAGCATCCCGATGCCGCCCAAAATGATTACCCCGACAATAAAGCCGACACATCCGAATTTCTTGTCGCTCTCAGTTCTGGTGTCTACCCGAATCACGTCCCGGGCTACGTACTTCGCCGACTGATTGGCCTCAATAATCAGACTCCGGGCCCCCTTACCAAAAAATGCCAATCCCTTGTTGCCGAAAGATCCACCCACTACTCTCATGCCTGCCTCCGTGAATTACGTGCCAATCGATTTGCCAGGGTCTCCAGTACATCCAAGTCCTCCCCAGAGCACCGATGGAGAGCCTCCTTGATTCTAGCGACCTGGTCCACCTCTCCGCCATAGTGGCCAGGCTCCTCAGCTACTCCCTTTGTCAGAGAGTTGAGGAGTTCGCCTTCTTCCTCTGCTTCTAAATCAGCGGACATATCGAGAGCCACAAGAACTCGGTGGCGCTCCTCACCGCTTAGACGCCGTCCGGTCAGTATGAACACCTCGTCCAACTCCGGCTTCAGAGCGCACAGAACCCGCGTTTTATCTATAGGGAATGCGCCACGGCGCTTCCGCTCTGCAAATGCCGTTTTGCTCAGGCCCAGCGCCTCAGCCACCTCTTTATCGGTGCTCACCCGCAGCTCGTGCTTCAGGCGCTGCAGGCAGTCAGAAAAGTTCATATGACCCCTTGAATAGTTCATATTTATGGATTAAAGTTCACATACACCAGTCAACACTAAGTTGATGTTAGCGCACACGACACGAGCAAGCTAGGAGCCGTCATGACCAGTCCAGTCCGAACTCGCGAGGAAGCCCGCGAAGCTCTCAAGGAAAGCGGCATCTCAATTACCCAGTGGGCCCTCTCAAACGGGTTTTCTCCAAATCTGGTGTTTGAGGTGCTTAGCGGCCGCAAGAAAGCCATTCGAGGTCAGGCGCACCGCATTGCGGTGAAGCTTGGCATCAAGAAAGGAACCATCGTGAAGGATCCGGCGAAAGCGCTGGACCGTCATGTGGCCTAAACCCCGAAACAACCGAGGAGTGACACTGCCATGTCCAATCAAGAAAAGGTGAAAGCCATGCACAGCGAGTACCGGGACGGAATGATCCTGCGCCGCTACCAGGTCAGCGACGGCCAATGCCCGATCAGCGTTATCGCCGCCGAGTTCGGCGTCAGCCAGCTCTATGTCATCGAGCTGATCCGCGAGGCACAGCTCGCCGACCACCGGGAGCAGGCGCAAGACGCCGCCCACCAGGTGACCCTGGATGGAGAAGTGCTCTGGGCCGTGCCCGCCCGCCACATCGCCTACCGCACCGGGTGCCAGGCGCTGTGCGCCCAGGTGCGCGAAGCGGAGGAGGACCACCCCGAGAAGCAGGTGCTTCTGGCCGTGTGCATTGCCCCCACCGTGGAGCACATCAACATCACCCAGCTGCCGGTGGAGCCGCAGCCAGAGCGCCTGCAATCCGCCGCCGTCACCCGAGGTATCGCGTGATGCCCCGCCAGACCATGACCATCGACCTTCAGGCCGGTCGTCTCGGTGAGTTCATCGAACGATATGAGGCGCTGTTTCCCGCCGAGGAAAGCACCCTCAGTGACCGCGAATGGAACCGCCAGCACGACCTGCTGCAGGGGAACATCGCCAACGAAGTTGCGCGCCAATACAGGGGGCATAAGCAATGAGTACTACCACCCAAAGAGTCAGCGAAAGCGGCGCCAGAGTGCTCCGCGTGATGGCGGCCCTGAAAGGGCACAGCATTAGCGGCCTAAGCAACGGAGAGTTGGCCAAGGCGCTGGGTGAGAGCCCAGCCACCATCAACCGGTGCCTGAACACTCTGATAGCCGAAGGAGTCGCCACGCGGCTGGAGAACGGGCGGTACGCCCTGGGTGTGCGCATGCTGCAAATCGCCCAGGCGCACGCCGCCGAGATTAACCGGGCAAAAGCCCGAATTGAGGAGCTGGACCAGCGTGTGAACGCTGGGGCTCATTTGTAACAAATGCGCGAGCGCTCGCGCATTTAACCGGAGGACGTATGGCTAGAAAACCTAAACAACCGACCACTATCGAGCACGATGACATCAGCACTGAGGCACAGCAGGAGCACAGCTCGGCGCTGACTCCGGCATCGGAGCACTCTCAGGAAATCATGGATATCTATGGCGATGGCTTGGTTTACAACCGCGCCCGAGTGGTGGACGAGACGCGCTTTTATATGGCCCAGAGCGCCGAAACGATGCTCGAAGCTGGTAAGCGACTGATCATTCTCAAGGAGCACGAACCCCACGGAGAGTTCATCCATATCGTCGAAAGCCAATTGGGTATGGCCGCTAGAACGGCTCAGCAGATCATGCAGGCTGCTATCAAATACTGCTCACCAAAACTGGATTCAAAACGGCAGGCGTTCGCCACTTTGGGGAAAACAAAGCTGTTCGAGCTGATGGTAGAGGATGACGACGATCTGTCAGAACTAGCCGACGGGGGCTCGGTTGCCGGAATGAACCTGGACGATATTGATCGCATGTCGGTCCGGGAACTCAAAAAGGCACTGCGCGATGCCAGGGAGGACCGCGAGGCGAAAGACCGCGTCATGGAGAAAAACCGGGCCAAGATTGACGAGCTGCAGACCAAGGCCGAGCGCGTCAAAAAGGAGGCGCCAGACGAGGTGATCAGCCAGGTGCGAGCGGAAGCCAGCCAGATCTGCAATGACGCTGAGGCCACACTTCGGGTAACCGTCAGCCATGCCCTGGAGGTGGTCGTTCAGTACGGCGACGAGCTCGACATGGATCAGACCAGTTGGCTCAGCCACCAGTTGGACCTGATGGACGAAGCGCTGCTGTCAGTGCGGGAAAAGCTCGGGATAGAGCGTTCTCTGGATGATGGTGATCCGGTGTGGGCTGACCCGAATTTTGACGACCAAGAAGCCACGGAGTAGGCCCGCCTATGAGTCCAGCACTGATTGAACGGTTGCTCGCCGTCGCCCGCGAAGCGGAGGCGGCGGGCCACGGCAAGAAGCAGGCGGTTTATCAGTCCGCTGCTCAGGAATTGGGGTTCAGCGTTCCCACGCTGCACCGGAAACTCAATGAGGTCACCATGAAAAAGCCACGCAAGCGGCGCGAAGACGCCGGCAAAACGGCCCTCACCCTGGAGGAGGCGCGGCATATCAGCGCCTACCTGCAGGACAGCAACCGGGCCAACGGCAAGCGCCTGGCCAGCGTTGAAAACGCGGTGGAGGTGCTGCGTAGTAATGGGGTGATTCGGGCCGAGCGAATCGACGAGAGCACCGGCGAGGCGATACCACTGAGCATCAGCGCCATCACGCGCGGCCTGATGAAGTTTGGCCTGCACCCGGAGCAGCAAAGCCGCCCGTCACCAAAAGTGCGGCTGGCCAGCAAGCACCCGAACCACGTCTGGCAGATCGACCCGTCATTGTGCGTACTGTATTACCTGCCGAAGCAGTCCGGCCTACGGGTGATGGAGAAGGACGCCTTCTACAAAAACAAGCCGCAGAATTTTAAGGAAATCGAGAAGGACCGCGTGTGGCGTTACGTCATTACTGACCACGCCAGCGGGGTCATCTTTGTGCACTACGTGCTGGGTGCCGAGTCCGCCACCAACCTGATTGAAGCGTTTGTTAACGCCACTCAGAAGCGACACAAGCACGACCCGTTCCACGGCCTGCCACAGATCCTGATGATGGACCCCGGTAGTGCTAACACCTCGAAGAATTTCGACACACTGCTGCGCGCCCTGGACATCGAACTGTACACCAACAAGCCTGGGCAGCCTTGGGCAAAAGGCCAAGTGGAGAAGGCTAACGATATCGTGGAGCGCGACTTCGAGCACCGCCTGCGCTTTCTAAAAACGGCGCCGGACACGCTAGAAGGCATCAACGAAATTGCCTGGGCCTGGATGCGCGCCTTCAACAAAACGCGCATTCACAGCCGTACCAAGCGTCCGCGCTATGACGTATGGCAGACAATTACCGAAGATCAGCTGCGCCTGGCGCCGCCCAGGCAGATGATGTTTGACCTGGTGTATGGCTCCGTCAAAACACCGAAGGTGTCTCCGCAGCTCACCATTCGTTACAACGGCAATCAATACAGCGTTGGCCATATCGACGGCATTGAGGTGGGCATGAAAGTGGAGGTCACCCGCAATCCATGGCGCGGCGATGACAGCGCCCAAGTGATGATGGTGGATGCCGAGGGCCGCACCGTTGCCCACGTGGTGGAAGCCATGCAGTTCAACGAGTTTGGTTTTACCAAGGAAGATATCGAAATCGGCTCGGGCTTCCAGGCGCACAAAGACACTCGCCTGGACCAGGAGCGCAAGGCGGTCAACCGGCTTTCCATGGAAGCCGACACCGACGACCAGGCAGAGAAGAACCGCAAGCAGAAACACGTGCCCTTCGGCGGCAAGGTGGATCCGATGAAGCCGATCCACGACACGCCCATGACGGACTACATCCCCAAGCGCGGCAACGAAGCCGACGTCGCGCCCATGGTCGTTCAGGAAAAGCCCCTCACACACGTGGAGGCCGCCAAGCTGCTCAGCCAAAAGCTCGGCAACCAATGGCAGGGCCCGCAGCACTTTACCTGGTTAAAACAGCACTACCCGGAAGGCGTCCCCAGGGAAGCCCTGGCCGATATCGAGCAAAAACTGACCGCCGGCGCCGCGCCGCTGCGGATTGTGAAATAGGAGACAGTAGATGTTGGCACTGAAGCATGAACTGAAAAGCCGTGGCCATTCTCAGGCCGATCTCGCTCGCGCCGTGGAGCTCAGCCCGGCCACTATCGCCCAGCTGATCAATCACGGCCAGTGGCCGCGCTCGGTCGATCAGGCCGCACTGCGAGAGCGCATTCAGACGTTCATGGGCATTAAAAGCGAGAAGATTTTTGAAGTGATGGAGCCGCCCCACTGCCATGAGGCGGCCCCTGCCGATTGCGCAAATGACAACCGACAGTCCGAGGAGGACGAACCTATGTTACTACGAAAGCAAACCTTCACACCAGCCGCCAAGCAGCAGTTCGGTATTCACCGCGATCCTTTCGCGGATCTGAGCCACGCCGAAGACATGTGGGTGTCGCCCAACATCCGCTTCGTGCGCGAGACCATGTACCAGACCGCCAGGCACGGTGGCTTCCTGGCCGTGGTCGGCGAGAGCGGTGCGGGCAAGTCCACCGTCCGGCGCGACCTGGAGCAGCGCATCGAAACGGAGCATCAGCCCATCATCCTGATCGAGCCCTACGTGCTGGCAGCCGAGGATAACGACTCCAAGGGCAAGACGCTCAAGAGCACCCACATCGCGGAGGCCATTTTATCCACGGTTTCACCGCTGCAGCGCCCCAAGTCATCTCCGGAGGCGCGTTTCCGTCAGCTCCACCAGGCGCTGAAAGACAGCCACCAGGCGGGCAACAAACACTGCCTGGTGATTGAGGAAGCCCACAGCCTGCCCATCCCGACGCTCAAGCACTTGAAGCGCATTATGGAGCTGGAAGTGGGTTTCACCAAGCTGGTCAGTGTGATCCTCATCGGCCAGCCGGAGCTGCTCGTGAAACTCAGCGAACGCAACCTGGCGGTACGCGAAGTGGTGCAGCGCTGCGAGGTGGTGGAGCTGCTGCCGATCGCTCCGGACGAGCTCGATTCATTCCTGGGCCACCGCCTCGGCCGCTGCGATATCGACCTGGCCAATGTCATCGACGATAGCGGTCTGCAGGCGCTGACCGAACGCCTGGTCAATCGGGACGGCGATAGCCAGCTCTACCCACTTGCGATCGGAAATTTCCTCACCGCTGCCGCGAACACGGCCGCCCAGATCGGCGCGCCCATCGTTGATCGAGAAATCATTCAGGGGGTGTGACATGTCTGCATCCGTTAAGCCATTTCCGTCGCCGCTTCGGCGGCGGTTCAAAGAGGCCGAAGCCGGCATGGCCGCCCTGGAGGACATGGGCCACGTCGTAGCCGGCATGAGCCTGACCACCAAGGGCGCCATCATCCTGCTGCGCGACCACCCGGCCAACGATCGCCTGATGGGCGAAGTGCGCCGCGTGTATCGCGACTCCGAAGGCATATGGATCGAGATGGAAAAGAAGGTAGACCAGGTCCGCGTCCGCTGGATCCGCCCCTGGAGCCGCTACATCCACGCACCGAGGAGGGTTCACTGATGTCAGGCGCCGAAATCTCACCCTATAGTAAATCACTGAGCCTCTCTGAAATTGTGCGGCGCTGCGGGGGCCAAGTAACTGCATTCAAACCGCGTGATATGGAGGCGGAGAATATGCTGCAGTTACATCAGGCGAAGCTCCGCAAGGCTATCCAGGAAGAACGGTGGCCGGATTGTAGCGCAGCACTGCGAGCCCTGACGGACGAGGCAATGCATGCGCAGAAAGTTGCCGGTGAGCTCGCGATGCAGTCTGAGATGGCTCATAGGGTCGCTGAGAAAATCAGCGCCAAAGTCGTTCCGAGCGAGTGGAGGTAGCGATGGAGGCGGAAGCCATGCTGTACGCCTGGTGTCACTACTGGAAATGGCCGGAGAACCTTTGTGGCCAGATCCAGCTGACACGAGAGATGCCGGCTGAAGATGCTGAGCCTACCGCTGCGCCCATTGCTCGAGGCACCGATCGTTCCGTCCGGCTGATGATGCAGTCCACCGCATTCAAAAAGTCGGACGGTCTCTGGGTGCCCGGGTTCGAGGAGGGCGCAAGCTTCCTGGCAAACATGAATGCGCTGAACGCCTACCGCAACTGGCTGGCAAACATGATCAAAAACGGCTCACCCCTCAAGGGCGATGTCGCCATCTGGGTAGAGCCAAAACCCTCTCAACCAACGGAGCAACCGCAATGAATACCGAAACGATTCCCGAAGGCTACCGGCAAGACTCCGCCGGTCGCCTGGTACCGGAAGACACCATTAAAACGATCGACCTCATGCGCGATGACCTGGTCATGCGCATCGCTGATCGTGCCGAGGAACTGAGCGAACGCCTGCGCCAGTTCAAGCAAGACACGCTGGCGGAGATCGAGGCCTTCATCGAAACCAGCGCCCAGGAGTACTCCATCAAGCTCGGCGGCGAAAAGGGCAATGTGCAGTTCACCAGCTTCGACGGCCGCTACCGCGTCATGCGAGCCAACCACGACAGCATGACCTTTGACGAGCGCCTGCTCGCCGCCAAAAAGCTGATCGATGAATGCCTGCTCGACTGGAGCGGCCGCCCAGGTGTTCCCAACGGCCTGGTGGTCATCGCCAACCGAGCCTTCCGCCGAAACGCCGCCGGCGAAATTAGCGTCAGCCGAGTGCTCGACCTGCGCAGTCACGACATCGAGGACGAGCGCTGGCAAAAAGCGATGGAAATCATCACCGACAGCATCCGCGTGCAGGCCAGCATCACCTACCTGCGCCTCTACAAACGGGCCGGCCGCACTGATCAATACGACCAACTACCCCTCGATATCGCAAAGGTGTAACCATGAAAAGGCGATTCAAATTGGAGTCAGGACTCGATATCAGCATCACGTTGGATATCGACCTGGACAAAGTGACCCCGGAAGTTGGCGAAGAAATTAATAACTTCTGGATCTTGCATAAAGATGTGCTGCGGGCGTCCGGTGGAGACGTCATTCAGGCCGTCGCGCGCCGTGCGGCTGGCCCTCTGCTTTTGTTTTTGGTTGATGGCTACAACGGATATGGCGCGGTGGAGAAGCTCAGCGAGGAGGAAGGATGGCCTCATTCCGCCCAAATCGGCATCACCGTGGTGGACTGCGAGCTGCCCGACTTGTCCGCCGACGAGTTCGATGTCCACGAGATAAAGGAGACGTCGTGATGCGCTGCCGAAACTGCCACGGGGAGATCCCCGACTCCGAAGTCGAAGCCGAAACCTCCGCAGAGGATGAAGGCCTCCTGGAGGTCACCGCCACCTGCCCATGCTGCCAGTATGCATTCCTTATCCAGGTAGACATCTACGAGATGGACACCAAGCCCAGCCAGGAGGACGAGTATGAAGATGCTTGAATTGTTTCTGGCAATCTTCGGCCTGTGTAGCGCTATCGCGTTGGCTATCACCTGGATAATAAGCCGTCGAAATCCAACGGTCCGGTGCTCTCGTTTGCTGTTCGACGAGCGTCTCCGCCAGATGAGAGCCGAAGGCTACAGCCGTCTCTGGGACGACAGCTACACCGCTGGCGAACTGGCAAGAGCCGCCTCGGAGTATGCAGCCGCTTCGGCAACCGGTGGTGATGAGGCTTCTACCGTCTGCCAAATGCCAAGACCAGAATGGCCTTGGGGCGGAGAACATTGGCGGCCCAAGGGTCGTCGAGACTGCCTGGTCAAAGCCGGCGCCCTGATCATCGCGGAACTGGAGCGCCTGGACCGTATGGAGGGCCGCTCATGAAGTTCTACGGTTGGGACGATTGCGGAGTGGCTCGCGGTG
Organism: Marinimicrobium sp.; assembly: GCF_002695945.1. NCBI lineage: Bacteria > Pseudomonadati > Pseudomonadota > Gammaproteobacteria > Cellvibrionales > Cellvibrionaceae > Marinimicrobium > Marinimicrobium sp. Next base: position 144,022 of record NZ_NZQP01000021.1, on the reverse strand, counting down.
AAATGCTGGCTACCGATATCAGTGCGGGGGATCTGGATTTCGGCCCGGAGCTTCTAGCTCATGAAATTGGGTGGGAGCGCGGTTTCACCTCGTTCAAGGCGGCCCAGCGCGCGCTGCTGGAGGCCATGCAAGCAGAGGGGGCGGCCTCCGATCTAATTGACCAAGTACGCCGCTATAAAGCCAGCTACGTGCCAATCGTTTAACAACGAGGAGCGAAACATGACAGCACTCCAGGAACGCGCCATAGAGCGCACGCACCTTCGGATTGAGGCCGCACGCCACTGCTACATGGTGGCGGCAGCAGCTGGCAACACCCTGGCGGCCAAACGCCACATCCAGACCATGCGAGAAGAGCGCCGCACTCTGAAGCTGCAGCGCCAGACCACCAGGAGGATCCACTGATGCCCAGAGCCATGGGAGCTCAAGCAGAACGGCGCCGCAAGCGCCTGATCAAACTGATCCACGTCGCCAGGCGGGAGCTCGGAATGGCTGATGAGAGCTATCGCATGATGCTCGCCAACATCCCGGCTCTGGGTGGCAAAACCAGCAGCGCTGACCTGTCCATAAACGGCCTGGAGATCGTCCTGGAGCAACTGAAGGCCAAGGGGTTCAAGATCAAGCCGAAGCGGCCAGCGCCATCCAGGAGCGGCCACAGCCGCCCTCTGGCGGACGACAGCCAGTCAAGGATGATCCGCCACCTCTGGCTCAAGCTGCACGACCTGGGCGCTGTCCGCGACCCGTCAGAGCGGGCCATGGGCACCTTCATCTGCCGCATGGTCAAGATTGAAGCCCTGCAATGGCTCAGCACGGACGAGGCCAGCAGGGTAATCGAACATCTCAAGAAGTGGCATAATCGCGTTGAGAAGTGCGCCACACAGGAGGTATCGAGCGATGAGTGACCAAATGGAGCATCTGCGCCACCAGCTACTATCAGAAGCGGCGGACCGCGTTGCGCGGGTGCTCCGCGAGTTCAACATTCCCGAGGACCGGGCCGAGCAGTGCGGCTCAGCGGTCGCTGATGACCTGGCTCAGCACTGGGCAGGGCAGAACATCACGATTCCCAAGGACTATCGCTACAAGCTGACCCAGCGTGATCTGGAGATCTGGGACAAGTTCAACGGCCGCAATCACCTGGAGCTCGCCAGGGAATACGACCTGACCGTGAACGCGATCTACCGCATCGCCAAGCGGATCCGCAAGCGAGCCATCTCCAGGCAGCAACCTGATATATTCGACAAGGCCTCTCACTAAAAAGGGCAGTCCACCCTGGAGCTGCCCTTGATTCGATCGTTTTTTGCTGGCGTCCCGCTCTTGCCCAGAGTGAAACAGTCTTTCACAACCCTATCCCAATAAGTCCCCTCGGCACCCTCTAAATCCCATAATTATCGCGCTCCTGTGGTAGATTTATATCACTCGTGTTCAGGGTACGCCGGTGTACCAGATATGGGTCGCCCCCAGTGCGTGTAACTCCCGGAGCGCGGTGTCGGTGATATCAGCGAATTTGCCGACGCCGTTTTCCTCGAGGGTGCCCCAGGGTTTGTTGGTTGTTTCGGTGTTCCCGAACAGCCGGGTGAACATCTGATAGACCACGGGTTTGCCGGCATGGGTTTTCGGGCTGTCCGTACTGTCGATCGGTTTGGGCGACTGGGCGCATCCGGCCAGTGAGGCCAGAAGCGCCGTGGCGATCCAGGGTTTTTTCATGGTATGTCTTCCGTCAGTGCAGTTCCAGAATGAGCGCGCTCATTGGCTCGAGTGTCAGATCGTTATCCAGGGACAGGGTTTCGCCGCTCAGGGCGTCGGTACCTGAAAGGTGACCATCAATGGCCTGTGCGTAACGCTCGTTGGAGAGCTGGCGGGTTTCCCCGGTGTGATTGATTGCCACCAGAATGCGCTGCTTCTCGGTGTAGCGGGCAAACACATAAACGCCATCGTGAGGGGCATAGTGCAGAAGGTCACCGTGGTGAATGGCTTCCTGTTCCTGCCGCCAGTTGAGTAACTGACGAAGGTATTCCTGTGCAGAGCGTTGGGTATCCGTCAGACCTTCGCCGGTGAACCCATTGCGCGTATCTCCGGCCCAACCGCCGGGAAAGTCACTGCGCACGGCGCCGTCGTCACGGGTCTTCGGGCTGGTGGCAAGCACTTCCGAGCCGTAAAAGAATTGAGGGGTCCCGCGCATGGTGGCCAGCAAGGTCATGGCGATATTGAACCGCTCGACGTCCTTATCAATCAGGCTGTACAGTCGGCTGGTATCGTGGTTCTCGGCAAAAATGACCAGACTCATCGGGTCCGCGTAGAGGTTGTCATCCGCCAGGGTTTCGTAGACGCGAATCAACCCGCGATTCCACGCTTCGTCTTCCGTCAGTGCGGCGCGCAGGGCGTCGTACATGGGGAAATCCATTACGCTGGGAAGATAGGACACATAACCGTCTTTATTGTCTTTGCCGCGCTGCCAATAGGACACCACATTGGGGTTGGTGCTCCACTCCTCACCGACAATATTGAAGTTGGGGTATTCCGCCATAATGCGGCGGGTCCACTCGGTCAGGAAATCCTTGTCGGAGTAGGAATAGGTATCGGTACGGATGCCATAAAGATCCGCGTACTCAATCCACCAGATGCTGTTCTGAATCAGGTAATTGGCCACCAGCGAGTTGCGTTGGTTCAGGTCCGGCATGGATTTCACAAACCAACCGTCGGCAAACTCCTGTTTATCGATGTCCGCCGCGTAAGGATCCTGAACGCTGGTCCGGTAATGGGTGGTGGGGACGAATTCGTCCTGAAAGTTCAACCAGTCGTCGGTGGGCAGATCGTCCATCCACCAGTGGCCGGATCCGATGTGGTTGAGAATCATATCCTGAATCAGGCCGACGCCTTTGGCTTTGCCTTGCAGGCTGAGCTGTCGATAGTCCTCATTGTCACCAAAGCGCGGATCTACCCGATAGAAGTCGGTAATGGAGTAACCGTGGTAGGAATACTCGGGTTGATCATTTTCCAGCATGGGGGTTGGCCAGATGGCGGTAAAGCCCATGTCCGCGATGTAATCCAGGTGCTGGATCAGCCCGGCCAGGTCGCCGCCGTGACGGCCGACGCTGCTGTCCCGGTTCGCGGCTTCTTTGAGCTCGGGAAGTGTGTCATTGCTCGAGTCGCCGTTGGCAAAACGATCCGGGGTGATCAGATAAATGGCATCGGTGGTGTTGAAGCCGTTGCGGTCGGCGGAGTTTTTCCGGCGGGTGTGGAACGCATAGTCATGCTGGAAATTGTCGCCGTTTTCATGGGCAAACTGCAGGGTGACAGTCCCGCCCTGAAAGGTGCTGCGAACGTCAAGATCGACAAACAGATAATTTTCACTCTCGACACGGTGCACATCGGTCACCGCAACCTGAGGATGCTCCAGGCTTACAGACCACTGGGCAATCCGGTCGCCGTGAATCATCAGCTGTACGTTGGGATTGCGCATGCCCGCCCACCAGAACGGCGGATCGATGCGGTCAATGGGATCGGCAAGCGCGGCGGGTATTCCAAGGAGCAGGGTGAGGAATAATGTCAGGCGTATCATGATGAGGTATCCACTACTTGATCGAGGCAATAAAGTCGTTGTGAGAGGGCATCTGGGCGACGGTTTTGTCGACAATCCGTTGCCAGAAATTCATAAACTCGCGCAGTTGATGATCTTCAATGTTGTCCACCAGCGGGTGATAGTCCTGTGGCGTAATGCCCTGGCCGATCATGACCTGTTCCCAGGCAGTTTCGCGAAACAGTTCTTCCTGCTCGCAAAAAACCCGCCCTGAGCCGACAAACAGGTCAATGCGCCGAAGCAGTGATTCCGGCTTGGGTGCTTCACGGCACATGCGCCAGAACGGGCTGTCGGTTTTACGGTTCAGGTGATAGTGCAGAATGATGAAGTCACGGATTTTTTCGAACTCGAACTGTGACTGCCGGTTGTACTCTTCAATATCGCTCGGTTGTATGCCGTTGCGAGGAAACAGCTTGATCAGGCGGGTCAGCCCCTGTTGAACCAGATGCAGGCTGGTGGACTCCAGGGGCTCGAGAAAGCCGCTGGACAGGCCCAGGGACACAACGTTCTGGCACCACTGCTGGACCCGGCGTCCGGTTTTGAAACGGATCGGACGAGGGTCCGCCAGGGCGGGGGTGTCCAGGTTGGACAACAGGGTATGCGTCGCCTCGTCGTCACTCAGGTGGCGGTGGCTGTAGACCAGGCCGTTACCCGTGCGATGCTGAAGCGGGATTCGCCATTGCCAGCCGCCCTCGTGGGCGATGGCCCGGGTATACGGCGTGATGGTTTCTGCTGCCTCGCTGGGAACCGCAAGAGCGCGATCACAGGGCAACCAGTGGCTCCAGTCCTCGAAGTCGACGTCCAGCGCTTCACCGATGAGCAGTGCGCGAAAACCCGAGCAGTCGATAAACAGATCCGCTGCTAGGCGTTCACCGGATTCGAGCTCAACGGCGGCGATATCGCCGGACTCGGAATCCTTGTCGACCGTCTGAATTTTGCCGTCAATGCGCTTGACGCCGAGCTTTTCGCTGTAGGCGCGCAACATCTGTGCGTACAGGCCGGCATCAAGGTGATACGCGTGGGTAAGCCCCGGAAACTGAGTGCCGGGAATGGTTTCCATGGGAGCAAAGCGGTTATGCCGAGCGGCCTGCTCGTTGAGCGAGTAACGCCAGAAGTCTTCGGCCACACCGGCCTGTCGGGCTTTCAGCCAATAGTGATGGAAACCGGCAATGCCGAGGTTGCGCCCGATTTCACCGAAGGCGTGCATATAACAGTCGCCGGGGCGATTCCAATTCTCAAACTGAATACCGAGTTTGATGGTACCCCGTGTCTGTTTCAGAAAGTCGGCTTCCTTGATGCCAAGTACATCATTGAAGTTCTTGATGGGGGGGATGGTTGCTTCACCGACACCGATGGTGCCTATCTCGCTGGATTCCACCAGTTGAATACGGATCTGCTTGCTGAAAAATCGGGACAATACGGCTGCCGCCATCCATCCGGAGGAGCCGCCGCCGACAACCAACACATTTTTTATGGAATGATTCACGTCTTTATCTCCAGCCAAAAAAAAGCCCCTGCTACAGCTCTTCACTATAGCAGGGGCTTTCCTTCATGCCCTGTTTAGAACTGGTAGTTCACACCGAGCAGATAGTTAGCACCGAAGGTCTGGTAAGACGTGATCCGACGGGGATCGTCTTCTGCAGCTCCGACGGTTTCTTCGTCGGTCAGGTTCTGGGCCTGCAGGGTAACGCTCAGGCCGTCAAGCGAGTCGAAACCACCCGCGCCGAAGTCATAACCGATCTGCGCATCCCACAGCTCAGAGCCCTGGTCCGTTGTCGGAGTCAGCGCCAAGCTGAGGCCGCGGGTTTCTGTAAGGAACGCATCGCGCTTGCGGCCACTGACACGGAACTCAAAGCCGTTCTTCTCGTAGTAGACCGTCAGCTGGTAAGACTCTTCGGACAAGCCGGGGATTTCCTGCTGTTCGCCATCATACTCGATAGCGCCGTCGAGGAAGGTTGCCGCAGCGACCAAACCAAAACCGTCCAGCGTTTCGCTGAAGGTATAGAACGGCAAGCTACCGTGAAGCTCGATACCTTCCACTTTACCCTTGCCCAGTTCGGCAATGGAACTGGTCGGACCCTGGTAGGACTGGAAGTTGTCCGTACCTGCATCATGATAGCCTTCGATGAAGTAAGGCTCGAAGTTTGTGATCACGTCCTGGCTGATGTGCCAGTTGAGCAAATCCTTGTAGAACCATGAGGCTGCCACATAGCCGTCGTTGGTGAAGTAGTACTCGTACGACAGGTCGGTTTGTACGGCTTCGAGTGGACGCAGGTTCGGGTTACCGCCGGAGCCACTCCAGGCGCTGAATTCCGGATCGGCGCTTTCGCGACGGGCGTCGTCAAATCGGAAGTTGACAGTGTTGTTTGGGCGCATTTCATCCATACGGGCCCGGGAAAGGGTCTTCGCCGCTGCGAAACGAACAACCTGGCTCTCCGTCATCTGGAAGTTCATGTTCAGGCTTGGAAGGACCTTGATGTAATCAGCGCCGCCACTGACTGGAGTCGCGACAACGCTGACCAGGCCGGTGTCTTCGTCTTCACGAGATACGCTGACAAAGCCATCTGAACGTTGATTGGTGTCGATTATCTGCACACCCACGTTACCGGAGAGAATGCCGGTTTCGAAGTCCGCTTTGGTATAGGCGGTGAGAACTTCTTCGTTCACAACATACGTGTCGCCTAAGCGGTCAGTTTCAAACTCGGTAGCGTCGATCTCGGTGTAAATGCCATCTCTATACATCCCTACGCCGTCATACGCAACTACACTGGTGCCAGTACCAAGGTAGTCTAAGCTGGAGGTACCAACGTAGTAGGAAGCCAAGGCCGGGTCGTTCAAGGGCAGGGCGGTCTGGTCCTCGAGGGGCAGGTCCGCATCAAAACCGGGGGCCACTAGGAAGGCACCGTAGTTAACCTTGCCTTTAGTTCGGTCGGAATAGTTCAAACCCAACTCGACACTCTGGAAAAAATCGCCGTTGAGTTCAGCGATTGCAGAGAGACGCAGAGTGTCCAGCTCTTCGTCAAAGCTCGGATAGTTAACGAAGCCGTCCTGCGCGTTGTTTTTCCCTCCAACGCGTTGGGCAATAGCGCCACCCCAGGCTTGTGGGCCCGCTAAGCGGATAGCAGCAGGGTCAGTATAGTCGGGCAATGCAATGCTCGAGTGATCACCGAACCTCACACCTTCGGGAGATACTTGCTGCCATGATCGAGCACCCGGATCGCCCTGCTGAGTGGTGCCAGCACGACCGGTACCGGAAAAGCTTTCCATATTGATCAGGTCCTTGGCGGATTCGCTGGTAGCAACGTCCAGTTCAGCTGACCAGGTCTCATTGAGCCGATACTTGGCGTTGAAACCGAACGTGGACAGGTCGCCTTCTTTGGTTTCACCATCGTTACGGATTACGGTGTGGAAGCCATCAAATTCGCCATTCATGACCAGTCCGTTTTCAACGTCGCCTACAGTGTAGTTCGCGCCGCCCCAGACTGGCCCGCCATCTTCAAAACCGCGGAAGACTTTGGACTCAAGGAAGTCGATATACAGGGCGTCAACGGTGATGCTCAGGTCTTCGGTGGGTTCCCACTGAAATACGCTGGAGATGGTGTCGCGTTCCATGGTGGCTGAGCGAACAAAGGATTTGTGACCACCGAAGATGAAGCCCTCGTCGATCTCAGGGTAACCCCAGATGCCGGCCTGCTCCTCCTGACTGGGCGATTCCATGGAAGCCAGTGTTACGGCGAAGCCCATGGTGTCATTGGCAAAGGTATCGGAATAAGTGAATGCCAGGCGATGACCGGTGTCATCGTAGTCCGGGTTAGCGGACTCCATGCCATTGACTTCGTAATTGCCGTTAATGCTGATAATGCGATCATTTTCCAGCGGACGCAGGGTACGCAGATCGACCACACCACCGAGGCCCTGATTCACAAGATCGGCTTGCATGGTCTTGTAGACGACTGCGTCGGAAATGATTTCAGAGGGGTAGAGGTCATACTCGACCCCACGGTTGTCGCCAATGCCCAGCAATTCGCGGCCGTTCATGGTGGTGGCGACGTAGTCTTCGTTGAAACCGCGGACGGAAATGCCGCTGGTGCGACCGTTGACCCGCTCACCGGCCAGACCGGGCAGGCGAGCCAGTGATTCGGCGATGCTGGTATCGGGCAGTTTACCGATGTCTTCAGCGGAAACCACTTCCACGATAGAGGAAGAGTTTTCTTTAATGGCGATAGCGTTCATAAGGCTGCGGCGGATACCGGTAACCACCACTTCCTCGAGCATGCCAGCTTCTTGGTCCTGGGCGTATGCGGGAGCAATGGTCATTCCGGCGGCAAGGCAGCCGATCATGGAAGGCAGAATAAGCTTCTTGGTGTTCATCATCTAACGATCCCCTTTCATAGGTTATTATGGTTGAGCATTGAGCAGTTGTTAAAATGTCGCCGCCAGTCACTGATGCAAATCAGTCCAGGCGATTTCAGATTCAGCGACGTTTCGCCAAATTCCTGCTGAAATTCAGGCTATCCCATCGTGTATGGGTGGGCAATTCATTGCATACGTATTCAACGCCTGTTTCCCGTTGCCAACCCATTGAATACGTATGCAGAGTGAATCTGTGGGAGCAATCAGCCATCCAGGCTGAAGTAGCCGGCGCCATAGGCAGGCAAAATCAGCTGTCGACCTTCGATTCTTGCGCCGCTGAATCCGTGTCCTTCGAGTGCCGGGCCTGCGTTCAAATGTTCCACATCCAGCGCGACTTCTTTGTTTGAAAAGTTCATGGCGACCAGAAGTGCCTGGTCATCATGACGACGGGTAAACAGCATCTGTCCCTCTGGTGTGTCCTGGAATTCGATATCTCCCAGGCGCAACGCTGGCTGATCGGTGCGCCAGTGAACGAAAATACGATAGGCATTCAGAACGGAGTCCGGGTTTTTATCCTGAACGTCGACCGCTTTGATTCGGTGCTCTTGGGGAATGGGCAGCCAAGTGGTCTCTGCTTCAGAAAATCCGGCAGTGTGGACATCCTTCTGCCAGGGCATGGGAGTTCGACAGCCGTCCCGGCCTTTGAAGCGCGGCCAGAAGGTGATCCCGTAGGGGTCCTGGAGTTCGTGCTTTTGTAGCGCCGCCTCGGTCAGGCCAAGCTCTTCACCCTGATAGCTGCACACGCTTCCGCGCAGGGATAGCATCATGGCATTGAACAGCTTGGCCAGGGCATCGGATTTATCGGCTCCGCCCCAGCGCGTCATCACCCGACGTACATCGTGGTTACCAATGGACCAGCAAGGCCAACCCTCAGCGAGGCTCGCCTCCAGTGTCTCCACGGTTTCACGGATATAGCGGGTGCTGAAGTTCTCCACCAACAACTCAAAACTGTAGGTGGTGTGCAACCGATCGTTGCCTTTGGTGTACTCGGCCATGGTGGCCAGGGAGTCCTCTGATGAGATTTCTCCCAGTGTGACCGAGCCTGGGTAACGGTCCATGACTTTGCGCAGGGATTCGAGAAACTGCACATTCTCCGGGCGATCGTTGTTGTACCAGTGGTACTGAAAGGCGTAGGGATTGTCTTCGGTAAAGCCACGGCCTTTGCGCTCTTCCTTGGGTTTGGCCGGGTTGTCCCGCAGCTTCTGGTCGTGAAAGCAGAAAGTAATCGCATCCAGACGTAGGCCGTCTACTCCCCGTTTCAGCCAGAATTCCACTTCGTCCAGAATTTCGGCGCGGACTTCCGGGTTATGGAAGTTCAGGTCCGGTTGGCTTTTGAGGAAGTTGTGCAGGTAATACTGCTCGCGCCGCGGCTCCCACTCCCAGGCGCAACCTCCAAAAATGGACAGCCAGTTGTTCGGCGGTGTGCCGTCCTCTTTGGGGTCGGCCCAGACGTACCAGTCCGCCTTGGGGTTGTTACGACACTGGCGGCTTTCCTCGAACCACGCGTGCTGGTCTGACGTGTGGCTCAGGACCTGATCGATAATGATCTTGATGCCTTTGGCGTGTGCTTGCTCGATCAATCGGTCGAAGTCGTCCAGAGTGCCGAAGATGGGGTCAATGTCCCGGTAATCGCTGATGTCATACCCGAAGTCTTTCATGGGCGACTTGAAGAACGGGGATACCCAAATGGCGTCAACTCCGAGACTGGCGATGTAGTCCAGCTTCGAAATGATCCCTGGAATATCGCCAATACCGTCGGAATTGCTGTCCATGAGGCTGCGGGGGTATACCTGGTAAATGACGGCACCGCGCCACCAGGGATTAGTTTGCATGGTGTACCTCCGCAGAAATTACTGACTGAATCCGGTCTGGTCGCCGGTCAAAAAGAGCCATAGAGGAATTCATCGCAAAGAGCCTTGAAGCGTTATTGTCTTCGTTGTTTTAGCGCGGATTTGGTTGTTACCCGGCCTTATTTGAACTGAAACCAATATACGTTAGCGCTGGAATCGGCGGCAACAGACTACATACGTATGCATTGATATCGAGGGCGGGAAATCGATCAAAAAAGAGCCATATTTGAATGAATACGTATGCAGGCTATTGCCGCGGCGCGCCGGCTTGCTTAATTTGAGCGGCTGGCGCGTCAGGCTCTCATTTAAAGGGTGTGAAGATGCTAAGCTGAAAGCACCCGATAACAGATAACAAGTGGTTAACATGAAACAAAAACCTCAACTCAGTTTTTGGCAGATCTGGAACATGAGTTTCGGATTTTTGGGCATCCAGTTCGGTTTTGCCCTGCAGAATGCCAATGTCAGCCGTATTTTCCAGACCCTTGGAGCGCCCATTGATGACCTGGCGTTTCTCTGGCTGGCGGCGCCGGTGACCGGTCTTCTGATTCAGCCAATCATCGGCTATATGAGCGATAAAACCTGGAACCGATTGGGACGCCGTCGTCCTTACTTTCTGTTCGGCGCCATTTTCGCCAGTCTTGCCTTGTTGTATATGCCCCATTCACCCACTTTGTGGGTGGCCGCCGGTATGCTCTGGATATTGGATGCGTCCATCAATGTTTCCATGGAGCCATTCCGCGCCTTTGTGGGTGATATGCTCCCGGACAAACAGCGGACCAAAGGCTTTGCCATGCAGAGCTTTTTCATCGGTATTGGCGCAGTGGTCGCCTCGTTTTTGCCCTGGATCATGACCAACTGGCTGAATGTCAGCAATACCGCCGCACCAGGCGTAGTGCCAGATTCAGTGATCTATTCATTCTGGATTGGCGGTGCAATTCTATTGCTGGCGGTCCTCTGGACGGTACTCAAAACCCGCGAATACAGCCCGGAAGAGCTCGCCGCTTTTGAACAATTCAAGGTACAACAGAAGCGGGCGGCATCAGCGGATGTGGAAACCCGCTCCGCGTCTTCCTACAGCGGTTGGGGTACGGTGTTTGCGGTGGCGGGTATTCTGGTGGCCGCTCTGGTGTATGGTCTCAGTCTTGAGAAGGAAGTCTATGTGCTGGCTGGACTTCTGGGAGGTGTAGGTATATTGCAGCTGGTAGCGGGCTATATGCTCCGCCAGGGCAAAACCGGCAATGGCATCTATCAGGTGGCGCATGACCTGTTCCATATGCCCAAAACCATGGCGCAACTGGCCGTGGTTCAGTTCTTCTCCTGGTTTGCGCTGTTTTCCATGTGGATTTACGCCACCAGCGCGGTTACCAGCCATCACTATCAGACCCTGGATACATCGTCAAAACTCTATAACGACGGTGCTGACTGGGTGGGCGTACTGTTTGGCGCCTACAACGGTTTTGCCGCGTTGGCGGCGATAGTGATTCCCCTGCTGGCCCGTAAGCTGGGGCGCAAGGGCGCACACATTGTAAACCTGTGCCTGGGCGCGGCGGGACTGATTTCGTTTGTGATCATTCGCGATCCCGTCTGGTTACTGGTGTCCATGGTGGGGGTCGGCTTTGCCTGGGCGTCCATTCTGTCGATGCCTTACGCGATCCTGTCCTGCTCGCTGCCCTCCCACAAAATGGGCGTGTACATGGGGATCTTCAATTTCTTTATTGTGATTCCACAGATCATTGCCGGCAGTCTGTTGGGTTTGATTCTGAATAATCTGTTCGCCGGTGAGGCTATTTGGGTGCTCGTGGCGGGCGGCGTATCTTTCCTGGTGGCCGCTGCCGCTACCCTTATTGTGACTGACGAAGGAGTCGACGCATGAAGCACGCACTGACGACCCGGTTGAGTATTCTCGCCAGCACCCTGGCTCTGGCGGCCTGTGCCTCCACGTCGACTCCTGGCTCTACGAGCACCTCCACCACTGATCGACCCCATTACTACGGCACTCAGGAAGCCTTTGCCGAAGAGGCGATTTATTTCCTGCTGACCGATCGTTTTGTGGATGGCGACCCCTCCAACAACCACGAAGATCAGGGCGGCGAGTTTCCCAGCTTTGATGTTCCCATGCCGGGTCCTGATGGAAAAGAGGCCAACGTTGGTTACCTGGGTGGGGATTTCAAAGGCATCCTGAATAATGCCGAGTACCTGAAATCACTGGGGGTCACGGCGCTGTGGATTTCTCCGATCGTGGATAATCCCAACCAGGCTTTTAATGGCGGTGATCCGGTCGGCTTTGCTCAGCCGGGAGACGGCGGCAAAACCGGTTTCCACGGTTATTGGGGCACCAATTTTTTCAAAGTTGATGAACACTGGGAGTCCGAAGGATTGACCTTTTCGGACCTGACCCGGAGGTTGCGTGAAGAGCACGACCTGAAAATCGTTCTGGATATTGTGGCCAATCACAGCTCACCCGCCTATTCGATGGAGGAAGACCAGCCGATGTACGGTGAGGTTTATGGGCGCAATGGCGAGCTGATTGCCGATCACGAAAACCTGGAGCCGGAGCAGTTGAATCCGAACAACCCCCTGCATGCTTTCTACGAGCGGGAAAAAGACCTGGCGCAGCTGGGTAAGTTTGATGCCGATAATCCCGCGGTGATGGAGTATGTAGTGGACGCTTACCTTCAGTGGATTGATCAGGGCGCGGCGGCCTTTCGCATTGATACCTTGCGGCACAAGCCCCATGAATTCTGGAAAGAGTTTACTGATCGCATTCGCGCAGAGCATCCGGATTTCTTCATGTTTGGTGAGAGCTTTGTGTTCGACGCGGAGTTTCTCGGGGAGCACACTCAGCCGGAAAATGGCGGTTTGAGCCTCCTGGACTTTCCCGCACAGGAAACCCTGACCTCGGTGTTTGAAAATCCGGAGAGTGATTACTCGGAAATTCTGAGTTACCTGCACCTGGAAAACAGCCCTTATCATAATCCCTACGAGCTGGTCTCTTTTTACGAGAATCACGACATTCGTCGGATGGATGGCGATACCAAGGCGTACATTAATGCCAACAACTGGCTGTTCACCTCCCGTGGTATTCCATCCATTTACTATGGTTCGGAAATCGGGTTTATGCCCGGCACCAAAGAGCACGAAGGCAATCGGAATTACTTCGGCCAGGAACGGATTGAACAGGCTCGCAGCCATGCCATTACCGACAACCTGAGTCGGATTGCCCATATTCGGCAGGAGTCAGTTGCCCTGCAAAAAGGTCTGCAGGCCAATCTGGATTTCTCGGGCGATACGGCGTCGTTTCTGCGGGTATATCAGGACGATCATCAGGCGCAAACCGCACTGGTGCTCTTGAACAAAGGTGACGAGGCAACCAGTATCAGTGTTGATCGCTGGTTGAGTCAGGGCGAGTGGCGCGATGCCGATACCGGTGAGCGATTTGATGTGGACGGTCAGATTACCCTGGGGGTACCGGGCGATGGCGTACGGGTTCTTATCTACGATGGTCCTGTTAATAATGACGGCTTGGCGGCTAGGTTGGTTCAACTTAAGAAAATGTGATTGTAGCAACGTTCGGGATTTGTTCTGCCTTATAGAATGCGAATATTTGATTATCAATTTAGCGGATAACAGGAGAAAATAATGAAGTGGCTGATGTTTTTTTGGCTATTGCTCGCGAGTTCCGGACCGGCTATGGCGGATAATAAATTAAAGATTGGAGTGGCGGGGTTAACCCATACCCACGTGCACTGGGTTTTTAATAGTGAAGAGCGCGGCGATTTTGAGATTGTGGGCATTGTCGAGCCGGATAAATCCCTGGCCCGGCGATATGCCAGCCAGCATGATTACAGTATGGATAAGGTCTACCCCACACTGGAAGCGATGATAGACGCTACCCAGCCAGAAGCCATTACAGCCTTTGGCAGTATTTTTGAGCATCTTGAAGTGGTGGAAGTGGCTGCCCCGCGCGGCATTCATGTCATGGTTGAAAAACCGTTGGCGGTCAATATGACCCATGCCCAAAAAATGTATGATCTGGCGAAACAGCACAAAATCCATCTACTGACAAACTATGAAACGACCTGGTATCCCACTAACCATGCAGTCAAAGCGGCGCTACAGTCGGGCGACATTGGCGAGATGCGCAAGGTGCTGGTTCAAGACGGTCACAAAGGTCCGAGTAAACTGGGGATCAACCAGGAGTTTTTAGACTGGCTGTTAGACCCGGTACAAAATGGCGGCGGTGCCATTATGGATTTTGCCTGTTATGGAGCGAATTTACTGACCTGGCTGACCGACGGTCAAGTGCCCAAGACCGTCACAGCAGTGACCCAGCAGTTACAGCCGGAAAATAACCCTGAGGTAGACGATGAGGCGACTCTCATTTTAACCTACCCTCACGCCCAAGCTGTTGTACAAGGGTCGTGGAACTGGCCAATCGGTCGCAAAGATATGGAGGTGTATGGCACCACTGGCGTGCTCTATGCCGATAATCGCCATCAGTATCGTAAACGCCTCGCCCGCGGCTACGATGACTTTGATGAAACCCGCAAAAAACTGGAAGAGCGGCCGTATCCGTATGATGATCCCTTCAGTTATTTTAAGGCGGTGATTGAGCAAACCATCGAACCCGAACCCTATGCGTTATCTTCACTGGAAAACAACATGATTGTAATGCAGATCCTAGATGCGGCGCGCCAAAGCGCTGCCAGTGGCGAGCGCGTTACTTTGCCAACCGACACCGGGCAGAATAAAGAGATGGGTCTAAACAGGGATGTAGATTAGAACCCGTGATATTGACCCCGACGCCCACTTGGTCCGTTTAGTTATTGAAAACATTTAGGTTTGGTTCATGTGCTAAGTGGTAGTCAATTCGTACGTGCCGTTGTCATTCGTTATTAGAGAAGGTTAGATTACCGCATAAGCTAGAACGCTATGCCTTGTGCCCACAAGAGCCACGCACCATCAGGTCGGTGGGCAGCAGGAAAGATTCCGGTTTCTCACCGTCGATCATCTTCAGCAGGTTGTCTACCAGCAGCTCACCCGCCAGTCGGGTGTTCTGNTGCACCGTGGTCAANGGCGGATGGGTGTAGGANGCGGTGGGAATGTCATCAAAGCCCACCACCGCAATATCATCCGGTACGATCANACCGGCGGCCTCAATTCCCTGAATCGCCCCGATGGCGATCAGGTCGCTCGCACCAAATACCGCATCGAATTCCACGCCCCGCGCTCGCAGGGTTTCAATGCCCGCCTTACCGTCGGTTTCCGAGGTTTCCGCCGCGACCTGAAGGGCCGGATCCAGCTCAATCCCGAATTCCTTCAGTGCCCGGGCGTGCCCCTCATAGCGGCGCCGGAACTCGGGGGAGTGCTCGCTGGCATCCCCAATAAACGCGATCCGTTTCCGGCCGAGCTGTAACAGGTGTTTGGTGGCCTTGTAGGCACCGTTGTAATTGTCACAGCCAATGGACATGCCCGGCTGGCCCGGCAGTACCGGACCCCAGGTAATGTAGTGGGCGCCCGCCTCGTTCAGGTGGATCAGCTTTTCCACGTAGGTCACGTAGTCGCCATACCCCAGGAAAATGATTCCGTCGGCCCGGTGGGCGTCTTCAAAATCCGCGTGCCAGTCATCACTCATCTGCTGAAAGGACACCAGCAGGTCGTACTGGCGGTTGGCGCAGGCGCGGGTAATGCTGCCCAGCATGGACAGGAAGAAAGGGTTGATCATGGAGTCGCCAATACCCTGATCTTCACAGAGCAGCAGGGCGATGGTCCGGGTCTGCTTGGAGCGCAGGTTGCGGGCGTTTTTGTCGACCTTGTAGTTCAGCTCCCGGGCAATCGCCTGGACCCGCTTGCGGGTGGCCTCGTTGACCAACGGGCTGTCGCGCAGGGCGCGTGACACTGTGGATTGGGAAACCCCGGCCCGATAGGCAATATCGAACGAGGTGGGCTTGTCGTCTTTCATACACCGAAAGTCCCGGGCCTGTTACCGGCCTCTGTTGTTATGGCTCTGTGTGCGATTGCCGTTACATGGCAAACCCGGCGCTGGGTGTGGGGCCAAATGCCGGGTCGGGAATGAATATATCACAGGGTTGGGCAAAAGTGGCACCAGGGCCACTGCCGGGCTATCGGCCCGGCAGCTGGTTGACCATGGCCGCCAACTGGCTCTGTCGGCAACAGCCGGTTTTGTGGAACACGGATTTCAACTGACTTCTCAGGGTGTGAATCGAGCGCTGGTCCCGGGTGGCAATGGCTTTCAGCTCCAGCCCCAGGGCGATATCCAGAGCCAGCCTGGCCTCGGTGTCGGTCAGGCCATAGGCGGTCACCAACTGCTGGTGGCGTCGGCCGGTCTGAGCCAATGGGTCCCGGATATAGAGCGCGGCGTGGATATCGGTCTGCCAGAACGGCAGATCGGGTTCGGCGCCGGGAAACACCGGCGTCAACAGACAATACAGGGGCGGGCAGTGGGGGCGGGGCACCTCAAAGCGCCACTCCAGGCTCTGGCAGTGGGCCGCCTGGCCGGTCAGGCGCTGCAGAGCCGCTTTGAAAGGCGGATTCAGATTCGGGTCGGTGAATTCAACGCCGTCCGAGGTGAAGCGCAGTCCCATCGGGGCGGCCTGCTCCAATTGAGGCGAGAGATAGCGGATCTGGCCGCTCGCGTTGAACAGAATGAACGGCAGCGGGTGACTCTGGGCGGCATTCAGGGCCGACGTCAGGCGCGCCTCTCGGTCGGCCATTTGGGCGCTGAGCCGCAGTGCCTGGCGCATATGGGGCAGTACGCTGTTGATCAGGTTGGTCTCTTCCCGGGAGTAATACCCCTGCCCGCCGGTGCGTTGAATCAACAGTTGCACCTTATGCTGCTCGGTGCTGTAGACCGTGCCGCACACGCCGTGATGAATATCCAGGCCTCTGGCCCAGTCGTTGAAGAATTCGGTCTGGTAAAACGTCGGCTGTCGGCAACTGAAATCGAGGTAGGTGGAATACAACTGCCCGGTTGGCTTCTCTCCCAGCTCGGTGCGCCAGGGGCACAAATTGACGAAGTGTTCCACATAGCGCTGGTGCGCACTATCGTCGATGTTGACCTTGATGCTGCGCTGAACGGTATTCGCGCCCTGATTCAACAGCAGTAAGCGGGCCGAGCGGGACCCGGTCAAATCGATCATCCGCTTGAGAAACGGCCCCCACTGGCCGTTGCTCAGCGCACTGCCGTAAAGGGTTCCCAGGAGTTGTTCGTTATGCTCAGCAAAGCGTTTCCGCAGTGTATCGTCTGGCATGGCACCGTGGTTCCGTAAGGCCGCCGCCAGAGGATGTGGCGGGCAGCCGGAGATCAAATCATCGACTCTGGCGCGATTTTCGCTTATTTTAAATAAGTCTGCGTTGAAATACGCCAATCTGCAATGACTAATTCAAGCACGACTCATTCCAACGAGAAGCCAACCATGTCCGACCACTATGACGATTGTGTGACCGAGCAGGGCCAGGGCGAACCTCTGGTCATTCTGATTCACGGCTGGAGCTGCCAGCGCACCGATTGGGTGCAAACACTGGCTGCCATGCCCCGGGACCTCCACTGCCTGGCACTGGATCTGCCCGGCCACGGTGAGGCGCAGGATAAACCCTGGGATGACTGGACGATCGAGGGCCTGGCCAAAGCCGTAACCGAGGTGGCTGATCAGAAGGGCGCCCGCCGACTGATACTGGTGGGTCACTCGATGGGCGGTTGCGTGGCGCTCGAAGCGGCCCGGCGCTGGTCCGGACCGGTGGGCGTGGTATTGGTGGACAGTTTCGGGCTGCCCTATGGGGATATGGATGCCGAGACCATTGCCTCCATTGAAGAGCCTTTCAAGGCGGATTTTCGCGGCGCCATGGCCGGGCTGGTGGACAACACCACAGTGGCGGAGCTGGATCCTGAAATCCTTGAGTGGATCAAAGCCCGGATGTCGTCGGGCGATCCAGAGCGCCTGCTGCCCATCTGGCACAACCTGCTGCGCTGGTCCCCGGACGGGGCCTTTGCCGAGATCAAAGGCCCCATTGTGGCGCTTAACGGAGAGCACATTTCCGAGGCGGCGCAAAAGCGCTGCGCGCCCTACGTTCAGGAGACCATCCTGCCGGGCACCCATCACTTCCCCCAGTTCGAGCAGCCCCAGGCCTTCGCTAACGCACTACAGCAGTCAATGGAATCCATAGCGTCACAACTTGAGTAGGTTGGATTAGCGCAACGCGCGTAATCCAACGATTCTCAGCCCAATGGTCGCAATGTTGATCTATGCGACACGCTGACACGTACTCTGTCGGGAAAATTAACACTTGGCCGCAGAGCCAAGGACATTCTAGGGGCGACCCCCCGTAAACAGAGTACTTATCATGGCTAGATCGCTCACCATCGCCCAGCGCCTCGGCTCGGGCTTCGGACTGATTCTTTTACTGTTTACCGTGGTCACCGTGCTGGGGATCCAGCGGGTGACCGTCATGGACCGGACCCTGTCCGCCGTCAACGAGGGGGCCTCCCAGAAGCAACGGTTTGCCATCAATTTCCGGGGCAGCGTCCACGACCGGGCCATCGCCATTCGCGATGCCGTGCTGGTCGAGAACGACAGCGCCCTGCGGGCTCACTTGCAGGACGTGCGTGACCTGGATGCGTTTTATCAGGACTCGGCCCGGCAGATGGACGCGCTCTTCGAAAGCCAACACGTGAGTGATAAAGAGCAGCGCCTTCTGGATCGAATTCAGGCCATTGAACAGGAAACCCTGGGCCTGACCTCTGAGTTGATCGCCCTNCGCCAGGCNGGCAACATCGAGGCGGCCCGCNAGTTTCTGTTNTCCGANGTCTCGGNGGCCTANACCGAATGGCTGGCTCGNGTGAATGCGTTTATTGACTATCAGGAAGCGGATATCCGGCGGGACGTGGATCATGTGCAGGCGGTAGCAAGCGATTTTGCCAAAGTCATGGTGGCGTTTCTTTTGTTGGCGTTGATCGCGGGAGCGGTGGTGGCNGTGGTGATCATCNNNAACATCAAAGCNACNCTNGGGGCNGAGCCGGAAGCCNTGTCNGAGGCGATCGAAGCTTTCGCATCCGGGCAACTGACCGTGACGGAGAGCTCTCGCTACCCAAACAGCGTCATGGCCAATATCAACAAAACCCTGCGCCGGCTCGCCGGTGTGATCACCGATGTACGCATGGCGGCGGAAACCCTGGCCCGCTCGTCGGAAGAGCTGACCCGGACTTCGGATGACAACAGCGAACAGGTGCGCCTGCAGTCCTCGGAAACCGAGCAGATGGCCGCCGCCATCAATCAGCTCAGTGCCTCGGTGGTGGAGATCTCCCGAAGCGCGGCCAATGCCTCAAACGCCACCCAGAGCGCTGACCGGGAAGTGAACACCGGCAATCAGACGGTGCAGGAAACCGCTTCCGCCATTGAACAGTTGGCGCAGACCCTTGAGGACGCGGTGAGCAAAGTGCAGACGGTATCGACCCAGAGTGGCGATATTGAAAAAATCATCGATGTAATCAACGGTATCGCCGAGCAGACCAATCTGCTGGCCCTGAATGCGGCCATCGAAGCGGCCCGCGCCGGCGAGCACGGCCGGGGTTTTGCGGTGGTTGCCGATGAGGTCCGCTCGCTGGCGACCCGCACCCAGGCCTCGACCCGGGAGATTCGGGAGATGATCGGCACCCTGCAGACCGGGGCCGGAGACGCGGTGGAGGTGATGGAAACCAGCCATCAATTGGCCCAGAAAACCGTGATAAAAACCCGGGAGGCCGAGAGCGCCCTGTCCACCATTCGTCAGGAGGTGGTATCCATCACCGATATGAACCACCAGATTGCCAGCGCCGCCGAGGAGCAGAGTCAGGTGGCCGAGGGCGTCAATCAGAACATCAACCGGATCAGCGAAGCGACCCTGGCGTCCTCCGCTGGCGCCGATCAGGTAGCGGGGTCCAGTCGGGAGCTGTCCGAGCTGGCTCAGCAGTTGTCGCGCAAAGTGGCCCATTTCGAGGTGTAGTCAGGTGGGCGGGTGTTGGCCGCCCCGGCGGTTCGGAGTATATTGAGGCAGCGTGATCGCTCCCGGCAGAGGAGCGGCTTTGACCAACCAGCACCGGGCCACCTATTCATGAGCTCCCCCATTTCCGACGCAACTGATAGCGCGGTCTATAAAACCCTGCTTGAATCCACCAAGGCCATCCCCTGGAAAATCGACTGGGCGACCATGAAATTCGCCTACATCGGCCCCCAGATTGAAGCGCTCCTGGGCTGGACGCCGGAAAGCTGGGTCAGCGTAGAGGACTGGGCGACCCGGATGCACCCGGAAGATCGGGACTGGGTGGTGAACTTCTGTGTGAGCCAGTCCCAGTCCGGTGTGGACCATGAGGCAGACTACCGGGCACTGACCAAAGACGGCGACTACGTCTGGATTCGGGACGTGGTCCATGTCGCCCGCAATGAGCAAGGTGAAGTGGAAGCGCTGATCGGCTTCATGTTCGATATCAGTGAGCGCAAGAAAACCGAGCAGGAACTGATCAAACTGCAGAAAGAACTTGAGACGCTGTCCTACCAGGACGGCCTGACCGGCGTGGCCAACCGGCGCATGCTCGACTCCATTCTCGATGTGGAGTGGTTGAATGCCCGGCGCAACTGCCAGCCGCTGTCGGTATTGCTGATCGACATCGATTATTTCAAACAGTACAACGATCGGTACGGACACCTGCAGGGCGATGACTGCTTGAGGTCGATTGCCCAGACCCTGGATACCGTGGCTTCCCGCCCCNGNGATTTCCTGGCCCGGTTCGGTGGCGAGGAATTCATGCTGGTGCTCCCGGAAACGGATGGAAAGGCCGCTCATGCGGTGGCCGACCGATGCCGCCAGGCCATTTTGAAGTTGCAGATTCCCCACGCCGCTTCCGATGCCAGTCAGTTGGTTTCCATCAGCGTCGGCGTCGCCAGTATTATTCCCGATCACGANNGTGAGNTGGCGGAATTTATTGAGAGCGCGGATCGAAAACTGTATCAAGCCAAGCTTGAAGGGCGCGACCGGGTGGTGGCTTAGCGCAATGGCCGACAGGGATGACATGACTCAGCCTTCGCTCTGCGCCAATTGCGATACGCCGCTTCAGGGCGATTATTGCCATCGCTGNGGGCAGGACAACAAGAATTATGTACGCAGCGCCTTCGGACTCATCACCGAGTTCCTGGGGGAGTTCACCAACTGGGACAATCGTCTCTGGCGGACCTTGTGGCCACTGTGGGTCCGCCCGGGGNTTCTGAGTCTGCGTTACGTTCAGGGGCACCGAGCCCCATATGTTCCGCCGCTGCGCCTGTACATCTTTACCTCCATTGTGGCTTTTCTGGTGTTCGCTCAGGCGATACCGGTGGATTCGATCAACTTGAATCCACCGGAGGAGACGACCGAGAGAGCCTCGGGTGAGGGGTCAGAATCGAGGAGCGGTCTGGTTGCGCCACCCATACCGGGCCGGGATGTGCACTTTGAGCTGCCCTTGGTCAGCGACGAAATCAATCGCCGACTCGAATATAATTTTGGTCGTATTGCCGAGAACCCTCAGATCGGCATCAATCAGTTTTTTTCCCTTGCTCCCCAGGTAATGTTCTTGCTATTACCGCTGTTTGCCCTGGTTCTGAAATTGATTTACTGGCGGCGACATCACTATTATATGGAGCACCTGATACTTGCCCTCCACACCCACAGCTTCGGGTTGCAANTGGCTGTGGTGGTGGTGGGCTTGGCCATGCTTGAGGATGCCATCGCGGCCTGGCCTNTGGTGCCCGAGGCATTGAGTGTGCTCAGTAGCCTGCTGTTCTGGTCGGTGCCTCTCTACCTGCTACTGAGCCACAAAACGTTTTATCGTCAGGGATGGTGGAAATCGGTTCTTAAATTTTTACTCACTGCCACTGCTTACAGCTTTCTGCTCTTCACGGCGTTTTTGTTTACGACGATCCAGAGCATNCTNCGCAGCTAAGCCGGCGATCAAGTCGCCGGCTTNNCCACCGAGCGCCACAGGTAATAGATCACCGGTAGCACCAACAAGGTCAGGATCAGTGTCGTGAAGGTGCCGCCCACCATCGGCGCGGCGATGCGCTGCATCACCTCCGAACCGGTGCCGCCGCCGAGCATGATGGGNAGCAGGCCCGCGAACAGCGTGGCGGCGGTCATNACAATCGGCCGNAGNCGCAGCCCGGCCCCTTCCATCACCGCCTGCTGTAGGTCCGCGCGGGTGAAGGCCCGACCGGCCTCGGTGCAGCGCACCTCGGCGGCCTGATACTCCAGGTTNAGATACACCAGCATCAATACGCCAATTTCCACCGCCACCCCCGCCAGGGCGATAAAACCCATGGCCACCGNGACCGACAGGTCATAGCCCAACGCCAGCAGCAACCAGACGCCGCCCANCAACCCGAACGGTAATGTCATGAGGATCATCGCCACTTCGCTGAAGCGNCGGAAGTTCAGGTACAGNAGCAACACAATCACGCCCAGGGTAATCGGCATCACCAGCGCCAGCTTTTCCTGAGCGCGCGCCATGTATTCGTACTGACCGGCCCAGCGCAGCGAGTAGCCGGAGGGCAACTCAATGTGCTCGTTCACCGCCGCTTGCGCGTCGGCCACAAAGGAGCCCAGATCCCGCTCGGTGATGTCGACAAACACCCAACCGTTCAGCCGGGCATTCTCGCTCTTGATAGCGGGCGGTCCATCGTCGATGGTCACACGGGCGACCTCGCTCAAAGGAATGTGGGTTCCATTGGGGGTGACAATGGGTAAATTGGCCAGCGCCTCCGGCGAGTCACGATAGGCTTGGGGATAGCGCAGGTTGACCGGGTAGCGCTCCAGTCCTTCGACGGTTTCGGTGATATTGGCACCGCCCACGGCAGTGCGGATTACCGACTGCACATCGGCGATATTCAGCCCGTAACGGGCGGCGCTGGCGCGGTCGATATCCACGGTCAGATAGCGCCCCCCGGCCACGCGTTCCGCGTACACGGAGCTCGCACCGGGTACCTCACCAATCACGGTTTCCAGCTCCCGCCCGAGCTGTTCAATCACCGACAGGTCCGGCCCCGCAATTTTTACTCCCACCGGAGTTTTGATGCCGGTGGCGAGCATATCGATCCGGGTTTTGATCGGCATCACCCAGGCGTTGGTCAGGCCCGGAAAGTCGATCAATTGATCCAGCTCGGCGCGCAGGGATTCCGGGGTGACACCGGGTCGCCACTGGTCTCTGGGTTTGAACTGAATCACCGTCTCGATCATGGTCAGCGGGGCCGGATCCGTGGCGGTATCGGCCCGACCGATTTTGCCGAACACCGTCTCCACTTCCGGCAGGGTTTTGATCAGCTTGTCGGTCTGCTGCACAATTTGCCGCGCCTCGCCAATGGATACGCCCGCGTAGGTGGTGGGCATATACATCAGGTCGCCTTCATCCAGCGTGGGCATAAATTCCGTACCGAGTTTCTGTGCGGGCCAGAGTCCGATGACCATGATCGCCAGGGCGATCAGCAGTGTCGTTTTGGGAAAGCGCAACACGCCGCGCAGCAGCGGTTGATAGCCTGCGATCAGAACCCGGTTGATCGGGTTTTTCCGCTCGGGCAGGATGCGCCCGCGCACACAGTAACCGAGCAACACTGGCACCAGGGTAATGGCCAACCCGGCGGCGGCCGCCATGGCGTAGGTTTTGGTAAAGGCCAGCGGGGAGAACATCCGCCCTTCCTGGGCCTCCAGGGCGAATACCGGCAGAAAACTCAGGGTAATGATCAGCAACGAGAAAAACAGGGCCGGGCCCACTTCCGATGCCGAGCGGGCCGCCAGTTGCCAGCGTTGTTCGTTGCTCAGCTCGCCTTTGTGGCGCTCCAGGTGCTTGTGAAAATTTTCGATCATCACCACCGCGCCATCGACCATGGCACCAATGGCGATGGCAATGCCGCCGAGGGACATGATGTTGGCGTTGATGCCCTGGATCTGCATTACGATCATCGCGATGAGAATGCCAAGCGGCAGGCTGAACACCACCACCAGGGATGAGCGCAGGTGAAACAGAAACAGGGCGCAGATCAGGACCACTACCAGTAGTTCCTGACCGAGCTTTTCGTACAGGTTGCTCACCGCATTGCGAATCAGTTGCGAGCGGTCGTAGGTGGTGACCACCTCCACGCCGTCGGGCAGACTGGGCTTCAGTTCATCCAGCCGGGCCTTCACCCGGTCAATCACCTCCGCCGCGTTTTCGCCCGAGCGCATCACCACGATGCCACCCACCACCTCGCCTTCGCCGTTCAGCTCGGCAATGCCCCGACGCATTTCCGGGCCGAGTTGGATGGTGGCGACGTCTTTCAACTGCAGCGGGGTTCCCCGCTCGTTGGTGCCCAGCGGAATCTGCGCCAGGTCTTCTATGCTCTGCACATAACCGGTGGCGCGCACCATATACTCCGCCTCGGCCATTTCGATGACCGACGCGCCGGTTTCGGCATTGCCGTTGACGATGGCGGCGTGCACCTGTTGCAGTGGTAGGTTATAGGCGCGCAGCTTCTGCGGGTCGACCTCCACCTGATATTGCCGGTTCATGCCGCCAATGGTGGCGATCTCGGACACACCATCGAGCGCCTGCAACTCGTACTTCAGAAACCAGTTCTGCAGCGTCGTGAGTTCCGCCAGGTTGTGCTGGCCGGTGCGGTCGACCAGCGCATAGTTGAATACCCAGCCCACCCCGGTGGCATCCGGGCCGAGTTCGGGGCGAGCGCCTTCGGGTAAATCCTGAGCGGCCTGATTCAGATACTCCAACACCCGGGAGCGGGCCCAGTAGAGGTCCGTACCTTCCTCAAAAATCACATAAACGTAAGAGTCACCGTAGAAGGAAAAGCCCCGCACGGTCTGGGTTTTGGGGACGGACAGAAGCGCGGTGGTGAGCGGGTAGGTCACCTGGTCCTGCACCACCTGGGGCGCCTGCCCGGGGTAGGAGGTTTTGACAATCACTTGCACATCGGACAGGTCTGGGATGGCATCTACCGGTGTGTTGCGCACCGAGTAGAGCCCCCAGCCCAACAGCATCAAGGTGGCCAGTACCACCAGCAGGCGATTGTGAATGGACCAGCGAATGATCGCGGCAATCATGGTGCGCTTCCTCCGTGGTCCATTCCCTCATGATCCATGTCTCCGTGATCCATTGCGTCATGATCCATGGCATCGTGATCCGCCTCGTCCTCTTCTGGTGTTCGGGTTTCGATTCGGCCCAAATCCGCCGCGCGGCTGGACTCGGAATCGATCAGGAACAGGCCGTCTTCAACCACGCGATCCCCGTGGCGCAAGCCCTCCAGAATTTCGGCGCGCTCGCGGCCGACCTGTCCGACCTTGACCGGTACCGAGCGATACACCTCCGGTTCCACTTCCCGCACTACGCGGGTTCCGGCGCCGGTGCGAATCAGGGCGCTGCGGGGAATGGATAGCACGGCCTGTTCATCCTCGGGCTCGATCCGGGCGCGGACAAACATGCCCGGTTTAAGCCGACCCTCGTCGTTGGCAAATTCCAGGCGGGTGCGCAGCGTTCGGGTGTTGCTGTTGAGCGTGGGGTAGAGGTAGGAGACGGTGCCCTCCCAGGTTTCACCGGGATAGCTTGCGGTGGTCAGGGTGACCGGCTGGCCGGTGGTGATACGACCCGCATCGGCCTCAAACAGCTCGACATTGACCCAGATGTCTTCAAGACTGCCAATGGACATCAGGTTCTGCGGCAGGTCCACAAAGTTGCCCTCGCGCACACCGAGCTGCACCACATAGCCGTCCCGGCTCGCGTAGTAGCGCAGTTTCTCCCGTACGCTGCGTTCGCGTTTCAGTCGCTCGATTTCCCGCTCGCTCACCCCTTTGGCGCGCATCTGAGACAGGGAGCCCTCCGCCCGTCCCGGAAGCTGGTCTCTCAGGCTTTGCAGGTATTCCCGTTGCAGGTTGATGATTTCCGGCGAGTAAAACTCAAACAGTTTTTCACCGGCTTTGACCGGGTCGCCCTCGGTGGCCACAGCCAGCTCGGTAATCCAGCCTGAGGCGCGCACGTGAAAGTGCTGCACCTGTTGCTGGTTCACCTCCACCAGTCCGACCGTTTCAATGGTCTGGCCCACCGGCGCGTGGGTCGCTTCCGCCAGCGTCAGCCCGAGGTTCTGGGCAACCGCCGGGTTAATCCGGACATCGCCGGGCTCGCGTTTCTGGTCCTCCGCATACACCGGCACCAGATCCATGCCCATGGGGGACTTGCCGGGCCCATCCCGGCGATAGCTGTCATCCATGGGAGCCACCCAGTAAAGGGGCTCCTTCTCGTCGCTAGTCTTGGATGGTTCGGCGTTGTCCGAAGGCTCGGGCCAAAGCAAATGACTGCCCACACCCGGCGCAAAGGCGCCCAGCAGCGCCACGAAAAATAGAGGTTTGTTCATAACACCTGTCCACAAGGTAATACCACAACAGAAAAACGGCCGCGGAGGGCCAAGGGGGTGCGATCGTCAGGCGCACCTATCCTGTGGTCAGGAGAATTTGGGCGGGCGGAGCAGTTCCAGCGGCGCGCGCGTGGGTGCAGCGTCGGTGGCTGAAGAGAGGAAGTGATTCGGGGTTGAGATTGGCGGGACCGCTTGCACCGTCAGGGCCACAAAACCGGAGCAGGAGCCGGGCAACAGGCGCACTGGCTGTCGCAGTCGTGATCCGGGGTGGCTGCGAGGTGCGTAGAGTCATGCTCTGAATGACTGTGGATGGCACCACCATCGGCCATAGCCATCTCCATGGTGTCATGGCAGGGTTCGGGCGCCGTNTCGGNCATCATCGGCGGATGCGAGGCNCCCAGCGGCCCTGCCAGAAACAGCAGTAGCGCAAACAACCAATGACGGAAGGAGTGGCGATTCATGCCGTTAGTCTAGCGCACCTGGGTCCGTGGGCAAAGCCAGGGTGAACCCGGCCCGGTATGTGCTAGTCTCAACAGAGGCAATAACACCCACGATCACCGGAGACAGGAGAGACCATGAAAGCGTTTTTTCATCCGTCCCAGGATAAACANGCCCCGCAATCCTACCTGACCCGCGGCCAGATGCGCCCCCCTCAAGAGCTGCCGGAGCGCACCCCGGAGCTGGTCAAGGGCCTGGANGCCCTGGGCGTCCGGCCGGAACAGGCCACCGATCACGGCATGGATGTGATCAATCGGGTGCACGACCTGGGCTACCTGCGCTTTCTTGAGTCAGCCCACCGGCGTTGGCCNGANGACTGGGGCGGGGAAGTCATGTCCAACATCTTNGTCCGNTCACCGAACCCCATGCGCGGTATTCTGGCGGAATGCGCCCGCTATCAGGCCGACGGTAGCTGCCCCATCGGCCCCCACACCTGGGAGGCCGCCTACTGGTCCNCCCAGAGCGCCCTATCCGCCGCCGATGAGCTTCTCACCGGACAGCAGCGGGCCTACGCCCTGTGCCGCCCGCCCGGCCACCACGCNCGGCGCGACGCCGCCGGTGGCTTCTGTTATCTGAACAACGCCGCCATCGCCGCCGAAGCCCTGCTGGACCATTACGACAAAGTCGCCATNCTCGACCCGGACATGCACCACGGCCAGGGNATNCAGGAAATNTTCTACGATCGGGACGANGTNCTCTANATNTCCATCCANGGCGACCCCACCAACTTCTACCCNGTGGTNAGCGGCTATGAAGACGAGCGNGGNGCGGGCCCCGGCTANGGCTACAACATCAACATGCCNATGCCCCACGGNTCCCCCGAGTCCACCTTCTTCGAAAANCTGGCCGACGCCGCCGANGCCATNCGCCTGTACGAGCCGGACGTACTGATCGTCGCNCTGGGCTTCGANGTGTACCACGAAGACCCGCAGGCCAAAGTCTCGGTCAGCAGCGAAGGCTTCCGGCACATGGGCGAAGGCATCANCGCCATGAACCTGCCCACCCNGGTGATNCAGGANGGCGGCTACCACCTGGAGTCCCTGGCGACCAACGCCAAAAACTTCTTTAGTGGCCTGAACCCGTAACGCATCCCGGTGACAATATGACAGCCCAAACCCGCTTACTCGACAAGTTGTGCCAAAGCCTGCCAGAGGGGCGGCTCGAATGGATCGGCCTGCGCAGTAAGCGGCGAGGCGACATCCACGTGGTGGACAGCGCCCGGGCGGTAGAGGGGCTGGGCCTGGAAGGCGATCACCGCATGAGCAAAACCCCGGGCTCCTCTCGCCAGGTGACCCTGATAAGCCGCGAATTTATCGAGGCCATCGCTCGTCATACCGGCCACTCCGAGATCGACCCGGCGCTATTACGGCGCAACCTGGTGATCTCCGGAATGAACATGAACCTGCTGCGCCACCAGCGCCTACAGATTGGCGAAGCCGTACTGGAAACCACCGCCCTCTGTCACCCCTGTTCCCGAATGGACGAAGCCCTGGGCGCAGGGGGCGCTGCAGCGATGTTTGGCTATGGGGGACTCTGTGCCCGGATTATTCAAGGCGGCCGGATGACGGTGGGGGATGCGGTAGTGCGGTTGCCGCAACTCGCGGCGGATTAAAGCCACACCTTGTTAGGCGGTTTTATTGGTACAACTTACTTTCGTACTTTGAGCACGGAATAAACTTTACCTTTATCCCGTTTTCCTACAGCCAGAACGTACACAAGCAATTCATCGTCAACCACTTCGTAAGCCAGCCGATACCCAGCCGAACGAAGCTTGATCTTATAAGCCGACTCGTAACCGCTTAGTTTATCCGCTGGCACTCTTGGATTTTCCAGCCTGGTCGCCAGCTTTTTCTTAAACTGGCTTTTGACTGGAGCTCCAAACTTCTCCTACTATTTTAGCGCAACTGGTAGAAACTTGAGCTTATAGGTCGTCCAAAGACACTGATACTGCTTGATTCTTATCTCTTGGTCGCTCATCGAGAAGCTTAGCTAGCTCATAATCCTCAGTCATACTCGTCATAGCTTCGTAGGTCTCCGCAGGGATCAGGTATGCCACCGGCTGTCTATGGTTCAGGGCGACGATTGCTGAACCACTAGACTGAGAAAGCAGCGCGGACGGATTCTTCTTTAATTCTGATATGCTTACGGAAAAATAAGAAAAAGTATGACGAATAAATCACCAAAAGAAGACCAGTAATCAACACATGTTATTGGCCACACTTTGTCGTTTTCCTAACGCCTTACCTACATAACTTTGCGCACACGGGAGCGATTTTACGAGCGTCCCACCGCGGCCTGGGACAGTGCAGCTCTGCGCGTTGTTAAGCATATACTTATATGCTGGCAGCAGTATTGACGACCACACTAAACTCGATATCCCCTTTATCACCGTCAAACTCAGATAGTCGGTAGCTATTATCGGATAGCTCAACTACTTTTATCCAATTCCAACCCGCATTGGAAATGGTGATTTGGTGGTCGAACTTTTGTTTTCCTAACGTTAGCACTCCTCGAATATTCGCCGGGTTGGAAAAATAAACGAGAATTAGCGGTTCGTTGTCTATTGTACTAATAAATCCACCGCCACCTATGTGATCGCGGTACGGCGAAAATGCGTGAAAAGTGCCTAGCCTCAATAGCTTTGTATCGGCTGGAACAACATTTAAACCCGACTGCCTAATAGTCGCCGACTTCGCATCAATATCGCTGGGAAGGACGAGTTCAAAGGTATGGCTATTTCTGACTTCAGCAACATACAATATATCATCTGTGGGGTTTCCAAAGATTGCTCCAGGAATCGACGGGAAAATCAGCGCTAATTCCGATTCAGGTTTGTAGGCCTCGAGGCGTTTGAAACTGTAGGAGTAGAAGCCATACTTCATTTCACGGGAAAAGGAGAAAGACTCAGCCGGACTATCGACCGTGGCACAAGACTGCAGGAACGCTAAAACCAAAGTGAATACTAGACGGTATTTCATAATGTTTCCTATAGTCGCATAACGCCTTGCATGAAGGCCACATTTGAAGTGTTGGAGCTGAACCACTTGCGGTGGTGTAATGGTAAGCATTTTTATTGCTTTGCATTATCAGCTGTTCCGATTGGATTCTTACCCTGTACTACTATTCGAAAGAACGCATATATTGCCGCTGCAGCCAGAGCGTGCGTGATATCGAAAGTATAAGGGTCGCCCAGCCAAATGCTGTACACCTCAATGGCTAGTATTGCCCAAAAGGGCAAAGTAACTATAAAGACTAGCAGCCTGATATTACCTTATACCCGATCTGCATTTTCCATGTTTCAGACCTCCTTACCTGGGCAGCCAATATCAATATGCCCCGCTGTCTTGGATTGTTAAGTTGGGAAAATTACGACCAAAGCAACGCCAAACATCATGTACATTCCTACAATAAACAATAGTAATGCTAAAAGCCCTACCGTCCAGCCGAAGGAGTTGGTAATTCCGTTTATGCGATTGTACTGCTCTGGGCGAAGGGTGCACCGCATATACGATTGTGCAATCAGGCTTACCTTCAATAGTATGAAACCAACTATAGAGCCGAATAGTATTTGCCATGAAAGACTTATACAAGTCTTTAATTCAGGTCCGATCTCCTGGGAAAACCTAAGCAGTGATGATACCGACAATGTTAGTGCACCACCTGCAATCAAGAACACCGCATTCGCTAGAGAGTCTACTCTGCCTCTAATCTCTTTCCATTCATCGTGATCCAGTTCTACCATACTTTTCCTCTTGGCGCCCGGCTTCATTTGCGCCGCATTGCGGCGTCAAATGGAAACGTTTTTTATGCATCATTTTCTGATTTGTAGTGTACTTTGCAAGAATGATATATCGATTTATCAATGACTTTTCCATCGGATTTTCTGAACTCCATAGTGGCAGAGGTGTTGAACAGTAAGTCACCAGGGCTAGTAATATGGAGCTCAAAACGTGACTTCGAAGGATCTGGTAGGAGTTCAGCACAAACAACGCAATCTTTTCCGTATATTATATTTGACCACGTCTGAGCCTTCTTTAGCGCTTTCTCCAGAACGACTTGGTCATACTTGTAGGAGTTTTCTTCGCCACGCAACGACACAGGAGAATTAGCTTCGATTCCTGCACACCCTGTAGCTACAATCGCTAGAAGACCTACGAATACTTGGCATATTTTCATCGCATAGCGGTGGGAGCCTGCAAGTGCTCGGCAGCCGGAGACTGTGTGGTGCTGTGCTTCGTTATGCACTTTCGATCTTATCGCCCAGTTGCTTTGTAAAGTCCCAATGATCTCCTGTGTCGAAAGCAACAACCCAGGCGGCTTCAACAGTGTAAGGAAGATTACCATTGCTTATTGGCGAAAACGTAACGTTTATCTTCATAAGCTTAACAGATATGTCGCCAGCTATAGAGCCTCTCGAATACTTTATTGAGCCGCCTTGATCTTTTTTCTTCTCAAATCCCAAGGACGACATTACCTCTTCCACACGATAAACGGATTTAGGCTTTGGCACTTCGTTCTTGTATTTTGGGAAAAGTGCAAGTATCGGTTTTTTTTGTCCAAGATTCCGGTGAGGCAGCACCTTATATAGAATAGTTGTGGCTGCCAGGACAGCCACTACAGTTATAACTATTTCCATAATCTCAGACTCCAAATTTTTGCATAGCGCCGCGTAGACCGGTGCAAGCTTGCGAGCATCCGGCGGCCGACAGGCCGCGTAGCGATTCGCCTGCGCGTCAAGGATATTGATGAGACAGCGGTTCAGAAGACAATGCGGTGCGCAGCCCGTTTTCCCGGCTTGGGGCGTAGGCATAAAGCCGGGTGGCGGAACCCTATGGGTGCCCTGCGGGGTTACAAGCTCCGACCTTTTAATTGCTTGGCTTTTTGAACTTCAGCACCATCCGGTTGGCTTCGCCGATGGACAGATACTTTCCTTTGTCTTTTGCATCTCCCATCAAGGAGGGAGGTAAGGACCAGATTCCTTGCGGATGATCGGCAGTATCCTTCGGGTTTAGCAGCAGGTCGTTTTTGCCTTCAAAGCTGAATCCGGCTTCTTCAGCCAACGTTAACCATAGTTGTTCGGGGACATAACCTGATTTCCCCCAATCCGCATCCTGCAAGTCATCCGGTAGGCGTGGCGCCACAACTCCCAATACTCCGCCGGGTTTGAGCGCCTGATAAAAGTTGGCCAAGGCGTGATTCATTGATTTCTCGCCTTCAAATACATAAAGCTGGTTGCGAACAGAGAGCACCACATCAGCGCTCGCTGGCGGCGCAATAGCGATATCGGCCAGTGGGGCAAACTCGGTGAGTATCACATTGTCGTAAACCGGGTGCGATTCAAGTTTTTCCTGGTATTCACTCCGGGCTTTCTGCATATATTCGGCGTCCAGAAGACTGAACTTGTCAGAGAAGTGGGCAGCGTAAAGTTTTCCTTCTTTTGCCAATAATGGCGCCAGGATCTCGGTATACCAGCCAGAGCCCGGCCACACTTCAACGACGGTACTTTGCGGCGTAACTTCAAAGAACGTCAGTACCTGTTCGGGCTTGCGCGCTGAATCTCGTGCTTTGTTCTCTTCCGTACGAACCTCATGTTGCAAAGCTTGGGTGATATTGTCAGTGTCGGCAAAGCTGGTGTGGCTTGCTAGAAGAAACAGGCTTACGCAAAGTAGTTTGATGCAGGGTAGCTTGATCAGCATGGCCAGATCCTTTTGTGGTGTATATTCATTATTGAGAGTGAATGAAAATGCACTTTCACCCGTTTTTTATTGCCTGATGCCCTCAGGTAGGGTGTGTCTGTATTCAACCGGAAGACTGCCGTCTTGGGCAACGTTATATCATGCTTCAGACGGCGAGTTACGTCCTGTTTATACTGTATCGCTATAAGGCGCGAGGATAATATTCTGGAGTGCTCTTTTTGATGGATGTGGTGGCACCGCATGGGTGCCCGCCAAACTATAACCCCTGACTGCGCAGATACTCTTCATAGGAGCCGTGGAAGTCCACCAGTCCATCCGGCTTCATATCGATAATCCGGGTAGCCAGTGAAGACACAAACTCCCGATCATGGCTGACAAAAATCAGCGTTCCGGGATAATTCTCCAACGCCAGGTTCAGGGCCTCGATGGATTCCATATCAAGGTGGTTGGTGGGTTCGTCCATCAGCATGACGTTGGGGTTGAGCAGGGTCAGTTTGCCGAACAGCATCCGACCCTGTTCACCACCGGAAATCACCTTTACCGATTTTTTCACGTCGTCGTTGGAAAACAGCATGCGCCCCAGTGCGCCGCGTACCACCTGTTCATCACCGGTGGTCCACTGCTGCATCCATTCAAACAGTGTTGCCTCGTAGGCAAAATCATCGGAGTGGTCCTGTGCCACATAGCCGACGTCGGCCTGCTCGGCCCACTTGATGGTGCCCGAGTCGGCGGATACGTCTCCGTACAGGCAGCGCAGCAAGGTGGTTTTACCCGCGCCGTTGGGGCCGATGATCGCGACTTTTTCACCCGCTTCAATGCTCAGGCTCAGATCTTCGAACAGTGTCTTGTCAAACGCCTTGTTGGCTTTTTCCATGACCACCGCCAGACGGTGCAGCTTCTTGTCCTGGGAAAAGCGGATAAACGGGCTGACCCGGCTCGAGGGCGGAATGTCTTCCAGCTTGATCTTCTCCAGCTGTTTGGCCCGCGAGGTGGCCTGCTTGGCTTTCGAGGCGTTGGCAGAAAACCGGCTGACAAAGGACTGCAGATCGGCGATCTGGGTTTTCTTCTTGGCGTTTTCGTTGTGTAGCCGTTCGCGGGCGGCAGTGGAGGCGATCATGTAGTCGTCGTAGTTGCCCGGATAAATGCGCAGCTCGCCGAAATCCAGGTCCGCCATATGGGTGCANACNCTGTTCAGNAANTGCCGGTCGTGNGAAATGATGATGATGGTGCTGTTGCGNTGGGTCAGAATGCCTTCCAGCCAGCGGATGGTGTTGATNTCCAGGTTGTTGGTNGGNTCATCCAGCANCANNACGTCNGGNTCGGANAANAGTGCCTGGGCGAGCAGCACCCGCAGCTTCCAGCCGGGNGCNATGGCGCTCATGGGGCCGGTGTGTTGTTCTTCCGGAATNTCCAGGCCCAGCAGCAGCTCGCCGGCGCGGGCTTCGGCGGTGTAGCCNTCCAGCTCGGCGAACTGTACTTCCAGNTCCGCCACCTTCATGCCGTCGTCTTCGCTCATTTCCGGCAGGCTGTAAATGCGNTCGCGCTCGGCNTTNACCTTCCACAGTTCGGTGTGNCCCATGATCACGGTATCCAGCACCGTGTATTCCTCAAAGGCGAACTGGTCCTGGCGCAGCATGCCCATGCGCACATTGGGCTCNAGCATCACCTGGCCGCCGGAGGGCTCNAGGTCGCGGCCCAGAATTTTCATGAANGTGGATTTGCCGCAGCCGTTGGCGCCGATCAGGCCGTAGCGGTTGCCGTTGTTGAATTTGACCGAGACGTTCTCGAACAGGGGCTTGGCCCCGAACTGCATCGTAATATTGGCGGTAGAGATCACAAAGGGGTCCAACTGGGAGGTGTGGGCGCCGCAAGCGCGGNAGGGNAGGGCGCAAAAGGAGCGCAGTCTACCGGATACNGGCNCCCAGCCCAAGCGGATTTGCCGGGGCGGGNCGCNAGAGGCTAATCGGCCGGTGCGCGNATCAGGCGCTGGCCTGAATNGCGGTCAGGGCGATGGTGTACACAATGTCGTCCACCGAGGCGCCCCGGGACAGGTCGTTCACCGGTTTGCGCAGGCCCTGGAGCATGGGGCCGATNCTCACCAGGTTGGCNCTGCGNTGTACCGCCTTGTAGGTGGTGTTGCCGGTNTTGAGGTCGGGNAANATNAACACGTNGGCCTTGCCCGCCACCGGGCTGTCCGGGGCTTTGCTTTTGGCCACCGAGGGNACGCTGGCGGCGTCGTANTGCAGAGGGCCGTCGATCACCANGTCCGGGCGNTTTTCCTGAGCGAGGCGGGTGGCCTCGCGCACTTTTTCCACGTCGCTGCCGGAGCCGGATTTGCCGGTGGAATAACTGATCATGGCGATGCGCGGCTCAATACCGAAGGCGATGGCTGAATCACCGGACTGGATGGCGATATCGGCCAGCTCTTCGGCGTTGGGGTCCGGGTTGACGGCGCAGTCGCCGTAAATGACCGGCTGATCCGGCAACAGCATGAAAAAGATGGAGGACACCAGCGCCGCGTCGGGTTTGGTTTTGATCAACTGCAACGCGGGGCGGATGGTGTTCGCCGTGGTGTGCACCGCACCGGAGACCAGGCCGTCGACATCGCCCTGGGCGAGCATCATGGTGGCCAGCACCACGGTATCTTCCAGCATGGCCTCGGCCATGGGCTCGGTCAGCCCCTTGTGTTTGCGCAGGGTCACCATGGGTGCCACGTAATGGCGGTACACGGTTTCGGGGTCGATGATCTCGATATCCTCGGGCAGCACCACGTTGTAGCTGGCCGCCACGCGGTGNACNTCATCCGTTTTGCCGAGCAGTACGCAGCGGGCGATGCCTTTCTGATGACAGAGGGCGGCGGCCTGAACCGTGCGCGGCTCGTCGCCCTCCGGGAGCACAATGCGCTTGGGGTTGGCGCGGGCACGCTGCACCAGTTGATAGCGGAAGGCCGGAGGGGACAGTCGCTTTTCCAGCCGGACATGGGTCCGCTCAATNAGCCAGCGGGCNTCCAGGTCGGCGGCGGTGCTGTCCATCACATTGTTTATGCGTTCGATATCGTCCGGCGGTACTTCGGTGTTCATGCTGTTCAGTTGTTGCGCCACCTTGAAGGTGTTGCCGCCCACCAGCAGTACTGGCAGGCCGGNTTTCAGGGCGGCCTGACACAGCGCCATGACGTTCGGGTCGGGATGCAGGCTGCCGGTAAGCAGAATGCCCGCCAGTGGCACCCCGTTCAGGGCGGCCATGCAGCTGGCCACCAGAATGTCTTCCCGGTCCCCCGGAATCACCACCAGGGTGCCGGCCTTGAGGGTCTGCAGCATGTTTTTCATGGTGCGCGCGCAGACGGTGATGTTCTGCACCCGGCGCTCGAGCAGTTGCCCTTCGTTGATGATTTCGGCATTGAGGTAATCACACACATCCCGGGTGCGGGGTGCCACCAGGTGGGGTTGCCAGCGAATCGCGCCCAGGCAGCGGAAGTGCTGCTGGGAGAACACCGGAAGCGAGGCGATGATGNGCTCCAGTCCGATGTTCTCCGGCTCTTCGCTGGTAGGCTCCTCGGTGGCCACCACCTGTTGGTACTCCAGGTCCGGCGCACCCACCTTGTTCAGGACGCAGCCGAGTAACCGGGGATTGTTGAAGCCGCCGAACAGGCTGGCCGCCATTTTGATGCGCTCGTTCAGCTGTGCCGTGCTGTCGGCGTTTTTGGCGGCCACCAGGATGATATCGGCATCCAGCGCCTTGGCCATGTCCTGGTTCAGTCGATCGATGTAGTTGTTGTCCGCCAGCGGCACCAGCCCCTCCACAATCACCACTTCGGCATCGCCCGCGGATTGCTGGTACACCTGAATGACGTCTTCCATAAACGCATCGGCATCGCCCTGGGCGAGCTTCTGTTGGGCATCGCTCAGGCGCAGCGGCTCGGCTGGCTTGAGGCCCAGTGTGGCCTGGGCCATATGGGTGGAGCGCTCGGGCCCGCGATCGTTACCGGAGCGCTGGGCAATGGGCTTGCAGAANGCGACNTTGACGCCGAGCTGATCCAGTGCCCGAACCAGACCCAGNGAGACNGAGGTCAGGCCGGTACCGACGCCAGTGGCGGTAATGAAAAAGGTGTGTTGCACAGCGGTTACCCCACGCCTGATGACAGATGAGTGAGTTGAAAAGCATCGTTGGCGATCATCCACTCTTCGCGGGTGGGAATGACCACCGCGGTGGTGGTGCCTGGGGCGTTGATGCGGCCCCGGTCGTCGCCGTGCTGCCTGTTAAGGGCAGTATCACATTCAAAGCCGAACAGGGGCAGGCGTTTCAGTACCTGCTCGCGCACCGGGGCGGCGTTCTCGCCAATACCCCCGGTAAAGACCAGCGCATCCAATCTTGGCAGGCTCGCGGCGAGCGCACCGATCTGCCGCGCCAACCGGAAACAGAACACCTCAATGGCCCGCTGGGCATCGCCGTTGCCGGACTGGGCCGCTTCTGTGAGAGTGCGCATATCGTTGGACAGGGCCGACAGGCCCAGCAGCCCGCTTTCCCGGTTGAGCATGGCGGTGATCTCCGCCAGCGTCAGCCCCAGCTTCTCGGCCAGAAATTCGTGCAGGCCCGGGTCCACATCCCCGCTACGGGTGCCCATCACCAGCCCTTCGAGCGGGGTCATGCCCATGGTGGTGTCTACCGACCGACCATTGTGGATGGCGGCGGCGCTGCAGCCATTGCCCAGGTGGGCGGTAATCAGGCCGTGATCCTGCGGGTCGAGTTCCAGGCGGTGAACCGCTTCGCCCGCTACGTATTGATGGCTGGTGCCGTGAAAGCCGTAGCGGCGCACGCGCTGCTCCCGGTACAGGCGAATGGGGATGGCGTAGAGATAGGCTTCGGGCGCAAGGCTCTGGTGAAAGGCGGTATCGAACACCGCCACCTGGGGAACCGCCGGGTAGAGACGCTGCATGGCCCGGATACCCAGCAGGTTGGCCGGGTTGTGCAGCGGCGCCAGGCTGGCGCAACCCTCGATACCCTCAATGACCGCCTCATCAATGACCACCGAGCCGGAAAACACTTCGCCGCCGTGCACCACCCGGTGACCGATGGCGGCCGGGGTGCCGACGTCATCCAGCAGCGAATGCACCTCGCGCAAGGCACCGTCATGGCCCTGGTCCGGAATCGCCCGGTGCTGTTTGGCGCCCTCGCCTTGCCAGCTCATCAGCGCCTCCGCTGTCCCCAACCGCTCGGCCAGACCGGCGAGGACTTCGCGGCCCGTGTGCATATCAAACACCGAGAATTTGAGCGATGAACTGCCTGAATTGATCACCAGAACGGGACTGCGAACCATGAACGACTCCGTGACTGTGGCTATTGCCACAGTGTAGCGGCTCCGTGGTTTGAAGGGGAGTCAGCCGATGGGGGTAGGGTGGTCGGATGTTTTTCGGAGTTGAAGGCTTGTTCGTGGTTGCCCAACGTGTGGTTACGGCGGATGCGGGCTTCGCCCTTATCCGCCCTACGCCAACTTCGGCAGGTTACATGGCCGCGCAGAATGCGGGTAGCACGGCAGGTCGCGTAGGGCGGATAAGCGCAGCGCA
This sequence comes from Marinimicrobium sp., assembly GCF_002695945.1. Lineage (NCBI taxonomy): Bacteria > Pseudomonadati > Pseudomonadota > Gammaproteobacteria > Cellvibrionales > Cellvibrionaceae > Marinimicrobium > Marinimicrobium sp. The sequence goes on along the minus strand of NZ_NZQP01000021.1, from coordinate 106,018 downwards.
TCCGCCGTAACCAGGGCGACACAAAGCCATATTTATTAACTATTAAACCCATATTGCCAATAGCTATCACACTCATTGATATATAGAACTTCTATTAAAAGATATTTTTTAATAGCATAAGCCTCGTATTAGGTTTTCCCTTAAATCCACTCAACGAGGAACTTTGCATGTCTCGCTATATTGAATCCGACCTGAAACCCTTCAGTGCCCATGCTTACCACAACGGTGAGTTCGTAAAAGTCACTGACGAAGATGCGAAGGGTAAGTGGGCCGTATTCTTCTTTTACCCCGCCGACTTCACTTTTGTATGCCCCACCGAGCTGGGCGACCTGGCGGACAACTACGCTGAATTCCAGAAGCTGGGTGTCGAGATCTACTCGGTGTCCACCGATACCCACTTCACCCACAAGGCGTGGCACGACTCCTCCGAAACCATCGGTAAGCTCCAGTTTCCGATGATTGCGGACCCGACCGGTCAGATCAGCCGCAACTTCAACGTGCTGATTGAAGAGGAAGGCATCGCCGATCGCGGTACCTTTGTGGTCGACCCTCAGGGCAAGATCCAGATCGTGGAGATCACGGCGGGTGGTATCGGCCGCGATGCGTCCGAGCTGCTGCGCAAGATCAAAGCCGCCCAGTACATCGCCGCTCACCCGGGCGAAGTCTGCCCCGCCAAGTGGAAAGAAGGTGAGGAGACACTGGCTCCGTCACTGGACCTGGTCGGCAAGATTTAATCCCGACCCGTTCATTGCTTAATCACGCCTTAGGCCCATCTTCGGATGGGCCCTTTTTTAACGAATCCGTTAGACCGAATTTTTAAGGACACACCGATGTTGGATGCAACGCTGAAACAGCAACTGGACACCTATTTGCAGAAGATCGTCAATCCGATCGAGATTCGTGTGTCCGGTAATGAAACCCCCAAGTCTTCCGAGCTGGAGAGTCTGGCGAGTGAAATCGCCGAGTTGTCCGCCAAAATTGAACAGAAACCCGGTAACGGCAAGCGCCGTCCGGCCATGGCGATTGCCCCCGCCGGTGAAGAACCCCGCGTCAGCTTCGCGGGTATTCCCATGGGGCACGAATTCAGTTCGCTGGTACTGGCGCTGCTTCAGGCGGGCGGTCATCCGTCCAAGGCCGACCCGGAGGTGTTGGAGCAGGTGCGTCAGTTGGAAGGCGAATTCCATTTTGAAACCTACATTTCCCTGTCCTGCCAGAACTGCCCGGATGTGGTTCAGGCCCTGAACCTGATGGCGACCCTGAATCCGAATATCACCCACGAGATGATCGACGGTGGTCTGTTTCAACAGGAAGTGGAAGAGCGCCAAGTGATGGCGGTGCCCGCCGTTTATCTGAACGGCGAACACTTTGGTCAGGGCCGCATGACCCTGGAAGAGATCGTCAATAAGCTGGACACCGGTGCGGCCGACCGGAAGGCCGCCGCGCTGAGTGAGCGAGATCCCTATGATGTATTGATTGTCGGTGGTGGCCCCGCCGGTGCCGCCGCGGCCGTATACGCCGCGCGCAAGGGCGTGCGCACCGCCCTGTTGGCCGAGCGTTTTGGTGGCCAAGTGATGGATACCATGGGCATTGAAAACTTTATCTCGGTGCCCTATACCGAGGGTCCGAAACTGTCCGCCGGGTTGGAGCAGCACGTCAAGGAATACGGCGTGGACATCATCACCGAACAGCGTGCGGCGAGCATCGCCCGGCACAAGATGATTGACCTGGAACTGGAAAGCGGCGCGACTCTGTCGAGCAAATCCGTGGTGCTGGCCACCGGTGCCCGTTGGCGCGAGCTGGGCGTGCCCGGCGAAGCCAAGTACCGCAACAAGGGCGTCGCTTACTGCCCGCACTGTGATGGCCCCTTCTTTAAAGGCAAGCATGTCGGGGTGATTGGCGGCGGTAACTCTGGTGTCGAGGCGGCGATTGATCTCGCAGGCATTGTCGAGCATGTGACCGTGTTCGAATATGCCGACACGCTCAAAGCGGATGACGTGTTGCAACGCAAGGCGCGATCCATGCCGAATGTCACCATCATTACCAGCGCCCAGACCACCGAGATCAACGGCGATGGCAACAAGGTCAACGGCATCACTTACACCGATCGCCTGACCGGCGCGAGCCAGACCATTGAGTTGGCCGGGGTGTTTGTCCAGATTGGCCTGGTGCCCAATACTGAATGGCTCAAGGGCAGCGACCTGGCGTTGAACCGCTTTGGTGAAATCGAGATCGACGCCCGCGGTGCGACTTCCATGCCCGGCGTGTTTGCCGCGGGGGATGCCACCACCGTGCCGTACAAGCAGATCGTGATTTCCATGGGTGCCGGTGCGACGGCGGCGTTGAGTGCCTTTGATCATCTGATTCGCAGTTCGGTGGAAGAGGAAGATGATGCGGCGGCAACGGCGAAAGCCGAAGTGGCTACGGCGTAGGTTCACTTACGGTAACGGCGGATGCGTGCTTCGCACTTATCCGCCCTACGGGTACCTCGGAGCCAGGCGTAGGGCGGATAAGGCCAAAGGCCGCATCCGCCGTCACCCAACGCCTGCACCATCCCCCAACCACACCCACCTCCCCATAAGCTACACTGGGATCATTCGTTTCACCTCGAAGGAGTGCCCCATGAAAACCATTGCGGTACGCAACCCCGCCACCCTCGAATCTCTGGAGCTTCAAAACCGCCCGGAGCCGGGTGAACCCGGTCCGGGGGAAATCCGCGTGCGTCTGCACGCCAGCTCCCTCAACTTTCATGACCTGAGCGTGGTCACCGGCATCATCCCCACCGAGGACAACCGTATCCCCATGTCCGACGGCGCGGGGGTGGTGGATGCCGTGGGGCCGGAGGTCACCGAGTTCCAACCGGGCGATCATGTGGTGTCCACCTTCTTCCCCCAATGGTTGTCGGGCCCACCCCGTATCGGTGATTTCTCCACTACCCCCGGTGACGGCATTGATGGCTATGCCCGGGAGTCGGTCGTGCGCCCGGTACACTATTTCACCCTGTCCCCGAAAGGCTATAGCCACGAAGAAGCGGCGACCCTGACCACCGCCGGCCTCACCGCCTGGCGGGCTCTGGTCGTCGATGGTGGCCTGAAAGCGGGCGCGACGGTGCTCACCCTGGGCACCGGTGGGGTATCGATCTTTGCGGTGCAGATGGCCAAGGCCATGGGGGCGCAGGTGATTGCCACGTCGTCCTCCGATGCCAAGCTGGAAAAGCTCAAAGCCCTCGGTGCCGATCATGTGATCAACTACCAGAACGATCCCGAGTGGGGCAAAACGGTGCGCAAGCTCACCGATGGTTACGGCGCCGACCACATCATCGAAGTGGGCGGCCCCGGCACCTTGCCGCAATCGATCAACGCGGTGGCAATTGGCGGACACATCGCATTGATCGGGGTGTTGACCGGCGTGGCGGGCGATATTCCGACCGCTCGCCTAATGGCAAAGCAGGCTCGAATTCAGGGGCTGATTGTCGGCAGTCGTGCGGATCAGCAAGCGATGGTGCGCGCACTGGAAGTGCTCAGCTTCAAGCCGGTGATTGACCGATCATTTGCTCTGGAAGATATCGCTGACGCCTTTCAGTATGAACAGTCGGGCCAACACTTTGGCAAGATCACCTTGACGATTTAGTCGCGTTGGGTGGTCCGGGGCACCTCGAGGGTGCCCCTGTTAAACTTACCGACACCGGGGCGACAGGGGTCTGTCTGGCACGTATACTCACATCGTCAAGACAACAATTACATTAGAGTTTCCCAATGGCGAATGGCCCCGACTTGCCGGCAGACGATTCCGACAGTGAACTGAATGTTCTTCTGGCAGCACAGCCCATATACGACCGAGAGAATGCAGTGGCCGGTGTGGAGCTGCTGTATCGAAACGACGAGGGCCAGACCGCCTTTGATGTCGGTGAGCGCAACGCGACCAACGAACTGTTGTTCAACTTCTGTACGGGCGTCAGCGATCAGATCAAGCGCTATCAGGCCCCGGCTTTTATTAACGTGTCCCGCAGCTTTTTGTGTTCCGGTGCGTTTCTGCCCATCGACCCGGGTCGGGTCGTGGTGGAGCTGGTAGAGAGGATCGACCCGGACGCGGAAGTGATCGAAGCGGTTCGGCGTTGGCACCAGCGCGGCTTCAGTTTTGCGCTGGACGATTTTGAGTTCAAACCCGAGTGGGAACCCCTGTTGCGCATGTCTTCCATCATCAAAGTGGATGTGGAGAAAACCCCCTTTCATCAGGCCCTCACCTACCGCAAACAGTTATCCCACTACCCGGTGCGCTGGCTGGCCGAGCGAATTGAAACACCCGAAGATCATCAACGTTTCTATGCCGCTGGTTTCGATCTGTTTCAGGGCTACTTCTTTGCCCGCCCGAAAATCATTCACGGAAAGAAACTCAGCCCCGCCGCATTGAATGTCGCCCGCCTGATCGGACTTCTGTACGCACTTGAACCCGATATTGATCGNATNACCCANGTNTTGTCCGAAGATCCGATGCTGTCGGTGAGTCTGATCCGGATCGTCAACAGCCCCCTTTACAAAACCCGCCAGGAAGTCAGCTCGCTCAAAGAGGTGGTCATGCGCATGGGCATCCTGGCGATCCGTCGTTGGGTATTGCTGATTTCTTCCCTGCAGGGTGGCTCGCCGGAAAAGGTGCGGTTGATTCTGGTGCGNGCNCAGGCCTGNGCCGCGCTGTCTGAATACTACCGGGGTAAACCGCTGGATTCCGGNCGGGCGTTCCTGGCCGGGCTGCTGTCCGGNGCGGANGTGATGCTGGGCGTTGATCTGCCGACGTTTCTGNATGCGCTGGATATTTCCAGTGATGTGAAAGCCGCCGCGTTGNCCCGAGANGGCGGTCTTGGNAAGGTGGTNGATGTCATNGAGCGGCTGGAGCGNCGCCTGGCGATGAAACAAGACCTGTCTACCGTCAACCGAACCCTGGTTCGGNTNTACGAACAGAGCGCACAGAANGTGCAGGCGCTGTTCAACCATGTCTGATCGGCACTTTNCNCGTCATTNAGTGGCGTGCANNGNGCTNTTGACCNTGTGGNCGTGCTTGTCNTCNNTGGTCNTTAGCAGNTAGACTNNNCTGNCATGANNAGANGCNCCCTGATCCTGTTTNTGATGNTGGTNGCNGTCGCGAACCTGGTGTTNGCNGCGGANTGGCATGANTTGGNGNNGGGAGANNCNNNGGCNNTNGANCAGNTNGCGNATGCNGATAGCGCCGTCGATGCCGATCNCTCAGAACACTCTCACTCCGAGCATTCTCATCCNCCGGGTGGAAGCTGCGTTCACGCCCACAGCTGTCACGCCCACGCTCATCTGTTCTTTGTCGCCANTGGTGANTTTGGCTCCCTCCGNCCGANCGGNCACCGCTGGCAGGCGGAGCANTTGCCCCTACCTCCGCAGTTCTTTATGGCACCCGATGTGCCACCTCCCATAGCCTGATTTGACACCTTAGTGATCAAGCGNTGACTTGTNGGCCCGNCGATTNGNCCGGNATGAGTCGGCCCGTGTCTATTTCTGAANCATCAGGCAGGTAACACATGTTTCTNTCTCTATTNACCCTTCCGTCAAGGCGGAGGGGNCTATTNGGGNTNATTGCGCTNCTGNNGGCCTNGNCCGCTGTGCCCGCNNGNGCGGCGCCAAAGCCTCTGTCCTTGAATGANGCCTTGGCTTATACCCTGGAGCGNCACCCCGAGTTGGCGCAGTTTCCNTATCGTCGCCGAGCGGCNGAAGCCCGTGAACTTCAGGCGGGCTTGAGGCCCAACCCGGAGCTGGCCGTGGANGTGGAAAATATNGGCGGCAGNGGNCGTTTTAGCGGTACCGNNTCGGCCGAANCCTCGCTGGTGCTGAGTCAACTGATCGAGCTGGGAGGTAAACGCGGCCAGNGGGAAGACGTTGCNCGCTATCGCACTGACCTGGTTGATAGTGAGTACCGTCAGGTTCGCTGGCAGGTCCTGGCGGAAACGGTACGTCGCTATCTGAGTGTCGCNGAAGCCCAGGANNACATCCAACTGGCCGANCTCTCTTTGGCGTTGGCNCGGGAAAGCCGGGAAACCATCCAGCGGCGNGTCCAGGCNGGAACCACCAGCGATGCGTCNCTTCAGCGTTCGGCCATTGCGGTCACTCGGGCGGAGCTGGCCCTTGAGTCGGCCCAGCAGCAGTTGGCGTCGGCCCGAGTCGAGCTNGCCGCGCAGTGGGGCGAGACCGAACCGGATTTCGANCGGGTTNGCGCCGCNCTTTACGACCTGGTGGCGTTGCCGGAATTCAGCCGNGTNCGCCGTCACCTGGAAGANTCTCCNCAGCTGTCCCGCTATATCACNGAACGGCGACTGCGNGAAGCGGAANTGCAGTTGGCCCGGGCCCGTGGCCGGCAGGACCTTCGNGTNGGNGTCGGCGTCANGCAGGTGCGGGAAACCGACGACCACGCCTTTACCCTGAGCCTGTCCATGCCGCTCGGCGTCAGCGATCGAAACCAGGGCGAAGTCCGGGCCCGTCAGGCCGAGTACGAGCAACTGGCACTGGAAGAGAAAGCNACTCGGGTGCANTTGATGGCCCGAATCCAGCGGNTGTANCAGGAGNTGGAAGTGTTNCGTANCACGGCGCTTCGCCTGCGAGGNGAGGCATTGCCTTCCGCGCGCGCCGCCCTTGAGAGCATTCGCCGTGGCTATCAGGAAGGGCTCTATACCTACCTGGAGTTGGTGGATGCCCGGCAAGAGCGCCTGGCGGTAGAGCGCGATGCGCTCNAGGCGGCCNTCAACTTNCACCAGACGCTGGTGACTCTCGAACAACTGACTGGCACGGGNTTGACCGGGCAATGGAGTCTGACTCCCGACTCAATAGAAGGGGTCAGTGAACCCTACGAACCCGAAACCCGTTTTACTAAAGAACAAGCAGGTGAATCATGAAGCCGTTAGCATCCGTCTGGATTTTTATGATCAGTATCGCGCTGCCCTTGTCCGGGGTNAGCATCAATGCACAGGCTCAGCAAACCGANCACAACGATCACGAGCACGAACAAGCGCAGGAAGGAGAAACCCATAACGAAGAAAAGCACGGCGAGCACGAGGGCCACGGTGAGGAGGAAAACCACGGTGAGCGGGAATCTGATCACCAAGCCCATGGAGAAGGGGAAGAAGCCCATAATGAAGCGGGCGGAGGAGCCCACGAGGAGCATGGCGGGCATGAAGGCCACGAAGAGCAAGGAGCCTCGGTTGATCCCGAAACGCTCCGGGCGTTGGGTGGAGAAGTGAAAGTTGCAGGCCCCGGAAAAGTAAGTCAGACCGTGTCTCTGCCAGGAGAAGTTCGCCTGAACAAAGAAGCGGTGGCTCAGGTTAGCCCTCGTTACCCGGCCCAGATTGTTGATGTCAGTGCCCGGATTGGTGATTCCGTTGCGGCCGGCGATACCCTCGCGGTTGGCGAGAGCTCCCAGACCCTGCAGCGCTTTCCGCTCAAGTCCCTGATTCGCGGCACGGTCATTGATCGCTCCGCAACACTGGGCGAACAGATTCAACCCACCGACGCCGCGTTCGTTGTGGCGGACCTTTCCACGCTCTGGGTCGATATTGCGCTCTACCCACGGCAGATTGGGCGTGTGGAGACAGGTCAGCCGGTGCGCCTCAGCACGGCGTTCGGTCCCGAACCGGTCAACGCCCGAATCGATTATCTCGATCCCATGGTCAGCGAACAGCTACGCACCGGCCTGGCCCGGGTATATCTTGATAACACGTCGGGCCAATGGCGCCCCGGCATGTTTATTGAGGCTGAGGTGACGCTGGCCGAGACACAGGCCGAGGTGGTGGTGCCTCATACGGCGGTCATCGAATATCAGGGCCGCGAGGTGGTTTTTGTACGGGAGGGTGAGCGTTGGCACCCCCGGCCCGTCACTCTGGGTGCAAAAGATCGGGACCAGGTGGTCATCCGGTCCGGCCTCGCTTCCGGTGAACAATACGTCGCAAAAGGCGGCTTCACGCTGAAAGCGGATTTGCTCAAAAGCGAATTCGAATCGGGCCACAACCACTAGCATTCGGAGGTTTTTATGCAAGCGATTATTCGAGCGGCGTTGCAAAACCGGCTGCTGGTGGTGGTGATTGCACTGGCCGCAGTGATTGGCGGTTATGCCGCTTATCGGAGCCTGCCGGTGGATGCCTACCCGGACATTTCACCCTCGTTGGTACAGGTGTTTGTAGAGACGGAGGGGCTCGCACCCGAAGAGGTGGAAAAGTATGTGACCTACCCCCTGGAAAGCGCCATGAACGGCTTGCCGAAGCTGGACCACGTTCGGTCAGTGTCGAACTTTGGCCTGTCGGTGGTGAACATCTATTTCGAGGACGGCACGGACATCTACTTCGCCCGACAACTGGTCAGTGAGCGGCTGCAGCAGGCCAGAGAGGCCATTCCGAACGGGTTTGGTGAACCGGTCATGGGGCCGATTACCACCGGTCTGGGACAGATTCTGTTCTATGTGCTGGAAGATACCAGTGGTGAGTACAGCCGCACCGAAATGCGGGAAATTCAGGACTGGATTGTCAAGTTCAACCTGCAGACGGTCAAGGGCGTGACTGAAGTGCTGTCCATTGGCGGTAACGTCAAGCAGTTTCAGGTGCGAATTGATCCCGAGGCATTACTGCGGTACGACATTTCTTTACCGCAGGTCAAGCGCCGGATCGAGGCGAATAATGCCAATGCGGGGGCTCAGTTTATTATTCAGAACGACGAGCAATATATTGTTCGCTCCGTGGGGCTGGCAAAAAACCTGGATGACCTTCGCAATATTGTAGTCAAAAGCGTTGATGGTATACCCGTCTATCTGCATCAACTGGGCGAACTGGCCATTGGTGGTGAAATCCGTCGCGGGTTGACCACCAAGGATGGTGAAGGCGAAGCCGTGGTGGGGATGGTGTTAAAGCTGATTGGCGCCAACACCTCCAATGTGATCGGTGCGGTGAAAGAAGAGTTGGCGACGATCAATGCCAACTTGCCGGAAGGGATCGAAGTCAGCCCCTACTACGATCAGGCGCAACTGGTCGAAGCCGCTGTTTCCACCGTGACCAATGCACTGCTTCAGGGTATTGTTTTGGTCGCGATNGTNTTGCTCGCCTTTATGGGGGGCTGGCGACCNAGCCTGGTAGTGGCNCTGTCCATTCCGTTCTCGGTNTGCCTGGCGTTGATTGCCATGAANTGGTTTGGTATCTCCGCAAACCTNATGTCNCTGGGNGGTCTGGCCATNGCCATCGGCATGATGGTGGACGGCGCCGTNGTGGTGGTCGAGAACATCGACCGACTGTTGCGCGANTCNTCCGCGGANGAGTCGCGNNTGCACATNGTGGCGCGGGCCAGNCAGGCGGTAGCNCGGCCCATACTCTTTGCCATCAGCATCATTATTGTGGTGTTCCTGCCCCTGTTCAGCTTGCAGGGGGTGGAAGGGGCCACCTTCCGGCCGCTGGCGTACACGGTCTCTCTGGCCATGGTGGGCTCGCTGATTTTTGCTCTGGTGGTGGCTCCGGTGGTGGCCTCTTTGATCATGCGCCGCCCGAAGTCAGAACAGGCTTCAGACGAGCCCAGTGGTTTGATTGGCTTTGTCGCCCGTGGTTACCGACCGCTATTGCAGGGCGTTATCCGACGCCGCTGGATTGGGGTGACCATCGCGGGACTGGTACTTGCCGTCGGTGTAGCTGTTGGGCCTCGTCTTGGCTCCGAGTTTGTGCCTCGATTCAACGAGGGGGATCTGCTGATTCGGGCCACTATGGCGCCCTCCATCTCGCTGGATAAGGCCAAACAGTCCATGACGCTGTTTGAACGTCAGTTGCTGGAGCGTTTCCCGGAAGTGACTCAGGTCGTGACCCGGATCGGCCGCGGTGAAGTCGGTGCGCATGCCGACCCGGTAAACAGCGCGGAGATCTTTGTCGGACTCAAACCCAAGGAGCAGTGGCAGACGGCGGAAACACTCGATGGCCTATACTCCGCAATGAGCGCCGAGTTTGAAGACTTCCCCGGCACCAAGTTCAATTTTACCCAGCCCATTGCCGCAGCGGTGGATGAGTTACTTACCGGGACAAAAGCCGAGCTGGCCGCCAAGCTCTTTGGGGATGATCTGAGTGTTCTGGATCAGAAAGCCACGGAAATTGCCGAGGTGATGCGTCAGGTCTCTGGTGGGGAAGACGTGCAGAAGGACCAGGTGGGAGGCACACCCCAGGTTCGCATCGAACTGGACCGGGAAGCCATTGCCCGCTATAACCTGAATGTATTGGATGTACAGGAAACCATCAGTATCGCCATTGGCGGGGACAGCGCCGGTCAGGTGTTCGAGGGTATCCGTCGGTTTGATATCTATGTGCGCCTGAAAGAGTCCTCAAGAGACCGAACGGAAGTGATTCGGGATCTGAAAGTTCGCAACGAACAGGGCCAGCAGATTCCTCTCAGCGAGCTCGCCAGAGTGGAAGAGGTGGTTGGTCCACGACAGGTTACCCGGGAAAACAACCAGCGCTTTATCACCATTCAGGCCAACGTCCGGGACCGGGATATTGGCTCCTATGTGGCCGAGGCGGATCGAATGATTGCCGAGCAGGTGGAGCTTCCGCCGGGCTATTTCCTGAAGTGGGGCGGCCAGTTCGAACTTCAGCAGCAGGCCAACAAGCGCTTGATGGTGGTGGTGCCGATCACCCTGACGCTGGTATTTTTCATGCTGTACGCCAACTTCGGTTCTCTGCGCAATGCGCTGTTGATCATGCTCAATATTCCTCTGGCCTTGGTTGGCGGTATTGTATCGCTGTGGCTGGCGGGGCTGAGCCTATCGGTGCCGGCGTCCGTGGGCTTCATTGCCCTGTTCGGTATCGCGCTTGAGAACGGCTTGGTATTGGTCAGCTACCTGAATGAGTTGGTGCGCGATGGTGTGCCAATGGCGAAAGCCTGCGTTCAGGGCGCGATGGCGCGCTTGCGCCCGGTCATAATGACGGCGGTCACCACCGGACTGGGCCTGGCGCCCCTGCTGTTTGCTACAGGCACGGGCAGCGAAGTACAGCGACCGTTGGCGGCGGTAGTGATCGGTGGCTTGGTGACCGCCACCATTCTCACGCTGGTTATTCTGCCAGCGCTGTATCCCTGGTTCGCCGATCGTGTGAATGGCGACGACCAGGCAACATCTTGAGGTGACACCATGCAAGAGATTAAAGCTTATATAAAGACACGTAGGCTGGAGTCAGTGACGTTGGCCCTACACCGCCTGGACGGCATCACCGGGATGAGCGTGTCGGACGTTCGAGGGTTCGGACGCAGTAAGGCGCACAGCAGTGCAACGCACCCGATTGCGGGTGCGTCGGAATTTTCCGAACACGTGAAACTGGAAATTGTGTGCCAGGATCACTTGGTGGATGACGTGGTGGAACTGCTCAAAACCGAGGCTCATACCGGGCTTAGAGGCGATGGTCGCATTTTTGTGACCGACGTGCGTCGTGCCGTCCGCATACAGGATGGAGTAGAAGGCGACTCGGTGGTTTGATCCAGGCCTGAGCCGGTCGCCTGGGCGACCGGCAATTTCTTATTTTTGGAGGCGGGGAGGGTAAAGATGCACGATCATGGTCACAGTCATGGAGGCGAAGGTGTGCGCATCGGCTGGGCGTTTTTCTTGAACGTTGGCTTTACCATTATTGAGTTTGTCGGTGGTGTACTGACTAACAGTACTGCCATCATGGCCGATGCAGTGCACGATCTGGGCGACTCCTTGTCTATCGGATTTGCCTGGTTGCTGGCCCGGTTGAGCAGTAAGCAGGCTACGGCCAGTTTCACCTACGGGTATCGTCGTTTCTCCTTATTGGGCTCTTTCATAAACGCGTTGGTACTCATTGTCGGCTCGGTGTGGGTGCTCAGTGAAGCGATTCCCCGACTCGATGATCCGCCCATGCCGATGGCAGGGGGCATGCTGGGCATGGCGGTCTTTGGTGTACTCGTCAATGGTTTTGCCGCCTACAAGCTCAGCAAGGGCAAGACGCTGAATGAACGCGTCCTGAACTGGCACCTGATGGAAGACGTATTGGGCTGGGTCGCCGTTCTGGTGGTAGCGATCATTCTGATGNTCGTCGATTGGCCGATTCTTGACCCATTGCTTTCTATCGGCTTTACGTTGTTCATTCTNTTCAATGTGGGTCGCAATTTCTGGCAGACAGTCAGACTGTTCCTGCAGGCGTCCCCAAGTCCNGAGNTGAAGCAGTCCGTAGAACAAACCCTGCGTTCGNTGCCGGGCGTCGAGGACCTGCACCATTTGCATCTTTGGTCGTTAGATGGGGAGCGTCATGTGTTGTCCGTGCATCTGAGAACCGGGGNGCTGAACAGCGTTGAAGACCAGAAACAGTTGAANCATGCCATTTCTCACGCCCTTTCCGAGTATGAGTTGGCACATACAACGGTTGAGCTGGAGTTCGATACAGAGCCATGTAGGGATCGTTGACTACACCTCCCTCTNGGTCTCAATCATTGGGTAACGGTGCTCTGTTAGCAATTGACTNAAGCCAGGAAGTGATNCCCCTATGTTGGAGACGATGGGAGCCAGACTGCTGCACATAACCCCGTTCGACGGTCGGAGCGCTCCTCCAGTGTCAATATGCCGCCGTGGCGCTCGGTGATTCNCTGGGCGATTGCCAGGCCGAGGCCGGCTCCGGAGCCNTGGCGCTGGTCGAGGCGGACGAANCGGNTGAGCGCCTTGTTTCNNTCCTCTTCCGGTATGCCCGGGCCNTGGTCGCAGATTNTAAGCTGGTACCCACCGCGAGTCNGGCTNAATGTGAGTGTTACTTCACTGCTCTCAGGNCCGTACTGTATGGCATTGGCCAGTAATGAGCGAATCATGGTGTTGATCAGCGTGGGGTTGCCCATAATCCAGGCTTCGCCATCTGTTTCGAGCAACTGCAGCTCAATCTGCTTTTCCTGGGCCAGCGGGTAGACATCCGCCACGCTCTGGGCAACCCACTCTGACAGGGATAGGCGTTCCGGGTGTTCGTTGAAATCAGAGTCGGCTTTGCTCAGGACCAGCATCTGATCCACCAGGTGGGCCATNCGGTCTAGTGACTGCAACAGCTCATTGACCACGGTCGGGGAGTCTTGGCTGATGCTCTCCAGTTGCAGNCGCAATGCCGCCAGCGGTGTTCTCAGTTCGTGAGCTGCATCGGAGGAAAAGCGACGTTCGCGCTCGATCGTCCGGTTAAGGCGGGTCAACAGTTGGTTCAGCGCTGTGACCAACCCCTCCACTTCCTGAGGGACGGTATTCGATGGTAAAAACCTGTCGGTGCCCGGTCCCAGGCGGGCGGCGATGGATTGCAGATGGCGGAGCGGGCGGAAGCTGGTACGGACCGCCCACAGTGTCGCNACGATAAAAAGAGGCAGCGCAAAAGCAATAGGAAGNACATTGCCCAGNGCAAGGTGGCCGCTCAGNTCCTNCCGAATATCTTCGCGCTGTACGGAGCGAATCCAGAATCCGTTTTTCTCATCGTGTANTGTAAATGTGCGCCACCGGTANTCGGANTGGCTGAGCCACCCAAANCCTGTCTTGTCGGGAGCAAGGGTATCCACNTCNCCGAACTTGTTCGGTAGNATCGGTTGGCCGGTTTCAGTCCAGACCTGAAAAGAAATTTTCTTTTCGTATCGGTGTCCGAGGCCGCCGGATAGGATCTCGTCCTCACGACTTTCGAACCAACGCTCTTCCGGCTCTGAGGTGTCCGCGGTTAGCGCCAGGGGGTCCAGAGTCTCACTCAGCGTATGTTGTAACTCCTGCCGGCTGCGATTCTCTGCCAAGTGACGAACGAGGCCCTCAACAATTCGGGTATTCTGAGCCAACTCCGCATCAAACAGTTCCTCCAGCTCGTGGCTGCTTTGCCAATAGCTCCAGGTCGAGGCNAGGGTAACAATAATCAAGGTCATTGCTGTATTCAGAAGGATGAGCGTACGAGTCAGTGACATCATCCAGCGTCCTTTGCGGCTTCGCTATCCAGGGTGTACCCAACGCCGCGTACCGTGCGTATCACGGATTTACCCAGGCGCTGGCGAAGGTGGTGAATATGTACCTCAAGCGTATTGCTCTCTGCGCCTCTGTCCCACCCATAGAGTACTTCCTCCAGCCGTCGCCTTGTGGCCACTCTGTCCGTGTTGCGCATCAGTACCTGCAGGATCTGAAANTCGGCCTTGGGTAGCTGGAAGCGCTTNTCCCCNACCTGAAGCTCCGCATGNTCCAAATTCAGGCGAATGGNGCCNGNTGTCAGGACGTTGTTGTCGGTATAGCCGTCGGTGCGCCNGATAACGGCTCTCATNCGNGCTTCAAGTTCTGCCATTTTAAATGGNTTGGTCAAATANTCGTCCGCNCCGAANTCGAGCCCTTGCACCCGGTCATCCAGCTCTTCGCGAGCGGTGAGAATAATAATGGGGGTTCGGCATTGTGCCTTTCTGGCTTGCCGAACAATCTCAAGACCATCCAGCCGAGGAAGCGTCAAATCGGCAATGGCGATATCAAAGGTTTGATCTTTCAGGGCATTCAGCCCCTTCCTGCCGTCATTGATCCAGTCAACCTGGTGCTGTGCCTGNTCTAGCATGCGGACCATGGTTTGGGCGAGCATCGAGTCGTCTTCAATCAGCAATATTCTCATGGTCCTCCCGCAGCAGCGTTGCGCCTGGAAATGGTGGATGCCCCCAGTGTGGCAGAGTTTTCTTAATTCTGGCTTAAGAATTCAGGGGGCATTGTTTAAGCGTTAATTAAGATAGCACCCTTAGCATGAGCAGGACAGAGTGCCTCACTGGAGTTTCATTTGATGTCATCTTCCTGCTTGTTGCCGTTAAAAGTGGACCTGTTCGATCCGTCCGTCACAGAGCTGATGCCCGTGGGGGNCTGGAAACTGTGCTCGGTAGATCCCGAATCACGGGCCACAGACGCTATTGCCTTCTTCATCGAACAGCGCTTTCGTGCGGCGTATGGGCGTTGCCCGTCGCTTGTTGTCCCCTCTCCTCTGATTCTTGTCGCCCGGTCCGGGCTGGTTATGGCCGCGGTGGGCACACGGCACGCGGCAGATCAGNCTTTGTTCCTTGAGGATTATCTGGACCATCCCATTGAGGATTATCTACCTCCAGGCGCCCTTGGCCATCGGGAAGGGGTCGTGGAGATCGCTCACTTGGCCGGCGCCGTTGAGGGCGTCAGTCGATTGTTCTTTCCCGCGATTGCTCGATGGTTGGTTACCCAAGGTGTCGAATGGATCTGTTTTACCGGAACTCAATCGATCCGGCTGAGTTTCGCAAAAATGGGTGTTAAACCGAGGGTACTCGGCCCAGCNTTGCCCGAGCGGCTGCAGGGGGCGGCGCANGACTGGGGGGCGTATTACCAGAACCGCCCCGAAGTGGTGCTGGCGCACGTTCCCAGTGGTGTCGAGGCAATGCGGCACACCGGTTGGCTGGAAAAAACCACGGTCTGAGGTAGTCACTATGAATGAATTACTTGAGCGCTTGGCCCGGTGGTCTCTGTTGCACCCGAGCCGAGTGGCGCTTCGCGACGAGGAGCAGACGGTGACTTACCGACAGTTATGGAATCGTGTGCAAGGGGTTGCGCAGGCAATTATGGATTCGGGCGTTCAGCGACTTGGCCTGGTAGGTGACAACTCGGTTGCCTGGGTCGTAGCCGATTTGGCCTGCGTTCGTGCCGGGGTTGTCTCAGTGCCCGTTCCGACGTTCTTCTCGCCGTCGCAGCGTCAGCATCTTGTCGAAACGGCAGGATTGGACGGGATTCTGCTGTCCACGGCCGATGTGCGGGCTGAGGAGGTGGCCGAGACGGTTGGCGGTGGCCTTTGGATGCACCGTCTTCCCGTTGAGCGGGAACTGTCAGTGTTACCCCCGGGCACGGTGAAAATCACGTTCACTTCCGGCAGCACCGGCACGCCTAAAGGGATCTGTTTGTCCGCTGCACAACTGGGACGCACCCTGCGGGCTTTGGACACCCGATTGAGCCAGCTGGAGCTGCCGCAGCATCTTTCGGTTTTACCTTTGGCGACGCTTCTGGAAAACGTCGCGGGCGTGTATTTGAGTCTTTATCGAGGCGCTGAGGTGTCCGTTCCGGGACTTGCCAGCCTGGGGTTATCCGGTAGTAGTGGCATGGACTCACAGCGCTGGCTTTCAGAGCAGAATCATCGGCAACCAACGTCGTTGATTCTGGTGCCGGAGTTGGCACGGGTGCTGGTTGAGGGCGCGGAATCGGGCGCACTCCAGCACCGGGGTTATCGCTTCCTGGCCGTTGGTGGTGGGCGCGTATCGCCCTCGCTACTGCGCCGAGCGGAGAAGCTGGAATTGCCGATGTTCCAGGGCTATGGGTTGTCGGAGTGTGGTTCCGTGGTAGCGCTGAACGCACCCGCAGAGAATCGTATCGGTTCGGCGGGCCGCGTTCTGGACCATGTAGATGTCCATGTTGGCCCCGGTGGTGAACTGCAGATTTCTGGCAGCAGTTTTCTCGGTTACCTGGGAGAAACGCCCGTGGATGAATCGCATGCGGTAGCCAGTGGTGACCTGGGTTTTCTGGATCAGGACGGGTTTCTATGGGTGTCCGGACGGAAGAAGGACCTGCTGATCACCGGTTTTGGGCGCAATATCAGCCCGGAATGGCTGGAGGCGGAACTGACCCAAAGTACCGGTATGGCGCAGGCCCTGGTGTTCGGTGACGGGGAGCCCCACCCATTGGCGCTGCTGTACCCGGGACCAACTGACAACGGTGTGGAGGATTGTCGTCAGGCGATTGAGGCACTCAATGCAAATCTGCCTGACTATGCGCGCTTGAGTCACGTGTATCTGTTGCCTTGCCCGTTCCAGAACATAGATTCCACCGCAGTCACATCCAACGGCCGGATCAGGAGAGCACTGGTGCTGGAAAGCCTGGAGTCCTGGCTGGCGAGTGCCGAATGTCTTTCCACTCAATCCATTGAACAGCCTCAACCGAGAATGTTCGCCCAGGAGTAATCACTATGACTTTTTTTGATGAACTGCAAAATGCTTCCGAATTTGGCCGAAAAACGCTTTACGAGGCGCCGATCTTCAGTGCCATTGAGGATGGTCGTTTCGATATAAACAGCTACACCTATTTTCTGAGTCAGGCTTACCATCACGTAAAACATACCGCGCCTTTGATGATGGCCTGCGGTGCCCGCTTGCCGGATCGATTGGAGCCGGTGCGTAAAGCACTGGTGGAGTACATCGAGGAGGAGTATGGCCACCACGAGTGGATTCTCAATGATCTGAAAGCTTGTGCTGTCGACCCGGATACCGTTCGTAACGGTCAGCCTGATTTGCCGATCCGGTTGATGGTGGCTTTTTTGTACGACCTGATCAACCGAGGGAATCCGGTGGGGCTATTTGGCATGGTACAGGTGCTTGAGGGAACGAGTGTGGCCGTGGCAACGCCGATGGGAGAAAAAGTGCAGCGTACTTTGAACTTGCCGGATACTGCGTTCAGCTACCTCTACTCTCATGGAAGCCTGGATCAGGAGCACTTTCAATTTTTTCAAAGCCTGATGAACGGCATCACAGAGCGGGAAGACCAACGGGCGATCGTTGATGCGGCCAATGTCGTTTATCGGCTCTATGGGGATATGCTCAGAGATGTTCCATTGGCGTCACCGGCTGATCGGATCAGGGAGGTGCGTCGTGGTCTGGCGTAATCAGCGTTGGCTCATACTGGGAGCCTCCGGAGGAATCGGAGAGGCGCTGGGAGAGCAAATGGCCCGCAAAGGAGCTCGCCTTCTGCTCGCAAGCCGGTCGCCCACGCCCTGCCGTGCAGAAGGCTCTACTTACGTGCGGATTGACCTTGCGTCGGAGGATGTCGAGGCCCAAATGGCGGACATCTGTCAGCGCTACCCGGACATCGATGGCGTAATTCACTGCGCCGGTCAGGGCCTTTTCGCGGCCGTGGAGCAGACTCCGCTCCAGGAGCTGGAGCGGTTGTGGCGAGTGAACCTTCGTAGTGCTTACGCCGTGGCCCGCTGCTTTTCGAGCTACTTTCGTCAGCGCGGCCATGGTGAATTGGTATTTATTGGTTCCACGTTTGGAAGTATTGGCTTCCCTGGCTACTCGGCCTATTGCGCGACCAAGTTTGCCCTGCGGGGCCTGACCGAAGCGTTGCGCCGGGAGTGGGCAGACAGTGGGATTGCGGTACGTTATATCGCCCCTAGAGCGACCAGAACGGGTATGAATTCCCCGGCTGTTGTAGCCATGAACCGGGCGTTGGGGAACCGTTCTGACAGTCCGGAGGCCGTTGCTCTCGCGATTGTACGGACGATTGAGCGAAAGCGTGGGCGACGGTATCTGGGGTGGCCTGAACGGCTGTTTGTGGCTGTTAACAACCTTGTCCCGGCGGTGGTGGATACCGTGCTACGCCGAAAACTGTCCATTATTCAATCGTATCTCAAATCGGAGTACTGACATGAAACGTATCCTGTTGACCCTGTCGCTGTGTGTCGCCTCTGTAGGGGCACTGGCGGAAAAACCCATAGACGGACTGACCGACCTTCAACATCACTGGGCTGAGATTCAGTATAAAATGCCGGAGGCCGAGCGAGAGAAGGCCTTTGAAGCCTTGGCGGAGCAGGCTGATGCGCTGGTAGAGCAATACCCCGGGCGTGCGGAGCCGTTGATCTGGCACGGGATTGTGTTGAGCACTTATGCTGGGGCGAAGGGAGGTCTGGGTGCCCTGAAGTTGGTGAAAGTGGCCCGTAGCGATTTTGAGCTTGCGTTGTCGATCGATGCATCCGCGTTACAAGGGTCGGCCTACACATCACTGGGCAGCCTTTACTACCAGGTGCCCGGATGGCCCCTCGGCTTTGGTGACGACGAGAAAGCAGACGCCTACCTTAAAGAGGCGCTTGCCATCAATCCCGATGGCATTGATCCCAACTATTTTTATGGGGGTTTCCTCATGGACCAGGGCCGCCATGGTGAGGCTCGTCGTTATTTTCAGAAGGCATTTCAGGCCGAAAGCCGCCCGGATAGACCCTTGGCGGATGAAGGCAGACGAGCCGAGATAAAGGAGAAATTGTCCGAACTGCCCACTTCTGAATAAGCTGGTGTGTTTGAGGTTGCTGGATTTCCGTGGGCCTGAGTGATGATCGGTCGGGGGCGATATGGTACATTGCCCATCCCCCTGATCTTAACCTGTGAATGGCTTACGAACTGGATATTTAGTAATGTCACCTCTTGCGCTTCTTTCGCTATCCTTTGCCATGTCGACCGACGCCTTTGCGGCCGCGGTTGGGAAAGGGGCGAGTTTACACCGCCCGCGTTTTTCTGAAGCGCTTCGCACCGGCGTTATTTTTGGTCTGATTGAGTCCATCACTCCGATTATAGGCTGGCTTCTGGGGCGTAGCGCATCCACCCTGGTGGAAAACTGGGATCACTGGATCGCCTTCGCGGTCTTGACTGGGCTCGGCTTGCATATGGTGATCGAAGGTTGCAAACATCAGGAGACACCAGAGGCGGTTATTCAACGGCACTCATTCATCCGTCTGGCGCTAACGGCGGTTGGAACAAGCATTGATGCCCTGGCTGTCGGGGTCGGGCTAGCGTTTGTTGAGGTGAATATTCTGTTCGCGGCGGGTTGTATCGGTTTGGCAACGCTGTTCATGGTGACGACCGGAGTAATGGTGGGTCGGAGTATAGGCTCAGCTTTCGGGCGAAGAACGGAGGTGTTGGGCGGTGTAATTCTGGTTTTGGTAGGTGCTTTTATCCTCAACGATCATATTTCCTTTGTCTGACTATGCTATACCTAACGGAACCGATTTTTTCTGATCAGGAGGTGATATGAGCAGTTTGATACAGACGAGTGGGCGGGAAAGCTACTCCGCGATTTCGGTGATCAACCACTGGATTACCGTGTTGCTGGTAATGGCAATGTTGATTCTGGGGTTGCTGGCGTCAGCGGCGCCGGACAGTGCCGAAGATTTCATCATGTCGGTACACGTCAGCCTCGGCTTCTTTGTGTTCTGGTTTGTGCTCTGGCGGGCGGCCTACCGCGTGCACCAGGGGTTTCCGCCCACTCAGGGGCAAACCCCGTGGCAGCGCCAGCTGGCATGGTGGGTGCATCGCCTCGTATTGGGGTTACTGGTATTGCAGGTTTTTACCGGCCCGTTGTACCTGTTCACCGAAAATGAAGGTGTCAATGTGTTTGGCTGGTTCACGGTGCTGATCCCGCTGGAGAGCCTGGCCTTTATCCATGAGCCGGTGGAAGTGCTGCATGTCATTACCGGGCTTTACGTGCTCCCGGCGTTGTTATTGCTGCATATTGTGGGGGCGTTTCATTACTTCTGGCAACGTCGGTCCGTTACCCCCGCCGAATTGGGAGAGTGACCCAGTGGGCTCCGATGGCATTAGAAGCGGTGTGCTCAAGGACGGGAGCGGGCAATGACCTTTATCTGGTTTATCCTCGCCGCTCTGGCGGAAATCGCCGGTTGTTACACCTTCTGGATGTGGCTCAGGCTGGATCGCTCCGCCTGGTGGTTGGTGCCGGGTGTGATTTCGTTGTGCCTGTTTGCGTTTTTCCTGACGCGGGCCGATGCCGAATTGGCCGGGCGGGCCTTTGCCGCCTATGGCGGTGTTTATATTGCGGCGTCGCTGGGTTGGATGGCGTTGTTGGAGCACCGCTCCCCGCAGCTGTTTGATTACCTTGGGGCGTTGGTGTGTATCGGTGGGGCGGGGTTGATTTTGTATGGCGGACAGCGGTTGGGTGGATGACGCACCTCGGGCTTGTCCACCATCAACCCAACCTCAGAGCTATCCGTAGGGCGGGTCGGTCCGACGTTTCGGAGCGAAGCGCACCCGCCGTCTTTCACAAAACCAGAAACCTACTCGAGCTCCCAACCCGCCAACTGAATCCGCGCTGCGGCGCCGTACAATTTGCTGGCATCACCCTCGACTGTACCCTCGGGTACCAACGCGGGCCAGAGTGACGCGACCGCGTTCAGCTGCGTCTCCACCTCGGCCACAGCGTCCGGGCTCTCCTGACGCTGTACATCATTCAGCAATGCGAGGCGAGCCTTGGCCGCTTCGACAAAACCGTAGGCGTCCTGGTATTCGTGGGCGTTGACGATCTCGCCGTTGCGAACGCCGATGGCGTACTCCTCAGCCGCAGTGCGAACCATGCGCTCGATACTGGCCAGCGCGACTTTCAGGCTGGCATTTTGCAGATTCTCGGCATCGGCAATGCCCGCTTCCAGCTCCCGGTGACGCTGCTCGACCATCTCAACGGACTGGCCCTGTTCAACGGCGTCGGCCAGAGCACTCAGCGCCTCAGCAAAGCCCTCTTCATCGCGAGCAGCGAAGGCGGGCTTCAATCCTGCGTACAACTCATCACCGGGGTGTTTCATGTGGGTGAGCGCCATGTCTTTGTGGCCGGCCTTGTACAGTTGCACGCCCACCCACAGGTGACCGCGCACCAGGCCCAACTGGCCGAGGTAGGCGGCGTCGTCTTTGGTCAGGTCGGCAGCGCCGCCACCTTCACCGCCTTCTCCCTCACCCCCTTCGCCTTCACCGCCCTCACCGGCGAGTGCGGCCACCTGCAGGGTCTGCTGGCTGGCGTGATGGTCAAAGGGCGTGCTGTCGGCCGCCTGACTGGTGACGCCGCTGGAGGCAAGCAGGGCGGCGCCTAGGCCGAGCCAGACTTTGCGTTGTTCTTTCATGATAGAGCTCCCATTCTGGAAAGGGTGGCATAATGCCCCGGATTCTGGCATAAATGAGAGTGAGTCTCAATATAGGGTATGCAATGATTCTTTACATTCAAGATGTGCTCGACGCCGGCACCCTGTCTGCGGTGCAAGAGCGGCTGGCCTCTCAGGCCTTCGACGATGGTGCCGCCAGCGCCGGTTGGGCGGCCAAACCGGTCAAGCGCAATGAACAGGCCCGGGATGACAAGACCCGTGCGGCCATCGTTCGTCTGGTGGAGGAGCGGCTTCGGGCGCACCCCCTCTTTGCCAGTGCGGCGCTGCCCAAAAGCTTTCCCAGAATCCTGATCAATCGCTATGGGCCCGGTATGCATTACGGGTCCCACATGGATGATGCAGTGATTCACGGCCAGCGCACGGATCTGTCGTTCACCCTGGGGCTGACACCCGCCGCCGATTACGAGGGGGGCGAGCTGGTGCTGGAGGACAGCACAGGGGATCGGGCCTGGAAGGTAGATGCGGGGGATCTGCTGCTGTACCCCACCACTTACCTGCATCGGGTGGAGGCGGTTCGCACCGGGCAGCGGATGGCGGTGGTCGGTTGGGTGCGCAGTCTGGTGCGGCGCAGTGAACAGCGGGAAATTCTGCTGGACTTGGATACCGCGCTGCGCACCGAGTTTGATGCCCACGGAAAAACCGAGCAGTTCGATCGCCTGAGTCGCAGCCGCAATAATTTACTCAGGCTGTGGCTGGAGGATTGAACTTTGGCCGTGGGCCCCTCATCTAACATAAAGTGTTGTTAAGGCGCTTGTACCTTTGCGCAGGCTCCGCTAGCGTAGATGGATCCATATTGAACTGGCCAACGGAACTTAAATGGTAAATCGCTCCCTGTTCACTCTGCTGCTCGCGCTGCTTTTGAGCGCTAGCCTTTCGGTCCCCGTGGTGGCCGATTGGGGGTATGAGAACGGGAAAGCCTTTGCCGATGTGGCCCTGGACAGCGCTGGTCTCTCGGCGTCATCGTTTGACACGGATTCGGACGATGGCTCTTCTGCCGTGTTTCTTTGGCCGGTGGCTGCCCTCCAGTCGGGGGTGGGTGAAAGCCTGCCGCCCTCGCCCTTCCTGCTTCGAACCTCGGAGCGTCCTCCTGCCCGGGCCTCGCCGGTCCGTTTGTGATTCGATTGATCTTTTAAAGTTTGGGCTTCAGCCCATTGTCGAATCTTGGCTGGCATCCATAGGTGGTGCCCGTCTCGGAGGTAATTTTCATGAAAGCGTTAAACATATACAAACTAGATCCTGTGGATCATCTGGTTAAGCCCAGAGAGTTTGAGGATCTGACTGAACACTCACCCGCGCTGGATTTGATGACCGACTTTCGCGCTCATCAACCCCACACCGTTGAATCCAGTGTGTCTGCGGTGGGCGTTGCCCGCCTGATGGCTATGGAAGGTGTGAGCTGTAAGTTGGTGGTCAATGCTCAGCAGGAGTTTATTGGACTACTGACAGCCGAGCGTCTTTCCGAACAGTACATTCTGGTAGCCCAGACGCTGCAGGGCGTCGAGCGTGGTGATTTGACCGCAGGCGATTTGATGTTACCCAGGGCTTCAATTCCGGCGCTGGATTTAGAGGCTTTAACATCGGCGACGGTGGGTGATCTGGTACAAGTGCTACGTGAAACGGGTGAGACACACTGCTTGGTGCTGGACCGTGACCAGCACCATATCCGGGGTGTCATTGCGGTGGACGATATCGCCGAGCGCCTGCATCGCGAGGTGCCGATTGTTCCCAAGCGATCCATCGCTCGGGCTCTGTCTTCCTAGTCATCAGCTCAGCGGCGCTGTAACGCCTTACAGCGCCGCCAAGTGAAGACCATCATCATTACCAGAACCACTACGCCGCCGACGGCCCAGAGGTTGCCCTGATACAGCTGGAGCAACAGGTAGCGTACCTGATGGCCGCCGTCGGTAAAGGCGGTAATCAGGCCCAGGCCCTCGGCATCAAAGCCGGAGGTCTGATTGGCCAACTCCGTGTACAACGGAGCCAGGTGAGTGGAAATCAACAGAAAGGTAATGATGACGGGGATGCCCGCGAGTACCGCGCGGATGACATTGCCACGAAACATCAATACCGAAATCGACATCACCGAAATCAGGTTGGGCAAGTCGCCCAGAGGCAGCACCCGGTTGCCCGGCAGAACCAGGGCGATCAGTACCGCCACCACCATCAGTATCAGGCCGGTGACAATTACCGACTTGTGACTCATCAGAAAACCGGTATCCAGTGCGACCACGAGATTCTTGCGGGACGGAAAGCGCCGCTCGACCTGAACGCGCAGCGCGTGGGTGATCGGCATCATGGCTTCTCCGATCAGGCCGGCACTCTTTGGCAACAGGAACATCACCGCGGCGATGTGCACCGCGAGCTCCAATGTCTGCTTTGTGTCGTAGCCAGCGGCAAAGGCCAACACCAGCCCGATCAGCACCCCGATGACCATCGGCTCACTGAAGAACGCCAGCCAACTCATGGAGTGATCCTTCTCGGAGCTGTCTTGGCCGTCCTCGTCGGCGCCGGGCACATCGTGGCTGATGGCGGCTTTCTCTGGATTGTAGGAGAGGCGGTTGAAACCCGGAATGCGATCAAATACCCAGTTGATGCAGGCGGTGTAAGGCACGATGCCATTGACCGACACCGGCGAGGCCGACACGCCCTTGAGCCCCAGTTCGCGCTCCACATCCGGCGCGGTCCACTCGGTCAGCTTGAAGCAGTAAACGGCCAACAACAGCGTGGCTGAAAGCCCCAACACCATGCTGCCGCTGGTGGCCATCACCAGTGCCCCGAGCAGGGCGAAGTGCCAATAGTTCCACAGATCGATATACACCGTGCGGGTCCAGCCCACCGCGAGCATGAAAATATTCAGAAACAGAATCAACGGAATGGACAGCGCCGCCAGCGGTGAGGACCAGGTAATGGCGGCCAACGGTGGCCAGCCCACATCGAGCACGTTGTACTCCAGGCCGCGAATGACCATCAATTGCTCCACCGCGGGTTTGATGTTCGCCACGAAGAAGTCAAAGGCGATAAAGACCCCCGCAAAACCCACCGCCAGCTCAACGGTGCTCAACAGAGACTTCTTGAACGGCAGCCGGACCGCCAGGGCGATAATAAAAATGATCGCCGGCAGCATGACGTAGGCTTTGAAACTGAAGAAGGCGTCGAGGAGTTGCTGAATGGTGTCCACGGGAGAGTCCTGGCTGGAAATGGGTGGAGGACTTTAGTGATCCGCCGACTTAGAGTCAAGGTGACGTTATGATTGTTGGTGTAGGTTAGGTGTTGGTGTCGGATTACGGCCTTCGGCCTAATCCGACCTACTGGGCAGTGACGTTTTAGTAGGTCGGGTTAGGCCGAAGGCCGTAACCCGACAATTACCTGCCGTAGTATTCGTGGGGCCGAGCGCAGCGGTATAAGCGCGCATCCTCCGCAACCCGACACTCTCGTTGGCACCACATGCCGGCTACCACCGGCGCCGTGCCACGCTTTATTCTGGCTGCAAGCCTAGATTCCTGACGATATTGGCTACCGGCTCGTACTGGTTCATCGTATAGAAGTGCAGGCCCGGCGCTCCGTTCTCCAGCAGTGTCTCACACAGCTCAGTCACCAGTTCTTCACCAAACGCTTTGATGCTGTCGCTGTCATCGCCGTAGGCTTCCAGGCGCTTGCGCATCCAGCGGGGAATCTCTGCGCCGCAGGCGTCGGAAAAACGGGTCAGGTTTTTGAAGCTGATGATGGGCATGATGCCGGGCACGATGGGCTGGGTGATGCCCGCTTTGTGGCACTGGTCCATAAAGTAGAAGTAGGCATCCGGGTTGTAGAAGTATTGGGTAATACCGCTGTTGGCGCCCGCATCGAACTTGCCTTTCAGGAATTTGACGTCGTCGTCGTAGCTCTTGGCCTGGGGGTGGATTTCCGGGTAGGCCGCCACTTCCAGATGGAAGTGATCGCCAAAGTGCTTGCGGATAAAGGCCACCAGTTCATTGGCGTATACCATCTGGTAGCCGCCGCCGACGCCGGAGGGCATGTCGCCGCGCAGGGCAACGATGCGGTCGATACCGGCGTCTTGGTATTCCTGAATCAGTTCAATGATGGTGGCTTCGTCATCACCGCCAAAGGACAGGTGCGGTGCCACGGATACGCCTTCACTTTTGAAGTGCTTGACGATGCCTTTGGTGTTATCGCGCGTGGAGCCACCGGCGCCGTAGGTGACGGAGAAGAAGTCCGGGGCGAACTCGGAGAGCTTCTTGCGTACGTTCAGAAGTTTTTCCCGGCCCTGGTCGGTTTTGGGGGGGAAGAATTCGAAACTTAGTTGGGGTTGATCGGTGTCGGTCATTTTGGGTGGTGCTCTTTGGTCTTTTTTCGTAGATTCAGGGTTGGGTTACGGCGGGTGCGCTTCGCTTACCGCGCCCTACGCAGACTTTCGTAGGGCGGATAAGGCCGAAGGCCGCATCCGCCGTAACCATTACTCAATTAATACTTATAGCTTTCCGGCTTAAACGGCCCTTCCACCGGCACGTCGATGTACTCGGCCTGCTGCGGGGTCAGCTTGGTGATCACGCCACCAAAACCTTCGACCATGTCTTTGGCCACTTCTTCGTCCAGCTTCTTGGGCAGTACCTTCACGTACAGGTGCTCCTTCTTCTGGTCCTTGGGCAGGTCGGCGAACTTGCGCTCGTACAGGTACATCTGTGCCAGTACCTGGTTGGCGAAGGAGCCGTCCATGATGCGCGAGGGGTGACCGGTGGCGTTGCCCAGGTTCACCAGGCGACCTTCTGAGAGCAGGATCAGGTGATCGTTGCTGTCCTTGTCCCGGTAAATTTTGTGCACCTGCGGCTTTACCTCTTCCCAGTGCCAGTTCTTGCGCATATAGGCGGTGTCGATCTCGCTGTCGAAGTGACCGATGTTGCACACCACGGCGCTGCTTTTCAGGGCGCGCAGCATGGGCGCATCGCAGACATTGACGTTGCCGGTGGTGGTGACTACCAGGTCCGTGTTGCTTAGCACCGCGTGGTTGATGTCTTCGTCTTTACCGGAGTTGACGCCGTTTGTGTAAGCGGAGACCACTTCAAAGCCGTCCATGCACGCCTGCATGGCGCAGATCGGATCGACCTCGGTCACTTTGACGATCATGCCTTCCTGACGCAGTGAAGCGGCCGAACCTTTGCCCACATCGCCATAACCGATGACCAGCGCTTTTTTACCGGCCAGCAGGTGGTCGGTGCCACGCTTGATGGCATCGTTCAGGCTGTGGCGGCAGCCGTACTTGTTGTCGTTCTTGGCTTTGGTCACTGCATCATTGACGTTGATGGCGGGGACTTTCAGCTCGCCTTTTTTCAGCATGTCCAGCAGACGGTGCACACCGGTGGTTGTTTCTTCAGAGATGCCGTGAATCTTGTCCAGTTGCTCCGGGTATCTCTCGTGCATCAGGCCGGTCAGGTCGCCGCCGTCATCGAGAATCATGTTGGAGTCCCAGACCTTACCGTCTTTATTGACGGTCTGTTCGATGCACCACCAGAACTCTTCTTCGGTCTGGCCTTTCCAGGCAAACACCGGAATGCCGGCAGCGGCGATGGCGGCCGCGGCGTGATCCTGGGTGGAGAAAATGTTGCACGAGGCCCAGCGTACTTCCGCGCCCAGTTCCACCAGGGTTTCGATCAACACGGCGGTCTGGATGGTCATGTGAATGCAGCCCATGATCTTGGCGCCGGCCAGCGGCTTTTCCGCTTTGTATTTGCGGCGCAGTGCCATCAGTGCGGGCATTTCGCCTTCAGCGATGTCGATTTCGCGACGGCCCCAGTCGGCGTCTTTCTGGAATTGTTCGGCGGTTTTGGCGGCGACTTTGTAGTCGGTGAAGTTGGCAGCAATGTTCATGGTGTAGCTCCGGTTAAGCGTTGGAATTCGGTTTGGTGCGAGTGTCGGTTTGGGTGATGGCGGATGCGCGCGTTGCGCTTATCCGCCCTACGGATACCTCAGAGGTTGCGTAGGGCGGATAAGCGAAGCGCATCCGCCGTTACCTTACGTCACGCGTTTACAAATACTTCTTCAACTGCTCGGCCCTATCGGTCTTCTCCCAGGTAAAGTCCGGCAGCTCCCGACCAAAGTGTCCGTAAGCGGCGGTGGGTCGGTATATCGGGCGCTTCAGGTCAAGCATGTCGATCAGGCCCTTGGGCCGCAGGTCGAAGTGCTCGCGTACGATTTTGGCGATTTCGTTGTCCGGCAGTTTGCCAGTGCCGAACGTGTTGATTGAAATCGAGGTCGGCTCGGCCACGCCGATGGCGTAGGAGACCTGAATTTCACAGCGACTGGCGAGGCCCGCGGCAACGATGTTTTTCGCCACATAGCGACCGGCGTAGGCGGCGGAGCGGTCCACTTTCGAGGGGTCTTTCCCCGAGAAGGCGCCGCCACCGTGACGGGCCATGCCGCCGTAGGTATCGACAATGATCTTCCGGCCGGTAAGACCGCAGTCACCCACCGGGCCACCGATGATGAACTGGCCGGTCGGGTTGATGTGGTACCGGGTATCGGCGTGCAGCCATTCGGCGGGCAGCACCTTGTTAATGATTTCTTCACGCACCGCTTCGCGGATTTGGCTCTGACTGACATCCGGGTTGTGCTGGGTGGACAACACCACCGCATCCACTGCCACCGGCTTGCCGTTGTCATAGCGCAGGGTCACCTGGCTCTTGGCGTCCGGGCGCAACCAGGGCAGGGTGCCGTTCTTGCGCAGCTCGGCCTGCTTTTCCACCAGGCGGTGAGAGAAGTAAATCGGCGCGGGCATCAGCACGTCGGTTTCATCCGAGGCGTAGCCGAACATCAGGCCCTGGTCACCGGCACCCTGATCTTTGGCGGAGGCTTCGTTTTCGTCCACGCCCATGGCGATGTCGGAGGACTGCTTGCCAATGGCGTTGAGTACGGCGCAGGAGGCACCGTCAAAACCCACGTCGCTGGAGTTGTAGCCGATGTCCAGAATGACCTGGCGAATCAGGTCTTCCAGGTCCACGTAAGTGGAGGTGCGCACTTCCCCGGCCACGATGGCCATGCCGGTTTTGACCAGGGTTTCCACCGCAACGCGGGCGTTGGGATCGTCTTTGAGAATCGCATCCAGCACGGCGTCGGAAATCTGGTCCGCTAGTTTGTCCGGGTGGCCTTCGGATACGGATTCCGAGGTAAACAGTGAGTACTCAGCCATGGGCGGCTCCTATATCAAGGTCGTGAACAGTCAAAGTCGTGAATGCTATTTACGGTTGTAACGGATTAACGGACTTAAAAAATTGTCGTAACTGGATCTGAAAACCATTGCGCAAAGCGAAGTAAACGCTCTGCCCTTCGCTCAGGCCGGCATCGAACGCCCAGCGGGACAGATCGTCCGGCTCGAAACCCTGCCACAGGTCGCCGCAGGCTTCCCGGGCCCAGGTCTGCTCGTGGCGGCACAGGTCGGTTACCAGCAGGGCGCCGCCGCGCACCAGGGCGGAGCTCAGGTCCTGAAAGATGTCCGCTGGTGACGGGGTGTGGTGCAACACCATGTTCACCACGATGCAATCGGCCAGCACTTTATGGGCTTTCAGGGCCCGGGTGTCGCCACCAATAAACTCGACATTGCTCAGCCCCCGTTCGGCCGCCAGAGCTTGAGCGCGCTCCAGCATGGTGGGCGCGTTATCCAGCGCCACCAGATGCTTGAACCGCCGGGCCAGCACCGGCAGGAACTCGCCTTCCCCCGGGCCCACTTCCAATGCCAGATGGTGGTCCGGCAGGGGCGTATTGGCCAGCAACTGCCCTACCTGTTCGGCGTACACCGGGTAGCTGGCGATCAGGTCCTGCTGGGCGCGGAATTTGTGGGCGTTGTCCGCGAAAAAATGCTGTGAAGCGAGTGCTCGCTCACCGCGAAGGGCTTTTAAACGCTCGCTCAAGGCTGCCGGCAGGGGCTCCCGATCCAGCGTCGCGAACAACTGTTGCTGCAGAGTCTGCAGGGGATTGTCCGGGGCCAGGTAGGCGCGCCGGTAGAAAATCGAGTTGCCCTCCCGCCGCGGCGCCAGCAGCCCGGCGTTGGTCAGCACCTTCAGGTGATGACTCATACCGGACTGTTTGGCATCCAGCAACTGGCACAGCTCCAGCACCCCAAAGGAGTCCCGTTTCATGACCCGCAGAATGTCCAGACGCAGGGAATCGCCGGCGGCTTTGAGCAGCTGGGGCAGTGCGTCCGGCGCAAGGGTGTCCGGGTCAGGGAGAGTCTGGGCTTGATTCATGGAGAGGGAGTTTAGCAGGGGTTTGGTTCTATATCAAAATATTTTGATATAGGTGGTTGGCAATGCCCTTAATAGTCATAAAAACTATAACAAGGCTTTACTGTCGGCCTCGGGTAGGGGAAAATAGCGCGCTTTATGATCAATGCAGTGAAAGTTGGGCGGAACAGTTAAAATTCTCCGCCAAATGTCATACAATTAGCGGCCAGCTCAGCCAGGTGGGTCCGATCGTCGGGACGACCGAGCGTCATACAAGAGCCGTACAATCCGCGTTGTGAGCGCAGAGACCCCAAGAACACAGATGAATACCCCGTGTCCTGACGCTTCCGAATCGACGCGACCGGAGTCCGAGCCAGCGTGACTTGAAGCCGGCAGAGGCCAGAGATCCTGGCCCAGATGCTGAATCAACTTGGCCCATGCCGCCATTGCCCGGTGGGCCGTCAGCGGCCGGTAAAACCCAGAACACCCAACCATTATCGAAGGAGCTATTCAAAACATGCCCACTCGTAACGATCTAGCCAATGCGATTCGCGCCCTGAGTATGGACGCCGTCCAGAAAGCCGCCAGCGGCCACCCCGGCGCCCCCATGGGTATGGCGGACATCGCCGAAGTCCTGTGGAATGACTTCATGAAGCACAACCCGCAGAACCCGGAATGGGCCGATCGCGACCGCTTCATCATGTCCAACGGTCATGGCTCCATGCTGGTTTACTCTCTGCTGCACCTGACCGGCTATGACCTGCCGATCGACGAACTGAAAAACTTCCGTCAGTTGCACTCCAAAACCCCGGGCCACCCGGAGCTGGGCTACACCCCCGGTGTTGAAACCACCACTGGCCCGCTCGGTCAGGGTTTGGCCAATGGTGTCGGCATGGCGCTGGCTGAGAAGAGCCTGGCGGCCCAGTTCAATCGCGATGGTCACGACATTGTCGATCACTACACCTACGTGTTTGCCGGTGACGGCTGCCTGATGGAAGGCATTTCCCACGAAGCCAGCTCTCTGGCTGGTACTCTGGGCCTGGGCAAGTTGATCGTGTTTTACGATGACAACGGCATCTCCATCGACGGTGAGGTTAAAGGCTGGTTCACCGACGATACCCCCAAGCGTTTTGAAGCCTATGGCTGGCACGTGGTGCCGGGCGTAGACGGTCACGATTCGGCGGCCATCAAGGCGGCGATCGAAGCCGGCCGCGCTGAAACCGACAAGCCCACCATCATCTGCTGCAAAACCGTGATCGGTTTTGGTTCGCCCAACAAGGCGGGCAGCCACTCCTCCCACGGCGCGCCCCTGGGTGATGATGAAATTGCCCTGACCCGCGAGAAGCTGGGTTGGAAACACGGTGCGTTTGAAATTCCGGACGAAGTCTACAAAGGTTGGGACGCCAAAGAGAAGGGTAAGGCCGCCGAGAGCAGCTGGACCGAGCGTTTCGAGGCGTACAAAAAAGCCCACCCCGAACTGGCCGCTGAATTTGAGCGCCGCGTGATCAAGCGTGAGCTGCCGGCCGACTTCGCCGCCAAAGCGAACGAGTTCATCAAAGAGTGCCAGGCCAAGAAAGAAGATATGCCCAGCCGGAAGGCGTCGCTGAAGTCCATCGAAGCCTTCGGCAAGATTCTGCCCGAGCTGATGGGTGGCTCCGCCGACCTGGCGGGTTCCAACCTGACCATCTGGGACGGTTCCAAGCCGATCACCAAAGAAGACGCCTCCGGTAACTATGTGTACTACGGGGTACGCGAGTTTGGCATGAGCGCCATGATGAACGGAATCACCGCTCACGGTGGTTTCATTCACTACGGCGCCACCTTCCTGATGTTCATGGACTATGCCCGCAACGCCGTGCGGATGTCCGCTCTGATGAAGCTGCCGAACATCTTTGTCTACACCCACGACTCCATCGGTCAGGGCGAAGATGGTCCGACTCACCAGCCGGTTGAGCACATGGCCACCCTGCGCGCCACACCGAATATGGACGTATGGCGCCCCTGTGATGCGGCCGAAACCGCCACCGCCTGGAAGCTCGCGGTCGAGAACAAGGATCGCCCGAGCGCGCTGGTCTTCAGCCGTCAGGGTCTGCCCGCCATGGAGCGTACCGACGAGCAGGTGGAAGCGATTGCCCGCGGTGGTTATATCCTGAGCGATTGCGACGGCGAGCCGGAAGTCATTCTGATGGCCACCGGTTCCGAAGTGGCGCCGACCCTGGAAGCCGCCAACCTGCTGACCGAGAAAGGTCGCAAGGTGCGCGTGGTGTCCATGCCGAGCACCACCCTGTTCGATATGCAGGGCAAGGAATACCAGAACGAAGTGCTGCCGCGCAGCGTCACCGCCCGGGTGGCGGTGGAAGCCGCCCACGGCGACCAGTGGCGCAAGTACCTGGGCCTGGATGGCGCTACCGTGACTCTGGATACCTTCGGGGAGTCCGGTAAAGGTGGCGACCTGATGAAGCACTTTGGCTTCACTGCGGAAAACATCGCCAAAACCGCCGAAAGCCTGCTGTAAGCGGTTCCGGCCGCTCCCCGAGCGCCTCGCGAGAGCGCGCGTCGGCGACGGCCGGGCGCGAATGCGCTATCATTAGCCCGACTCGCCCGAGTCGGGCTATTTTTTTCCGGGGTGGTTGTCAGACCCGACGGCCACCCAGAATGCAACGAATTTGGAGCCATTCATGACCGTAAAACGAATGCAAGACCAGGACCTGTCCGGAAAGCGCGTACTGATCCGCGAGGACCTCAACGTCCCGATTCGCGATGGCAAAATCACCAGCACCGTGCGCCTGGACGGCGCCGTGCCCACGATCAAGAAAGCCCTGGAAATGGGCGCCAAGGTCATGGTGATGTCCCACCTGGGGCGTCCGGAAGAGGGCCAGTTCAGCGAGGAAGACTCCCTGGCACTGGTCGCCAAGGCGCTGGGCGAGTCTCTGGGTAAAGACGTCCCCCTGATCCGCGATTGGGTCGACGGTGTGGATATGGGCGACGGCGACGTAGTGTTGCTGGAGAATGTGCGCTTCAATAAGGGCGAGAAGGCCAACGACGACGAGCTGGCCAAGAAAATGGCCAAGCTGTGCGACGTGTTTGTGATGGACGCCTTCGGCACCGCACACCGCGCCCAGGCCTCTACTCACGGTGTGGCCAAGTACGCGCCCGTCGCCTGCGCCGGTCCGCTGTTGGCCAACGAGCTGGATGCCTTGGGCAAGGTACTGGATAACCCGGAGCGCCCGCTGGTGTCCATCGTGGGTGGTGCCAAGGTCTCGTCCAAGTTGAGCGTGCTGGACTCGCTATCCAAGATCTCCGACACCCTGGTGGTCGGTGGCGGCATCTCCAACACCTTTGTGGCCGCGGCCGGTTACGAAGTGGGTAACTCCCTGCACGAGAAAGACCTGATCCCCGAAGCGCAGCGTCTGACCAACACCACCGAAGTGATCTACGCCACTGACGTGCGTACCACCACGGCCGGGTTTGATGATTGGGCCAATGATACGCCGACCGAAGTGAAGAAGGTCGATCAGATCGGCGCCGATGAAGAAATCATCGACTACGGTCCGGAAACCGCGGCGCGCGTGGCGGAGATCATCAAGAACGCCAAAACCATTCTGTGGAATGGTCCCTGTGGTGTGTTCGAGTTTGATGCCTTTGCCAAGGGCACCAAAGTCGTGGCCGACGCCATCGCCGAGAGCAGCGCCTTCTCCGTCGCCGGCGGCGGTGACACTCTGGCCGCCATCGACAAGTGGCACCTGGCGGACAAGATCTCCTACATCTCCACCGGTGGTGGCGCCTTCCTGGAGTTTGTCGAAGGTAAAGTATTGCCGGCTGTAGAGATTCTGGAGCAGCGCGCGAACGACTGATCGTTCACGTCACGCGAAACAAAAAGGCGGCCGCGTAAGCGGGCCGCCTTTTTTGTGGCGGCGGATGCGGCCTTCGGCCTTATCACCGCACAAACGCATCCATCAACGCCATCACATCCCGCGCTTCCGTCATGCTGCACGGATTGTCCCGCTCTCCCTGAAAATAACGCACCACCTGCTCAATCATCGGTTGCTGGATATGGGGTGGGTTGGGTAAGCGGAAAGTCTGCTCCCCATCCTTATTGAAAAGCCTCAATACCTGCTCTCCAAAAAAATTGATGGTTATCCGCCCCTCGGTGCCGATCACCTCACACAGATCCCGCGCCTCGGATTCCGGCACCGCAAAGTGCCAACGCCCCTGTAGCACCACGCCGCTGTCGAACTCGGCCCAGCCGTGTACACAATCATCGGCTTTGTAGTGACCGCCCTGATTGGTGCCAAACCCGTTCGCCCGGGACACCGGACCGAACCAGTGCAGCATCAGGTCCAATTGATGGGGAGACAGATCGTGAAACAGACCGCCACCGGCAATGGACGGCTCAATGCGCCAGTTCTCTTCAGAGTTGGCGATCAACGCTGAGTCCGCCGGTTGCAGCATATCCAGCCGAACGATCAATGGCCGCCCAATCGCGCCCTCGTCCAGTAACGCCTTCAACTTCATGAAGCTCGGTAAAAACCGCCGGTAGTGAGCCGCGCAAAGCTTGCCGTTTGAGGTGCTCTCGGCCGCAATCATCGCTTCGCACTCGGCCGCGTTGCGCGCGACCGGCTTTTCCACATACACGGATTTTCCGGCGGCCAGTGCGGCAACAGCGTAATCTTTATGACTGGCGGGAGGCGTGGCGATATAAATGGCATCGATATCGGGATCGCTCAGCAGCGCCTCGGCATTGTCGGTCCATTGGGGGACACCGTGGCGCCGGGCAAAGTCCTCCGCCTTGGCCGCATTGCGGCGCATGACGCTGACCAGCTCCGAGCCTGGCGCCTTCTGAAAGCCCGGCCCGCTTTTGATTTCGCAGACATCGCCGGCGCCGATGATGCCCCAGCGGATGGTGTGCGGTGTCTCTGACATGGTGACCTCTGGCGCAAGTGATCCCGTTGATGGAAATAGGGGTAGACTATAGCAGGCCCCCAACGCGCGCCCAACTGAACAGGACTCGCTTATGACCAATACTGAATGGCCCACCGCCCCGGAATCCAATCTGGAGTGTCCGAAGGTCGATGGCCGCTATCAGATTCAGATCGTGACGCCCCGGGTGGCGGATGTGGGCGGCATCCCGGTGAACCGGATTCTGCCGCGCCGACAGCGGCGGACCATCGGCGCCTGGTGCTTTCTCGATCACGCCGGACCCAGCCGCTTTCCGGAGGATGCCCCCGGCTTTCGGGTCGGGCCCCACCCGCACATCGGGTTGCAGACCTTTACCTGGATGATTCAGGGGGAGGTGTTGCACCGGGACAGTCTCGGCAGTGAGCAGGTGATTCGCCCGGGGCAGGTCAACCTGATGACTGCGGGTCACGGCATTGCCCATACCGAAGAGGCCACCGGTCCAGAGCCGATGATGCACGCCGCTCAGTTATGGATTGCCTTGCCCAAAGCGCACAAAGATACGGCACCGCGGTTTGATCACTACCCGGAGTTGCCTCGCTGGCAGGAGCGGGATGTCGAGGCGACGCTGCTGGTGGGCGAGTACGCCGGCCGTCAAGCACCCACGCTGAGTTTCAGTCCGCTGGTCGCGGTGGAATTTCTGGCGGAGCAGGCCGGTGATCTGACTCTGAGTTTGCGACCTGACTTCGAATACGGTCTGGTCGCCCTTGAGGGCGATATTCAGGTGGAGGGTGAAGCGTTTGCCGCCAACCACCTCGCGTATATCGGTGGTGGTCGCGATGAAGTACGCGTCCATTTGACGGCGGGTACCCGCCTGCTGATGCTGGGCGGAGAGCCACTGGGGGAAGAAATTCTGATCTGGTGGAACTTCGTCGGGCACAGCCGGGAGGAGATCACCGAGGCTCAGGATGAGTGGGAAGCGGGCAGTGAGCGTTTTGGCAAGGTACCCGGCTACGAGGGTGATCCGCTGCCCGCACCACCGATTCCCTGGAGAACCTGAATGAACCTGTCGTTTATCAAACGTCTGAACGCCATCCAGCGCCTCGGCTATCTGGGGCTCTTGCCTTTTGTGCTCCTGCCGCCCTTGTCCGCTCTGGGCCTGATTGAGACCGGTCAGGCGTTACGCCTGTTTCAACTGTACAGCGCTCTGATTCTGGGCTTTATGGCCGGTGTGCTTTGGCCGGTATTGTACCAGTCGGCACATCCCACGCGCCGGGCGTTAGTGGCGGTGGCTTTCCCGGTCGCGAGCATCGTCGGTTTTGCGTTCCTGCGTCCCCCGGAAGCGCTCGTGCTCCAGGCGGCTCTGTTTTTGGGGTTGCGTCTGTTTGAATATCTGGCGGGCGTGGATCGCCAGTACCCGGCGCGATATCCCCAACTGCGCTGGCAGTTGACCGCAGTGGTGGTGTTTATGCACCTGCTTTATGCGCTTGTCTGGTAGCGATATTGACGGAATTGACTGGGTTTCATGCCCTTATATGACTATTTATGCGCTTTAGTGATTTATAATGTGTGAAATGGTTCGCATTTTGAGCGTAATGTAATACAAGTTAGCGGAAAACTCTTGTAGGTTCATGGTTCCCGACCTGAGTGGGGTTGGCAGTCCTCACATGCGGTATCTCTCGTCGGACCGACGCGTCAGCGTCTCCACCATAACGGCAATAAAAACTGGAGAGAATCTATGTTCCTATCTCGTCTGCGGCGCTCGCCGCTGGTTGTTCTGTTGTTTCTGATATTCCTGTCGCCCAGCCTCTGGGCGGACGCCGAAGTGACCCGCACCAATGGCAATTGGTTGGCTCGGGTGGATGGCAATACGGTGTATGACGGTTCCCGCTATTTCGATGCGATCAACGCCGCGATCAACAATATGGGCTCCGGTACGGTCAATATTCGCAACTCCGGCGATAGTGGCCCCGATGGGGGCAATGTCTACTCCATCCGGCCCCGTGCCGGTCAGACACTGGATTTTCACGGACACACCGTCAATGCCAACGGCGGCGATCTGGTGGTGCCGGTGTACTGTGATCGTCGCGACAACATCACGGTACGCAACCTGCACGTGACCGGTAATCCGCGCTACGGTATCTGGTTCCGGGGATGCTCCCATGTGACCCTGGAAAACATCACCATGGACCTGAGCAACAACAGCCCGGTCGGGTTGGGCATCCGGGTGGACGATTCCACCGGCTCAGCAACTGACCTGACCATTGCGGGCAACATCAACATCAATGGAGCCAAGGGCCATGGGGTGGAAACCTACGGGATTGACGGTTTCACCATCGGCGATGTGACGGTCACCAACAACGGGGGCTGCGGCCTGCTGCTAAACAATTCCCGCAACGGCACCGTGGGCAATGTGACCGGCCACTACAACAATCAGGGGGGTGGTTATGCGACCTTCCGGGTGGCCAACAATAACGGCCCCAATGTCAGCGTGCAGAGTGTTTATTCGCGCAACTCCGGGCGGGGCTTTTTCAGCGTTTCGGACAGCCATGGCACCACCGTCAACTATGTGGATATCGCCAACACCACCTCCCACGGCATTTTTCTGGAGGACGCTTCAGATACCCATGTGTTGAGCGGCTCGGTCTCCAACGGCAACCCCAACTGCCAGTTGGTGCGCACAGACAGTTCCAGCATCAATGTCTCCGGTTG
This sequence comes from Marinimicrobium sp., assembly GCF_002695945.1. NCBI lineage: Bacteria > Pseudomonadati > Pseudomonadota > Gammaproteobacteria > Cellvibrionales > Cellvibrionaceae > Marinimicrobium > Marinimicrobium sp. Next base: position 68,491 of record NZ_NZQP01000021.1, on the reverse strand, counting down.
CGATAGTGTGGGCACCGCGCCCGGCGGCGGTTCAGGGGGCGGCAGCAACGGCACCGTGGATGGCATCTATCGCATTGTGCCGGTGCACAGCGGCAAGACCCTGGATGTGGCCAATTGCGGCACCGGAAACGGCACCAATGTGCAGCAGTGGAGCTGGCTGAACAACGATTGTCAAAAGTGGGATATCTCCCCGGTCGATGGCGATTACCACCGCATTTCGCCACTCAATGCCTCTAGCCGGGCGTTGGATGTGGAAGGCCTGTCCACCGACGATGGCGCCAATCTGATGCTCTGGGAGTATCTGGGCGGCCACAACCAGCAGTTCCGCTTTCAGAGCGCGGGCGAAGGGCGCTGGCGCATCATTGGTCGGCAGAGCGAGAAGTGTCTGGACGTGGAGGCCCGCAGTCAGGGGGATGGGGCCAATATCGTTCAGTGGACCTGCAGTGCCGACAGCACCAATCAGCAGTTTGAGTTGATCCGGCAGTAGTGTTCAAGTAACGGCGGATGCGGGCTGCGGCCCTTATCCGCCCTACACCCACTGCCGGGGTAGGCCATTGATCCGTCGGGCCGATCCGCCCACCAGAGCCCCCGTAGGGCGCAGTAAGGCCCAAGGCCGCACCCGCCGTCTCACTTCTCTGAATCCTTCCCGTTTTCCGCTTGTGATGTCCCAGTTTCACGTAAGTGTAAAGTGGGGCGACGAGCTACGCCCTTTCAGGTTCTATGTCCTCCAAGGCCGGTAAACCGGTTACCCGCGTCGGACCTCCGGCGGCGGTACATAACAATAGAGAGGGCGACGTGTCACGGGCGAGAGTGGTATTCAGTGTAGTGGTGTTGGGCGTTGTGCTGGCGGGTTGCCAGCCGCCGGGGGAGCATGGTGCCGGCTCGGTGAGCCTCAGCGTTCAGCCACAAAGCTACCAGTGTCAGGAGGAGCGTGAGCAGGCCAGGCTGACCAGCGCCGGGGTGGTGAAAGCGCAGGTTCCCTCCTGTGGCGGTATGGTGCAGCCACTGCCGTTGCAGCCGAGCGTCGTCGCTCCGGCCGCCCGCGAGCCCACCATGGCCCACCGCTGGTGGGGCAATGTCACCTTTTTTGGTGCGCACGGGGTGGATGATCCCGACGGCCCCGGACACATCACGCCGGACCCCTTGATGGCCAGAATCACCGAGCGCGGGATGCGGCTGATGGGCATACCCGCCGGTTTGCGAGTCCAGGAAAAGGGTGTGACCTACCCGGTGCCCGAGCCCTTGGCCGAAGTGTTTGATGGTATTGCCATTGCCAACAGTCAGTTTGATCGCCTCGATGCCTATGTCAGGGACTACAGTGATGGCACCGTGTCTCTGGAGTGGCGCAATGGCCACCGCCCGGTGATGTCGGCGACGTTCGTGCAGGGCTCCCCTTATGTGTACCTCAGTGTGTTTCGCGGCGACCTGCAGATCCGGACCCTGGAGCCGGACGGTGAGCGCAAAGGCATTTTCTATCGGCAGGGCAACACTCTGGGGCTCTGGACCGATGTGGCGGGAAACCTGAACCACTTTTTGCTGACCGGACATGGGACGACCGAGTTCACCGGCGTCAATGGCTCGGAAATCACCGCCGCCAGCCGCAATAGCCACTTCACCCTGACCTGGCTCCCGGCGCCGGAATCCGGCCCGTCGGCCGCCATGATTGGCGATTTTATCGCCCACGCCCGGCAGCCCGTGGATGAGGTTGAGGTGGACTACAAGGTCGATCCGGACAGCTACCGGGTGACCGTCTCCCATCAGTATCGATACCGGGATGAGCCAGTGAGAACCCTGGCGGGGCTTCAGCCACTGCACTGGAAAAACAGTAAGCAAGCGCTTACCGACTACGAGGTGCGCAGTGCCCGGGGTGTCATGCGGTTTGCAGTGACGGGAGGCTTCGCGTACGAGCTGCCCTCTGTCGGTGTTCTTCCCGGGCTCCCCTCCGGGCTGGGTGACTATGACCCGGAGCGGCTGCGGGCACTGGTGCATGACTTTATGGCCCAGGACCCGCAGGACTGGAACCAGGCGACCGACACCTATTTCGCGGGGAAAAATTACGGCAAGGTGGCCGAATTGGCCCTTTTGGCCCGGGAAGAGGGGCTTGAGCCAGAGGCCAATCGTCTGATTGATTGGCTGAAATCCGAGTTGGAGGACTGGTTTACCGCCGACCCCGCCGAGCAGGCCCGGTATTTTGTCTATGACGACCGCTGGAACACGGTGCTGGGGGTGCACGAGTCGTTCGGTACCCACCAGGCTCTGAACGATCACCACTTTCATTATGGCTACTTTGTCCGTGCCGCCGCGGAGATATGTCGGGTCGACCCGGGCTGGTGCGCCAAAGACCGCTGGGGCCCCATGGTCGAGTTGCTGATCCGGGACTTTGCGGCGGGTCGTGACGACCCTCAGTTCCCCTACCTGCGGTATTTCGATCCCGCTCTCGGCTTCTCCTGGGCATCGGGGGCCGCCAACTATCTGCTCGGAAATAACAATGAGTCGACCTCCGAGGCGGCCACGGCCTACGGCGCCGTGGTGTTGTACGGGCTGGTGACCGAACAGCCAGAGCTGGTGGAGCGGGGCGTTTACCTGCACGCCTCCACGGCCGCCGCCTTCTGGGAGTACTGGAATGACATTGACGGCTATCGCGAGCGCCCGGCGATCTACCGGAACTTCCCCGATGCCTACGACAAACTCACTACCTCCATTGTCTGGGGGGCCGGGCATGTGTTTACCACCTGGTTCAGCGAGGCTCATGCCCACATTCTGGGCATTCAGGGGCTGCCGCTCAGCCCATTGGTGCTTCACCTCGGGCAGTACCCGGATTACCTGGCTGACTATGTGGCTCTGGGGCTGAGTGAGTCCGGCAATGGCAAGCCTTCCGGTCTGAGGGATGGGCACTGGCGGGATATCTGGTGGAACATCTGGGCGATGACCGACGCCGAGGCGGCACTGGCGGATATGACCGAGACCGGTTTTGAGTATGCGCCGGAGGGAGGCGAGACCCGGGCCCATACCTATCAGTGGTTACACGCCTGGACGGAGTTGGGTCATTTGCGTTCGGGGTCCGGCCAGGTCACGGCCGACTATCCGGCCGCCGTGGTTTTTGAATCGGGCGTACAGACGACCTATCTGGCCTACAACTTTGGGGATACAGAGCGGATCGTAAGCTTCTCGGACGGGGTTCGGCTGAAGGTCGCCCCGGGGGCGTTCGGTATCCGGAAAGTGCCGTCACACGGGGGCTGAAAGGGTGTCTCGCTTTACGAAACGTAAAGTGAGACAGGCCACCTTGGGGTGTTTCGGCAAAGTGGGACGACGAAAGTTGCGGGATGCGAGGATAGTGTCAAATGAGCGGTCGTCACTCATCGACCGCATCGGCAAGATTAAAATTATAACGGTTTGAGGATTCGCATATGACCAACAACAGCAGTTTCAAGCGCAAGCTTATCGCCTCCGTCGTCGCGTCTTCCGCGATGGTCGGCCTGGCCAGCGGTGCCCACGCCCAAGACGGTGACGAGGCAATGCTGGAAGAAATCGTGGTTACCGGTATTCGGGCCAGTTTGACTCGTGCCATGGATATCAAGCGGGACTCCCGCGGTATCGTGGATGCGATCTCCGCCGAAGACATCGGTAAGTTCCCGGATACCAACCTTGCTGAATCGCTTCAGCGGATCACCGGTGTCTCGATCGACCGTCGCGACGGTGAAGGGGCCAAAGTGACCGTTCGTGGTCTGGGGCCGGACTTCAACCTGGTGACTCTGAACGGTCGTCAGATGCCCGGCGCGACTCTGGAAGCCACTGTCGCCTCCGGCTCCCGCTCTTTTGACTTTGCCAATCTGGCTTCGGAAGGTGTGACCGGCGTTGAAGTGTACAAGACCGCCCGCGCCGACGTTCCCCCGGGTGGTATGGGTGCTACCATCAATATCCTGACCCCGCGTCCGCTGGAGCTGGACTCTCGCGCCTCAATCGGCGTTAAGGGCGTTATGGATGAATCATCGGTGGATAGTGAGCTGACCCCGGAAATCTCCGGCATTTTCACCGATACCTATGCCGACGGTAAGTTCGGTGTGGCAGTCACTGCCAGCTACCAGGAGCGCCAAGGCGGGTCCGCTGCCGCTCAAATCGGTACTGGCTGGCGCTCATTCCCGGGCACAGTAGTGCAGGATTGGAGCGGTGCCCCCGGTGTCACCAACGAATGGGGTGGCGTCGACTTCGCCAACGGTAATCACCAGAACCAGCCGGCAGCGGAAGATGTGTACTCCACACCGCAACAGATGGGCTACGCCTTTACCGAGTTTGAGCGCAAGCGGACCAACGGTCAGTTGACCCTGCAGTTTGCGCCCAACGAAGATCTGACCACCACGCTGGACTATACCTATAGTCAGAACGAGATCGACTCTGAGTACAACGACGTAGGTGGCTGGTTCAACTTTGGCGGTCAAAGCACCATCTTCACTGACAATGAGTCGCCTTCGGTTCAGACTCCGCTGCTGTACTCCGAAGACATGACCAACGGTGACCTGCCGTTTGGTGTCGGTGAGCAGTCCTCACTCTACGAGAACAACTCCGTCGGCTTCAATGTCGAGTGGAATCCCATCGATCCGCTGACTCTGTCTCTGGATGTGCATAGCTCTGAGGCAGAAGCCCGGCCTAACAACCCATACGGCAACAGCGTCGGTATCGCGGTTTCCGCTTATGTGCGTGACCAGACCACCTTGAATGTCAAAGGTGATATGCCGGTCCTGATCCTGGATATCGTCGACGGTGCCGGCGGAAGCTCCCTGCGCACAGAAGACCTGCAGGTGTCCGGTAGCTTCTTCCGTAACAGCCAGATGAAGCACGAAATCGACCAGGTTCAGCTCGACGGTGAGTGGGAATTCAACGACGCCATGCGTCTGCAGTTCGGTATTGCCCGCACTGAAAGCGACTATCGCTCAGCCTTCTCCAACGTCCAGCGTGACACTTGGGGTGGTTTGGGTGAGGCCGGTGATATGCCTGCCGACTTCTTCACCCGTGAGACAATCCTCGATCGCTTCGACAAAGAGTATGCGGACACCACTTCGGAAGAGATGGCGTTCCTGGGCGGTTCCAATACCATGCCGCTGAATGAGCGTTTTGCATTCAACTTCCAGGATGTTCGTGATTTCGCTGCCGCCAATTACGATGACGGCTCCGGTCCGGCCGACTGTGCCGAAGGTGGTTCGTTCTACTGCGCTGCCGCTCCGGATCAGTTCAATGAGATTTATGAAGACTCGGATAGCGCCTACGTCCAGTTCAACTGGGATACCTTTGTGGCCGAAATGCCCTTGGGCGTCAATGCCGGCGTTCGCTATGAGTCGACCGAAGTCAGCACTCCAGCGACGGCCCAAAGCTACGGTCCGATCGAGTGGGTAGCCGCGAACGAGTTCACCATGCCGACTGTCGGCGACGCTGACTCCGTGATTGATAGCGGTGACTATGACTTCCTGCTCCCCTCGCTGGATCTGAGCCTGGAAGTGGTTCAGGATGTGATCCTGCGTGCTTCTTACGGCCAGAGCATCGCTCGTCCCAACTGGCTGGACCTGCGTGGTGGAACCAGCTACAGCCAGGGTGTACGGGTCAATGGCGGTACCGCCAGCCGCGGCAACCCCGGTCTGGAGCCGTTCAAGTCTGACAACTTCGATCTGTCGGCGGAATGGTATTACGGGGAAGCGAGCTATGTGTCCGTGGGTTACTTCCAGAAAGAAGTGGAAAACTTCCTGGGTTCACGTGTGGTGCGTGAAGAAGCGCCTCTGGCCAACACCCCACATCCGGCACTGGGTGAACGCGCCCAAGCGGCCATCGATAGTGGTATCGCGCCGAACGATGTGGGCGCTATTCGCCAGTACATCTTCGATAACTTCCCTGATCCCGAAACCGCCTATATGGACGGAAGCGGCAATATCATCATTGTCGGTATTCCCGGTGAGGATCCCAACTCTCCGTTTGACGTGACTGAAACGGCCAACTCTGACCAGACTGTCGACATTGACGGTTGGGAATTGGCGGTTCAGCATAACTTCTGGGATACTGGATTTGGTGTGATTGCCAACTACACTCTGGTAGATGAAAGCACCGAGTTTGACAACATGGTGCTGCGTGACCCGCAGTTTGCGATTACCGGTGTCAGTGATACCGCCAACCTGATTGCCTTCTATGAAAAAGACGGCTGGCAGGCGCGGATTGCCTACAACTGGCGGGATTCTTTCCTGGCCTCAACCGCTTCCGGAACGGGCAACAACCCGATCTATGTGGATGAGTACAGTCAGGTGGACCTGAACGTAAGCTACGACGTGACCGATAATCTGTCCGTCTTCTTCGAGGGCTTGAACCTCACCGAAGAGAGCGGTCGCAACTTCGGCCGTGCTGATGAGCAGGTTCTGGGTTTCTACCAGGGCTACGCTCGCTACAACATCGGCGCTCGCTACAGCTTCTAAGCCTGAGCCGATGTCTGGGGTGACAGCGCCGGTTGGGGCTGTCACCCTGACGATGCAAGGAAAGCCGCCGTTATCGGGCGGCTTTTTTGTCTCTGATCTGTTGATTTCTGAGCCTTTATTACGATAAGCACAAAAAACGAGGAGCCTTTAGGTGAAAACCGTATTACTGAACAGTGAACAACACCGTGATTTGCGGGTGGACATGCGCTTCCGGCCCGAGAACGGCGATGCGGTGATGTGGGGGCAGACCTTTTCCCCGGAATTTCGCGCGGTACAGGCTCACTATCCCATACTGTTTCAAAAAGACCCGAACAGCGGGCGCTTCTTTGCCGTGGCTCTGTTTGGCCTTGAGCAGGAAGAGAACCTTTTTCTTCAGGATGACCGCTGGGATGCCGGTTACATCCCCTTGATGATGCAGCGGGTGCCTTTCTCCATCGGCACCTACCCCGGCGATGACGGCGACGAGCCGCGCCGCATGATGCACATCGATGTTGAGCACCCCAAGGTCAACACTGAAACCGGCACCCGTCTGTTCGAAGAGCACGGGGCCAATACCGATTATCTGGACCGGGTGTCCGGTATGCTGGAAGCCATTCATGTCTGGCACCAGCACGACATCGCCTTCATTGATACTCTGACCGAGCTGCAGCTGTTGGAGCCGGTAACCATGGATATCACTCTGGAAGACGGCACCACCGGCCAGTTGATGGGTTTCTATACCATTCAGGAAGAGCGACTCAAAGCGTTGAGCGCGGAGCAGGTCGCGAGCCTGCACGAGCGCGGCTACCTGGAGCCCATCTATATGACCATTGCGTCCATGGGCAAAATGCGCGCTCTGATTGAGCGCAAATCACGGAACCACCATGAGCGTGCACAATAGTCCGACCGAACACGTCGTCATCGTTGGCGGCGGCACCGCCGGCTGGCTGACTGCGGGCCTGCTGGCCGCCGACGCTCGTCTTGACTCCCGACCCAATCGACGGATCACGTTGTTGGAGTCGCCGGATATTGCGACCATCGGTGTCGGTGAAGGCACCTGGCCCTCGATGCTTGAAACCCTGCGGACCATCGGTCTGTCGGAATCCGAGTTCATCCGCGAATGTGATGTCAGTTTCAAACAGGGGTCACGCTTTCAGAACTGGTGCCGCGGCGACGGCGATCGGTATGATCATCCGTTCACGCTGCCTGCCGGATACGGACGCCTGAATCTGGCGGAGCACTGGCGCTACGCCCATCGGGACCTGCCCTTCGCCTATGCGGTCAGCCCGCAATCAGCGGTATGTGACGACGGACGGGCACCCAAGCAACTGGCGACCCCGGAGTACGCGTTCAACCTGAACTACGGCTATCACCTGGATGCCGGTAAATTTACCCGCCTGCTGCAGCGCCACTGTGTGGAACATCTGGGCGTGGTGCATTACTTGGGAGAGGTGACCGGTGTTCAGCCCCGGGATAATGGTGATATCAAACACCTGCATCTGAAGTCCGGCGAAACCCTTGCTGGGGACCTGTTTATTGACTGCACCGGTATGGCGTCCCGTCTTCTCGGACAACACTATCAGGTTCCCTGGGTCAGTCAGCGCCCGGTACTGTTCAACGATTCCGCACTGGCGGTGCAGGTACCTTACTCAAGCGAGCTGAGCCCCGTCGCATCGCAAACCCTCAGTACGGCCCATCCCGATGGCTGGATCTGGGATATTGCGCTGCCGACCCGGCGCGGTGTCGGCGCCGTGTTTTCATCCGCGCATATCGATAAGGATAGGGTGTATGAGCGGCTGGAGGCCTATGTACGCGGGACGGACTCCGGTGCGACACTGGATGAGTTGTCCCCACGTCTGATTCAGTTTGATCCCGGGCACCGCGAACGGTTCTGGCAGAACAACTGTGTGGCCATTGGTCTGTCGGCCGGGTTCATCGAGCCGTTGGAGGCCACCGCGTTGGTATTGGTGGAGCGCTCGGCCCAGTTCCTGGTCCAGCAGATGCCGGAAAACCGGGAGGAAATGTCGGTGGTGGCCCGTCGGTTCAATCGACGCTTCTGCCGCCACTGGGACAACATCATCGGATTTCTCAAGCTGCATTATGTTCTGAGCACCCGTGAGGATTCCGATTATTGGCGAGCGCACCGGGCCGAAGAGAGTGTGCCCGATGAGCTGGCCGAGCAGCTGTTGCTGTGGCGCTCGCGCAGCCCCTGGACCTGCGACAGCCTGTACCGGGACGAGCTGTTTCCGTCGGCCAGCTACCAGTACATCCTTTATGGCATGCGCCCGGAGTATACCGCCCCGGAGGCGCTGGAGCGCCGGGTCCGGTCATCGGGAGCCGCCGCTCAGACCGCTTTCCATGAAAACGGGGTGCAAACCCGGAAGCTGCTGCAAGGGCTTCCGGACAACCGCTCCCTGATAAACCATATTCGCCGACACGGGCTTCATACCGTTTAGGCACGACTTGCTCAGAGTGAGCCGAGGTGACCATGACTGACAGTATCAAACGCATAGTGATTGCTGGTGGAGGAACTGCCGGCTGGATGGCGGCCGGGCTGCTGTCGCAGACGCTTGGAAAAAATCTCGATATCAAACTGGTGGAGTCCGACGATATCCCGACCGTTGGCGTCGGTGAAGCCACCATCCCGCCACTGATGACCTTTCACAAAATGCTCGATATCGACGAGCGGGAATTTCTCGCGGAAGTGAACGGTACCTTCAAGCTGGGCATTTCGTTTGAAAACTGGCGAGAGAAAGATCACAAATACATTCACTCGTTCGGCTATGCGGGCAAAGACTGCTGGGCCTGCAGCTTTCTGCATTTCTGGCTGGCGGGAAAGGCCAAAGGCATTGATTATCCTTACGGTGACTACTGTGCCGAATTGCTGGCGTCTCACAAAAACAAGTTCGCGGTTCTGCCCAATGGCCGGATGAACTACGCCTACCATATGGATGCCGGTCGCTACGCAGCGTTCCTGCGTCGGCGCAGTGAAAAACTGGGTGTCGAGCGGGTGGAAGGCAAGATCGAGAAAGTGAACCTCAACCCGGACAATGGCGAAATCCAGTCCCTGACATTGGCGTCGGGCAAACAGGTGGATGGCGACTTCTTTATCGATTGCACCGGCTTCCGCGGACTGCTGATCGAGCAGTCCCTGAACGCCGGCTTCGAAGACTGGTCGCACTGGTTGCCCTGCGACCGCGCCCTGGCGGTACAGACCGAATCCGTGGGCGAGCCGATTCCCTACACCCGTTCCATCGCCCATGATGCCGGTTGGCAGTGGCGCATTCCGCTGCAGAATCGGGTCGGTAACGGCCTGGTGTATTCCAGCCGCTACATGAGTGATGAGCAGGCCCGGGAAACCCTGCTCGGCAACCTTGAGGGCGAGCCGATTACCGACCCGAAACCGATTCAGTTCCGCACCGGCACCCGGCGCAAGCACTGGGTGAAAAACTGCCTGGCGCTGGGTTTGGCCAGCGGCTTTCTGGAGCCCCTGGAGTCGACCAGCATCCACCTGATTCAGCGCAGCCTGGTTCGCTTCGTGCAACTGTTTCCGGCCAGCGGCCAGATGGTCCAGTCGGACATCGATGAGTTCAATCAGCAGACCAAGCTCGAAGTCGAACGTATCCGGGATTTCATCATTCTGCACTACAAAGTCACCGAACGAGACGACACACCCTTCTGGCGCTACTGCAAAAACATGGAAATACCGGCGCCGTTGCGCCAGCGAATTGATCTGTTCAGCGATTCGGCCCGGGTGTTCAAAATTGAAAATGAACTGTTTGGCGAAGAGTCGTGGATACAGGTGATGATGGGCCAGGGCATCACGCCCAAGGCCTACCATCCCATGGCGGGTGTGATGACCGAGAAAGAGCTTGCGGACTTCCTGAAAAAGCTGCGGCAATCGACCGAACAGCTGGTGGCCAAGTTGCCTTCCCATCAGGCGTTTATCGACTATTACTGCAAGATGCCCATGGCCCAGGCGGCCAACGGCTGAGAGGTGATCATGTCGGGTGCAACAGCGCTGGAGCGGATAAGTCGAGAGGTGGATGCTTCCGTGGTGCGCATCGGTGACGAGCAGACCCCGGTGATCGTGCTGGACTATGTGCTGGGCGACCTGGAGCCTCTCAAACGGGTCGCCAGTGAATGGGCGGCCTTTTCCGGCGAAGGGCAGGCCGCTTATCCGGGGATACGTGCCAACCTCCCGGCGGATTACACCCGCCGGGTACTGTCTCGGGTGGAGCCGCTGATCCGGGAAGTGTACGCGGTGCCGGCGTCACACCGGGGCCATTGCGTTCATCAGTTGTTCTCCCTGGTCACCCGGGCGGAATCCGATCTCGCCGTGCTGCAGCGTGTGCCCCATTACGACACCCGTCGCGGGTTCTATTTTGCGATCATGCACTACCTCAATCCGGGCCCTTTTGGCGGCACCGGATTCTTTCGCCATCGCCCGACCGGCTACGAGCGTATTACCGATGAGCGCTTCGCACATTTTGTGCAGGAAGCCGAGCGGCACATGCGCGAGCACGGGACGCCTCCGGCACGTTATTGTCGGGGCAGCGATGCCCATTTTGAGTTGATTCACCAGGTGGATTACCGGCCGGATCGATTATTGATTTATCCCGGGAACCTGTTGCACTCCGGGCTGATCGAGCCCGACCGGGACCTCAGTGCCGACCCGGCCCGGGGTCGACTGACGGCTAACCTGTTTCTGGATTTTGATGCTTCATGACTGTTTCCGTTACCCTGAACTCACCGACGCAACCGACCGAGCCCCGGGCCCAGCAAGTGGCCTGGTGGGATCGGGAGCGAGCTTTGGCCGTCGACTTTCAGCAGGCCCCGCCCCAGTACCCGGTACTGCTCAAAGGCTACGCCCAGCACTGGCCCCTGGTGGCGGCGGCGCGGCAATCGCCGGAGGCGGTGGCTCGCTACCTGCTGCCTTTTGATGCCGGAAAGCCTCTGGAGGCCATGATCGCCGGTCCCAAAGAGGGCGGGCGGCTGTTCTATACGGATGATCTGAGTGGATTCAACTTCACCCGGATGAAAGGTTTTCTGCCGGATGCGTTGGAGATTCTGGCCTCGCAGTCGCGGGCGCCCCGACCGGCGGCCTTTTATGTCGGCTCCACACCCATTCCCGACTATTTTCCGGGGTTGGAAAAGGTCTGTACGCNTCNGNNNNTTGAGTGCGGAAGTGAAGCCCAACCTGTGGATGGGGAACTCGACCCGGGTGGCCACTCACAACGATGCCGCCGACAATATCGCCTGTGTGGCGGCCGGACGTCGGCGCTTTACCCTGTTTCCGCCGGATCAGGAGGACAATCTGTATATCGCCGATGCGCCCCACACCCCGGGNGGCCGACCGATCAGCCTGGTGGACCTGCGGGCGCCGGACCTGAACCGTTACCCGCGCTTCGCCCAAGCGCTATCCACCGCCCAGGTCGCAGATCTGGAGCCGGGCGATGCCCTGTTCCTGCCCAAGCACTGGTGGCACAANGTGGACGCGTTTGGCCCACTCAATATTCTGATCAACTTCTGGTGGTAGGGCGTTCAAAGGCGTGACCGGGGCCTATGGCGTCGGGATAAGGTCCGCAGTACTATAACGCCTGCCTCNNAACTCTCCGGGTAATGTTTATGCNATATTTGCGTCTTAAAACNGTCGGGCTGCTGTGTGNNCTGCTGCTGTGGTGGCCGGTGTCTTCTTCGGCCGAACCGATTTCCTGGCCCGGCAATGCCANAGCNGCGGTCAATCTTGCCTATGATGATGCGCTCGCNTCCCAGTTGGACTATGTGATTCCCGANTTGNACCGGCATGGGTTCCGGGGCAGTTTTTATGTGCCGGCGGCGGCCCCGCTGTTNNTGGAGCGNCTGGACGAGTGGCGCGCGGCGGCCGNTCAGGGGCATGAGNTGGGCAACCATTCACTGTTNCATCAATGCGACAAGCAGCGNCCGGGGCGGGANTGGGTGGCGCNGCATCAGGATCTGAGCCAGATCCCGGTCGAGGCGTTTGCCGAGCAGATCACCTTGGCCAATGACTTTCTGTTTCTGATTGATGGTGAGACGGAGCGCACCTATACGCCCCCCTGCGGCGATGTCCGGGTCGGAGATCGGGATTACCTGACACCGGTGAAGCCGCTCTTTCTCGGGGCCAAATCCATCGGTTCCGGAGGAGTTACTCCCTCGCTGGAATCCCTGGACCGCTTTGGCATTACGGTGGCCGTGCCAACCGAGGTGTCCGGCGAAGAGCTGATCGCGGTGGTCGAGGAAGCGGCCCGCCGGGGTACCATGGCCAACTTTACTTTCCACGGCGTCGGTGGCGACTACCTGTCGGTCTCCCGGGAGGCGCACAACGCNTTATTGGAGCACCTGGCGGCCCATCCCGAGCGCTACTGGGTCGATAGCTTCGTAAATATCATGCGCCACCTGCGAGACCACTGAAGCCCGCATCCTCCGGNGCTTTCAGCCCCAGCCACCGGTGGGAACCNGTGTCCCACCTTTGCCGCCTCCCGGCGGCCCAAAAGTGGCAAACACCACCTTTCACACTCTCATCAAAGTGGGACGACCCCTGTCCATTACCGGTCAAGAATGGCAATACGGGCGAGCGTGGGACTCGTCCGTGTTATCGATCGACGTTGTGCACTGAGAATTGCTTATTGGTAAGTGGTTGTTATGCGTCGCTCTGACTCTCCTTGAAAAAGCTTGGCTCCGCGNGGGCGACCCCGGAGCCTTTTTTCCCCATACGAATAACAGCGAGACCGACAATGAAGAAGTCCCTGACCCTTTGGGCCCCCTTGGCCCTGGCCGTTCTGGTGGGGTGTAACGGCCCCACCAACGACAACCCATCCGAAAGCGCCACTGGCGCCGACCTATGGCCGGAGCATCCGACGCCCCTGGCCGATCCGATGGCGTACGAGCCGGAGATTGATGCGCTGTTGGCTCGCATGTCCGTCGAAGAGAAAGTGGGCCAGATGATCCAGCCGGAACTGCGCAATGTGACGCCGGAAGACGTCAAGCGCTACCACTTGGGCTCGATTCTCAACGGCGGCGGTTCCTTCCCCGGCGGTGACAAGAATGCCACGGCCGACGACTGGCTGGGACTGGCGGACGGTTTCTATGAGGCGTCCATGGACGATAGCGATGGTTTTGCCGCCATTCCCATTGTCTGGGCCACCGATGCCGTACACGGTCACAACAACGTCAAGGGCGCTACTCTCTTCCCCCATAACATCGGTCTCGGGGCCACCCGCAATCCGGACCTGATCCGCGAAATTGGCACGGTTACCGCCCGGGAAGTTGCCATCACGGGGCTGGACTGGAACTTCGCGCCGACCCTGGCCGTGGCCCGGGACGATCGCTGGGGCCGCACCTATGAGGCCTACGCCGAAGATCCGGAAATCCTTTACGACTACGGCAAAGCCATGGTGGAAGGTCTTCAGGGGCGGGCAAACACCGACGAATTCTTCGGTCAGGGCCGGGTGCTGGCCACGGCCAAACACTATATTGCCGACGGCGGCACCGAGGGCGGGATCGACCGCGGTGATGCACCCTTCTCAGAACTGGAATTGCGCGATGTGCACGGCACGGGTTACTTCGGTGCCCTGGATGCGGGTGTCCAGACCGTCATGGCCTCGTTCAGCAGCTGGCAGGGCAAAAAACTGCACGGCCACGGTTACCTGATGAATGAAGTGCTCAAGCAGCGAATGGGTTTTGACGGTCTGATCGTGGGTGACTGGAATGGCCACGAGTTTGTCGATGGTTGCCGGCAGGATTCCTGTCCTGAAGCGGTGAACGCCGGTCTGGATATATTTATGGTTCCGGATCAGTGGCGGGCCCTGCACGCCAATACCGTTGCCCAGGTTAAGTCCGGCGAGATTTCCGAAGAGCGTCTGAATGATGCGGTACGCCGGATCCTGCGGGTCAAGTTCCGCGCCGGTATGTTCGAAAAAGCCAAACCTTCAGAGCGGCACTACGCCGGACGTGAAGACCTGATCGGTGCCGATGAACACCGGGCGGTCGCCCGTCAGGCCGTGCGTGAAAGTCTGGTATTGCTCAAAAATCAGAACGGTCTGCTGCCGCTGAATCCGACCCAGCGCATTCTGGTGGCCGGCGATGGCGCGGACAACATCGGTAAGCAGGCCGGCGGTTGGACGCTGACCTGGCAGGGCACGGGCAATGAAAATGACGACTTCCCCGGAGCCAGCTCAATTTACGATGGGATTGCCGAGGCGGTGACCGCTGCCGGCGGATCCGTCGAACTCGATGTGGACGGAAACTTCGACGAGAAGCCGGACGTGGCCGTCGTTGTGTTCGGTGAAGACCCCTATGCGNAAATGCAGGNCGACCGCGCCGATGTGGACTATGAACCCAAGGCTGACCTGGCCTTGCTCAAGCGCCTGCGCGATGAGGGCATTCCGGTGGTCTCGGTATTCCTGACCGGTCGTCCGCTCTGGGTCAACCCGGAAATCAATGCCTCGGATGCCTTTGTGGTGGCCTGGTTGCCCGGCTCTGAAGGTGTCGGCGTGGCCGATGTGCTGGTCGCCGATGCAGAGGGTCAGCCGCGTCACGACTTTAGCGGCAAGCTGTCGTTTTCCTGGCCGGCCCGTGCCGACCAGACGCCGCTGAATCAGGGCGACGGTCAAACGNCCCAGTTCCCCTATGGCTATGGTCTGACTTACGCCGATGAAGGCAATNTGGAGCCGCTCTCGGAAGACAGTGGCCTGACCGAATCCGAAGCGCAGACTGTGTTGCCGCTGTTTGAAAACCGTCCGATGGAGCCTTGGCAGTGGGTGCTCAGCGATGTCACTGAACGGGCCCGTGTGGTCACCGGTAGTGGCGCGAAGCTGCCCGGTATTGAAATCCAGTCGGTCGACCGCCTGGTCCAGGAAGACAGCCGGGCCGTTCGCTGGACCGGTGCGGGCCCTGCGGAAGTCGCCCTGCGCTCTTCCGGGCGGGTGGATCTGAGTGCCTATGCCGGAGAAGCCCATCTGCGTCTGGACGTCAATGTGGTCAAGGCGCCCACTTCAGCAGTGGCTCTGGGCATGCGCTGTGGCCAGGACTGCGTCGCCAACGTGGATATCACCGAGTGGTTGGCCAGTGCCGAAGAGAACAGCTGGCAGACCCTGTCGATTGATCTGAGCTGCCTGGTTGAGGCCGGCGTGGATCCGTCGATGGTGTTGTCACCTTTCTATATGAGCACGGCCGGAGAGTTGCAGGTCAAGCTCTACAACGTTCGTCTGGAAATGCAGTACGAGGGCGAGGGACTCTGCCCATAAACCCAGTGCATGGCGCACTGAACGTTTAGCCCGGGGCGATCGGCTCCCGGGCCAAGCGGAACATCAATGATAATAATGAGGTGTTTATGAAAACAGTAAATTATCCAGTCATCGGCCTGGGTATGGCGCTATTGGCGATCGCCGGCTGTGGCAGTGACTCCGATGACACTCCGGATAACTCAAGCAGCAGCGTCAGTTCCTCCAGTTCTTCCTCCTCTTCNGTCAGCAGTGACAGTTCCAGCAGCACCGCCAGCGGTGTCAGCGAAGACTGGACGCTGGTCTGGAGCGACGAGTTTGACGGTGACTCGATCAATACCGACAACTGGTCTCACGAAGTGAACTGCGCCGGCGGTGGTAACAATGAGCTGCAGTGTTACACGGCGCGCGAAGAAAACAGTTATGTGGCGGACGGCCATCTGCACATCGTTGCCCGGCAGGAAACCCATAGCGGCCCAGCCGTTTTCGATGATGACCCGGCGTACGATCCTGATGACACCTCGGTTACCCGTGACTACACCTCGGCCCGCCTGCGCACGAAGAACAAGGCGGACTGGAAATACGGGCGAATCGAAATCAACGCCAAGACGCCTCAGGGGCAAGGCCTGTGGCCCGCCATCTGGATGCTGCCGACGGAGTGGGTTTACGGAGNCTGGCCGCTCAGTGGCGAGATCGATATTTTCGAAGCGGTGAATACCAANGCCAGCGGCGAGAATGANGTCCANGGCACCCTNCACTACGGTCGTCCCTGGCCGAACAACCTCAACAGCGGAGCCAGTTTTACGCCCGCAGAGCCGATCTGGGAAAACTTCCACACTTACGCGATNGAGTGGGAGGAGGGTGAAATCCGTTGGTATGTNGATGATGTNCANTTTGCGACCCAGACGGCTGANGATTGGTTTACTCTCTCNTGGCAGGGGCAAGACGAAGGCTTTGAGACTGGTAACCCGGCTTCTCCGTTCGACGAAATGTTTCACCTGATCATGAACGTCGCCGTCGGTGGNAACTGGCCCGGTGCGCCGGATGATNCGACCACTTTCCCTCAGGAAATGGTNGTCGACTATGTTCGCGTTTATCAGTGTGANGTTGATCCCGATACTGGCAAGGGGTGCGCCTGGATCGATGANNATGCCGAGGATGTAGAGGGCACGGGNGGCACCGAAAANGAGTTTGCCCTGTATGAAAACGGCCCGGCAACGCTGAACTTTTCAGTGTTTGATACCGANGTNAGNAACACGCTGGTTCCGGGNCAGTGGCANGAAACCGCTGGAAACCTGGTTGTCGANACGGCGCTTCAGGTGGATGACCAGACNGTCTGGGATGTNCAGTTNAACGGCCTGAGCAATGTNTTCCTGCTGTCNGGTGANATGANCAGTGTCGACTANGTCGANGACGGTTTCAGTTTTTCACTCAATGAAGAGCTCAGCGGTATTACCTTTGATATGCGGGTNNTCGACGCGAGTGAGGACGCCACNCTGAGCGTCAAGCTCGACAGNGTATGGCCCAACGTCAGNTCGCGNGANATTGAANTGCCGCCCNCAGGCGAGTGGCAAAGCGTCTCGGTCCGGTTTTCGGATTTTGTCGGCAATGCCGATCCNGCGGGTCAGGTCAACTACAGTGACATCAATGCGCCCTTCGTTCTTGAGCTGAGTANCGGTACCGCCCACGTGCAGCTGAACAACATCCGTGTGACCTGCTTTGGCCCGTCCTGTAGCGTCAATCCGAAACTGGATGGCACGGCGCCTGAAGGCACCGAGGCGGTCGATGTGTTTGTCGACGGTAGTCTGGATGCACTCTGGACGGATCCGGGCGTGGACTTCTATGTTGAAGGGGGTCAGAGCATCACCTCTACCACCGTATCTGACGGTGATCGCGGCGACGTCCTGGAAATAGCCTTCGGGGCCAGCGGTTTCGGTACCATGTACATTCAGTCAACGGACCCGCAGNATCTGAGTGCATACGCTGGCGGGAACCTCGTGTTTGATCTGAAGGTGGTGGATGCCGGAAACAACACTGATGGTTTCCTCGTCAAGGCTGACTGCATTTATCCGTGTACCTCGAATGAGCTGTCGGTACCGCTGCAGAACGACGGTGAGTGGCATACCGTATCGGTATCCATCGCGGACTTGACGTCGGGTTCGGGCTTTATCATCAGTCGTGTCAATACGCCCTTCAGCCTGTGGCCCGTTTCGGGNCAGCAGAGCAATGTGGTGTTCCGGCTGGATAATATCCGCTGGGAGCTGGCCGAATAACGNTTTGCTCAGNNNAAAAAAAAGCCGCTCATCAAGAGCGGCTTTTTTTTGCCTGTTGTTCAGGTTTAGTGAGCACCCTTGTCTTTGCGGTACTCGGAAGGGGACATGCCCGTCAGGCGCTTGAAGAACCGGTGAAAAGCGGACTTGCTGTTGAACCCGGACTCCAACAGAATATCCAGAATGGTTTTTTCTGTGGCTTTCGGGTCGGCCAACAGTCGCTTGGCCTCCTCCACCCGGTAGGTATTGATGAACTCGAAAAAGTTGGTCCCAAAGTGTTTGTTGATCACTGANGANACNTCTTTTACCGGAAGATCCAGGCGAGCCGAGAACTGCTCAATNTTGAGGTTCTGCTGCANNTAGATCTTGTCGGTTTCCATCGCGGCCTTCACCCGGTCGATAGCCGATTCCGAGGGTTTATCCTCAGCCGGTGCACGGGTTTCCTCGGCTCGTGTTTCAAGCAATTGGTGGGCGTATATCAGGCTGTAGGTAAACAGGCCATTGATCAGGATNAAGGTNATGTAGTTATCGGCAATTCCNAGGTAGTCTGCGGTTTCCGGAGAAGTGTACTTTGCCAGAATGTGGACGATCATCGTCCAGGTCCAACTGGCGAAAAATCCCAGGGTCAGAATGTTCAACCAGCGCGGCTCGGTACTGGAGAAGTGGGAGTATTCGTCCTTGAGCTCGGAGCGGTATCGTTGCACGAGCGCCACGGCAGCGAAGGAATAGACCAGCGGAACCAGCTTGGCGGAATCCCAGAGGAAAGTGACCAGCCTCTCCGGCTGCTCATCGCCCATGGCCCAGAGGTGACGGAGGTCATTACTGTCTATGGCAAACAGGGCCATGATCAGACAGGTCACGAGCGCCGGCGCCAGGTGCACCAAGTGAGTGGGGCGGAGCGTAAACTGGGCNCGGGTAATGGANGCTACATACAGGTACAGTGCCGGCCCTTTGAGCATNAGAGCGGCCATAAGGAAGTAAGGAATCCAGTACTGGTCAACGGTCGGTCCAATGTGGACCTGATCGTTCCAGAGGATCAGGGTGGTTGCGGAGCCTGTGGCAATGACCAACAGGAAAGCGCTCAAAAGGCGCCCGTACAGCCGGTTTTGTGCGGGCATGGCGGCCTGGAGCAGTGCCAGGAGTATGCTCTCGGCGACGGTCATCATCANTATGACGTCGTGGATATTGAAAATATAATCTTTCATGGAGTTGGGGTAGGGGACCTTGATTATTCTGGTGGCATACAGGCGCTAATCTGTCATATTTCCCACCATTGAGCAACCGAGCGGATCGAATCAGGATCTTGTCTTANAGACTAANAGCNGTTGTCTCAGGGTTGTGTTTATACCGCCCGGCAGCCAGAATTNGGNGCCAGTGTCCCTTAAAGGAGCCTCGTCCGTGACCTTATCCAAATCCGCCCCGGATTTTTCAGAGCTGCCCGAAATTTTGCCCTATCTTGCGTTTGATCCCGCNGAAGATGGAGCCAATGTCGGCGATGCGACCACTCGGGCTTATTTAAGGCACTACGGGCTGGATTTGGCGGCTGAATTTCCTGACGTGGCTCAGGGCGTTGGGCGGGTCCGCGTGGATCAGTGGGACATAGCCTGCCATTATTGGCTACCTCCGCAGCCACGGGGTCATCTGAGTATCGTGCATGGGTATTTNGATCACTCGGCACTGTACGTTCATGCGGTGCGATTTGCGCTCAGGCATAACCTGTCGGTTCTCACCTATGATCAGCCCGGCCACGGCTTGAGCTCGGGGCCGCGCCTGGTGATTGACAGCTTTGATCGCTATGCCGATGTCCTGCAGCAGCTGCTGGAGCGCTCCCGCCACCTGTTCGGCCCGACGCGATGTGCTCTGGGGCAGAGCATGGGAGGCGCCACGCTGCTTAACCACCTCTGGCGCCATGGGAANGCCCTGACCGGCCGTACCGCCCTGTTCGCGCCNCTGGTGCTGCCGCGCGGCTGGGGGCTCAGCCGGTGGCTCTANGCCCTGCTGCACCGCTGGGTGCGGGAGATTCCCCGGACGTTTATCGATAGCTCCCATGATGCGGACTTCAATCGCTTTCTGGCNTCCGAGGACCCGCTGCAGTACCGNCGCCTGAGTGTCGACTGGGTGGGCGCCATGAAACGTTGGGACGAGGTCTTCCGGAGTTGGCCGGTACGCAATGATGAACTATTGATGGTGCAGGGCACCGGGGATGACACCGTGGANTGGCAGTACAACNTGCAGCAGATCGGNCGNAAGNTGCCTAANCTGNGNGTGGAAATGCTGGAGGGCGCCCGTCACCATCTGGTGAACGAGACGCCCGAGTACCGCGACCCGGCCTTCGCCGCGGTCGAACGGTTCTTCTTCCAGTAGGTCGGATTAGCGANGCGTAATCCGACGCAGGGTTTGAGCNTGTTGTGTCGGATTACGCTTCGCTAATCCGACCTACAGGGCTTTGGAGGTGCCAGTTCAGAACAGCACCCGACAGCGGATGGTGCCTTCAATTTCCCGCAGTTGCTTGAGCACTTCCGGGCTGTAGGGCGAGTAGATGTCCACTACCACGTAGCCGACCTTCTCGTTGGTCTGCAGATACTGGGCGGCGATGTTGATCTGATTGTCCGAGAAAATCCGGTTGATCGCCGACATCACGCCCGGTACGTTGCCGTGCACGTGCAACAGGCGGTGCGCGTCCGGGTGTCCGGGTAGCGCCACTTCCGGGAAGTTGACCGAGCTGGTGGTGGTACCGTTGTCCGAGTACATGATCAGCTTCTCGGCCACTTCCACCCCAATATTCTGCTGGGCTTCAACCGTCGAGCCGCCGATGTGGGGGGTCAGAAGGACGTTATCCAGGCCGCGCAACGGGCTGACGAACTCGTCGTCGTTACCTTTGGGCTCCACCGGAAAGACATCAATGGCCGCGCCGGCCAGCTTATCTGCCTTGACCGCCTCGGCCAGCGCGTCGATATCAATCACCGTACCGCGCGAGGCGTTGATCAGGATGGAGCCGGGCTTCATCTGCTCGAGCTGTTCGGCGCTAATCATGTTTTTGGTTGAGCCGGTTTCCGGCACGTGCAGGCTGACGATATCGGCGTGGTTGAGCAGCTCGTTCAGGCTGCGCATCTGGGTGGCATTGCCCAGCGGCAGCTTGGGAATGACATCGTAGAAGCAGACGTTCATACCCAGGCTCTCGGCCAGTACGCTCAACTGACTGCCGATGGAGCCATAGCCGATAATGCCCAGGGTCTTGCCTCGAATCTCGTAGGAACCCACGGCCGACTTCTGCCAGCCACCGCGATGGCAGACAGCGTTTTTCTCGGGAATTCCGCGCAACAGCAGAATCGCTTCGGCCAGCACCAACTCGGCCACCGAACGGGTGTTGGAGTAGGGCGCGTTGAACACCGCCACGCCGTGTTCCTGAGCGGCTTTCAGATCGACCTGGTTGGTACCGATGCAGAAGCAGCCCGCCGCGATCAGCTTATTGGCGTTTTCAAATACCTTGCGGGTCAGCTGGGTGCGCGAGCGCAGGCCGACGAAGTGGGCATCTTTGATGCGCTCGATCAGCTCGTCTTCAGCCAGCGCGGTCTTGAGGTAGTCGATGTTGGTGTAGCCGGCGGCATTGAGGGTGTCGACGGCGGATTGGTGGACACCTTCCATCAACAGAAACTTGATCTTGCTTTTGTCCAATGACTTTTTGCTCATGAACGCAGTCACCTCAGCGGATTCGGGTTGGCATTGACCCTGCGGGGGAGGGGATGAAAAAGGGCCCGCATAATACCACAAGTTCCTGCATAGGTGGGTTCGATCCAGTCCGGCCTGCCGTGTGTTATACCACTTCGAGACCCGCCGTGAATCCTTGACGTGAAGGGATTCACTAATGCCGCGATGGCATGGATGCCAAGGAGCGGCCCTTGGAGGCTTCTCATCGGCATCCATGCCTCAGAGAGTCTCGAAGTGGTATAACCCACGGCAGGCCTCAGTGCTAACGAAGACCAAAGGTTGGCGTAGGGCGCGGTAAGGCCGGAGGCCGCACCCGCCGTCAATACACGTGACGTTTCCGAGGGGCTCGACGATGGGTGACGGCGGATGCGCTTCGCTTATCCGCCCTACGCCACCATTGGGTGCTACCGGCACTGAGGGCCGATGTGTGGTGCACTCTTCCCGGACCGTGGAGCCGGGGACCGGCGATCCGAGCCTACAGGGATGTATGAACGGCGTGTCCGGGAAGAGTGCACCACACAGCGGGCCGGACGTGACCCAAACCACCTCAAAAGTGATCGCATCGTGTGTATTTGCGACAGATTATATCGATCAGTGCGGAAGGACTTCTGTGACAATCAACCGGTGGTTGCCGCTGTCGTCAGGTTGGTAAAACCAGCGCACCTCGGCGTCTTTGAGAGTCATGCCGTAGCGTCGGGTCGGGTCCGGCTTCTGGTATTGGGGGCGGGGGTCCTGCTGCAGAATCTGGCGCACGAGCGCCTCCCAATCCTCACCCGTGCGAGCACCCAACACCCGGCACCCGGCCTCCGCCTCCGGCATGAACACCACCTCCACCCACTCCGGGGCGCTATCCGCAAAGCGGTTCTCCGCCTCCGGCAGCGAATCCGTGTAGGGCACGTAAGGCTTGAGATCCAGCACCGGCGTGCCGTCGAGTAGGTCAATGCCCGACAACTCCAGCCACAGTTTGCCGCTTTCCTGCTTCACCCCCTCCAGCTTCACCACCGACAATCCGATGGGGTTGGGGCGCAGGGGCGAGCGGGTGGCGAATACGCCCAGACTGCGGTTACCGCCCAGGCGCGGGGGGCGGACCCGGGGGCGCCACTGGTCGCTCGGAGGGCGGTGAAACACGAACTGCAGCCACAGGTGCGAGCAGTGCTCCAGCCCCGCCAGCGCCTGAGGGTCGTTGTACGGAGGTAGCAGCTCGAGTTGGGCCCGGACCGCGGGGGCCAGGCCCGGCTGGCGCGGAATGCCGAACTTCTCCACAAAGGGGGAGCGAATGATGCCAATGGGGGAGAACGTGTAATCGGCCGTGTCGGTCATGGGTGAGGTCGGTTGGGGAGATTTGAGAACCTTGCCGGCATCCAGTAGTCTTAGCGGCTACCCGGATTGCTGCCGTATCCTGAACCTATGTTGAATCGCGCCGCCTCAAAACGCAATGCTCTCTGGTCGCTACTGGCGGCCGGACTGGTATTGGTCCTGTGCTGGAGCCAGCCTCTGGCGGCGGCCTCGCTGTGCCCGCTGAAGGCCGAGCTGTATGAGCGCTCGGTAGCGGAGCCCGAGTTTGCGCCCATCCTGAACGCCGATCTGGCGTCGATTCCCGTTGACCTCAACCCCGAGCACGGCGACTGCGATCTGACCGAACAGTGGCTGCAGAGCCAGGTGTTCCAGGCGGACCTGTTTCTGCCCACCTGTCTGCTGTTGCTCTGGCTGCTGATCGGGCTGGCGGCCGGTAAAGGGGGTCGCTGGCGTCTGTCCGAGCCCATTGTCCCGCCGCGTCGGCGGCATCTGCTCTTCTGTGTGTTTCGCGAATAGCGTCGATTGAACCGCTCGCCCGGCCGTACCGGGCGAGTTTGCACCCTATACGATCGATTCTGTTTGGAGACACGTTATGCTTTTCTCTCGATGGTTGATCTGGGCGAGCCTGTTGCTCGCCTGGGCGACCTCGGTCTCCGCCGCCCCGACCACGGGCTGGCTGAGTACCGAACAACACCCCGAGGCGCAGGTGCGCCTCTCTCTGACCGGTCAGCGGCACGACGACGGGCGCCTGAGCGCGCTACTCGAAGTGCGTCTGGACGGTGACTGGAAAACCTACTGGCGCTCGCCCGGTGAGGGGGGCGTGGCACCGGCCATGGACTGGTCCGGTTCGCGAAATCTCGAACGAGTCCGGTGGCGCTGGCCCGCGCCCGAGCGCTTTGACCTGATGGGCATCGACACGGTGGGCTATCGGGGGCAGGTGGGCTTCCCGTTGGAGATTCACCCCGAGCGGGCCGATCAGCCGATGCGGCTGCAGGGGCGCTTTACCCTGTCCAGTTGCACCGATATCTGTGTGCTGACCGATTACGACCTGACCCTGGATGTGGACCCCGATTCCCTCCAGCCCTTGGATGAGCAATTACACGTCTATAACCAGGCCCTGAGCCAAGTGCCCCGAGCTCTGCCGGGAATTGAGGTGACGTCTCTGGCGTGGGATGAAAGTTCGGGTTATCTGCGCGCCACCCTGGAGCGTCCGGCGGGCTGGTCCCGGCCGGATGTGCTGCTCGATGGCGACTTCCCGGGTGCCGATGAAACCCTGTTTCAGAAACCGCAGATCACCGTGCATGGCACCACCCTGACCGCCCTGTTTCAGCCGGAGTTCTGGGCCGAGGCGCCGGACTGGGTGGGGGAAACCCTGTCTCTGACCCTGCTCGATCAATCCCTGGCGGCGGAGTACCCGGTGACCCTGGAGGCGGCCAGCGCACCGATCGCGCCGGAGGCCGGGTTGGCCCTCTGGCAGATCATCGGTGTCGCGCTGCTCGGCGGCCTGATTCTGAACGCCATGCCCTGCGTGCTGCCGGTGCTGGGCCTGAAGTTGCACAGCCTGGTGGGCGCCTCGGGGCGGGATAGACGCCAGGTGCGGGGGCAGTTTCTCGCCTCGGCGCTGGGGATACTGGTGTCGTTCTGGCTGCTGGCGGCCTTTCTGCTGGTGCTGAAACTGACCGGTGGCGCTCTGGGTTGGGGCATTCAATTTCAGAGCCCCTGGTTTATTGGCCTGCTGACGGTGGTCACCTGGCTGTTCGCGTTGAATCTGTTGGGGCTGTTCGAGCTGCGTCTACCCGGCGGGCTGGGTAACTGGATGGCGCAACGGGGCGGCCATTCCTTGTGGGGCCACTTTGTCCAAGGCGTGTTTGCCACCTTCCTGGCCACGCCCTGCACCGCGCCCTTTCTCGGGACCGCCGTGGCCTTCGCCCTCGGCGCCAACGCCCTGCAACTGCTGACGACCTTTACCGCCCTGGCGGTGGGCATGGCGGTGCCCTGGTTGGCGATCGCCCTCTGGCCCGGTGTGGTGCGCTGGCTGCCCGGTCCCGGACCCTGGATGCACTGGCTCAAAGTATTGTTTGGCGCTCTGATGGGGGCCACCAGTGTCTGGTTGCTGAGTCTCTGGATGAACTTTTTAAGCGCTTTCGCGTTGGTTCTGGTTCTGCTGATACTCGCGCTGCCCGCTCTGTGGCTGGTTTACCGGCGCAAAGGCGGGCGGGCGCTGGGGGTCACTCTCGCCGCCGGTCTGCCGTCGCTGCTCGGTGTGGGTCTGCTCGGCAGTCTGGCGCTGGGGCACTGGGGTCAGCCGCTGCCCGAGGACCATGCCTGGGAGACCTTTGAGCGCGAGGCGATTGCGCCCGCGGTAGCCGATGGGCAGACGGTGTTTGTCGATGTGACTGCGGACTGGTGCATCACCTGTCAGGCCAACAAGCTGGGGGTGCTACGACAGGAGCCGGTTTATAGCGCCCTGGGCGAGTCGGATATCCGGCGCCTGCGGGCCGACTGGACCCGGCCGGATGAACGCATCAGTGCGTACCTGAAGGCGCAGGGGCAGTACGGTGTGCCCTTCAATCGCGTCTATGGGCCGGGCGCGCCGGAGGGCATCGACCTGCCCACCGTGTTGACCGCCGATCAGGTGTTGGCGGCGCTGGCTCAGGCGGGCGATCAATCCGAGTCTGGAGGGGCACCATGACGGCGACACCGGAACGATCAACACGGCGCTGGTTGGGCTGGCTGCGTCAAGTGGCGGTGTTTGTACTGCTGTTTGCCCTGGTCTCCACCCTGTCCGACGCCTGGCGCAGCCGATCGGTGCCGGACCAGGGCCTGCCGGACTGGCCCATGCATACCCTGACCGGAGAGACCGTCGACCTGGCGGCGCTCAGTGAGGAGCGCCCCGTGCTGGTTTATTTCTGGGCTACCTGGTGCGGCGTGTGCAAACTGGTGTCGCCCACCGTCGACTGGCTGGCCGAGGACCACACCGTGGTGTCGGTCGCCCTGACCTCCGGTGACAACCGTCGCCTGGCCCGCTTTATGAGCGCCAAGGGTTACGACTTCCCGGTGGTCAATGATCCCCGGGGCGAGCTCGCGCGCGCCTGGGGCATAGCCGCCACCCCCTCTATTGCGATTGTCCGCAAGGGCGAAATTTCCTCTTTTACCGTGGGCATCACCACACCGCCGGGCCTGTGGCTGCGGCTGTGGTGGGCCTCATAAATCCTGTTCTGGAGAACAATCATGATCATGACTTTTTTGAACCGTCTGAGCACCCTGGTGCTGGCCACTGTATTGCTCGCGCCGCTGGCGTGGGCCGACTCGCTGACCGAAACCCAGGAGGAACAGCTCAAAACCCTGGATACCCTGCTGCGGGATAATCCCGAGATCATCGACTCCCTGGTGACCAGCGTGCAGCGCCACCTGGAGCAACAGAAAAATTCCGCCACGGCCCTGGAGGATCAGCGCGAGTGGATGAACGATGCCCGTCACCCGGCGCTGGGGAATCTCGAAGGCGAGCGGGTGCTGGTGGTCTTCAATGACTACAACTGCCCGTTCTGTAAACGCCTGGAGCCGGTGCTGGCGCAAGCCATTGAGGAGTATCCCGACCTGAAAGTCATCAACGTCTTTCTGCCTTTGCGCCAGCAGAGCGTCGAGGGGCTGAATACCAACTCGGCGCAGTTTGCCATGCAGGTCTGGCAGGAGGCGCCGGGTAAGTTCCCCGAGGTCCATCGGCGCCTGATGGNCAAAAGTGGCATGCACACCGCCCGCTCCCTGCGCGATGTGGCCAAGGCCACGGAGACCGAAGCGCAGCTTGAGCGCAGTGCCGGCCAGGGNGCCCNGGTGCAGGAAAACTACGGCGTCTTCACCGGCCTTGGGTTGCGCGGCACCCCGAGCCTGGTGGCGGGGGATGAAGTGGTGCCCGGGTTTGTGCCCTATGAGCGGNTGAAACCGCTNCTNGAGCAGGCCCGNTAANCNCTGAGACCCGCTACCTTGCCAGCATGCCNTGGATCGCTTAGGCTCANNGCNNTANTGAGGCNAACAAAGGGATTCAATCATGCTGGCAAGCCTGTGGGTGGCGGTGNCGCTGTTGGTNCTGCTGACCGTTCTGCCCGTGTTGCGGCACGATCGCTGGTGGATNCGGGGGCTGGATTTTCCGCGTTTNCAGCTGGCCTTGTTAGCNTTGNTNCTGGTGCTGCTGCCCTGGTGGTTGCCNCCTTCGGNCGCCGGGCACAGNTGGGCCATGGCGNTGATCAGCGCGGCCTGTTTCGCCTATCACGCCTGGTGGATCCTGCCCTACACCCGCCTGCATCCCAAAGAGGTTCGCGGCGTGGGTTCGTTGAGTGANTCGGATCGGGCNAACCGCATCGCCATCATGACCGCCAATGTCCTCACGCCCAATCGCCAGGCCCAGCGATTGCTGTCTCTGGTNAAGGANNATCAACCNGACCTNCTNGTGACCCTGGAGTCCGACCGCTGGTGGCAGCAACAGCTCGATGTCCTCGAANCGGATTATGCCTACACCATCAAGTGCCCCCTCGATAACCTCTACGGTATGCACGTCTACTCCCGCTATCCGTTGGAGAATGTGGCNATTCAGTTTCTGGTGGAAGANGATGTACCGTCCATGCACGCCGAAGTGNTGTTGCCCTCCGGTGAACGAATTGTGGTGCATTGCCTGCATCCGGCGCCGCCGAGCCCGACCGANAATGAAACCTCNTCGGAGCGCGATGCGGAGCTGCTGGTGGTGGGNCGCAGTGTGGCGGAAAGNGANTCNCCGGTGATTGTGACNGGCGACCTGAACGATGTNGCCTGGTCCGCNACCACCCGCCTGTTCCGCAAAATCAGTGGCCTGNTGGANCCNCGNATCGGGCGGGGCATGTGCAACAGNTTTCACGCCAAGGTTCCGNTGTTGCGCTGGCCTCTGGATCACCTGTTTCACAGCGAGCACTTTGTGCTGGAANANCTCCGGCGTCTGCCGGCTTTTGGTTCAGACCACTTTCCGGTGNTGGTGCGTCTNGTCTATCGCCCCAANGCNCGGCCGCANGANGGNCTGGACGCCGATCGGGAGGANCGNCAGTGGGCNCGGGAAAAAATGGCNGAGGAGTCGGTCACGCCCGGTGANGTGCANCGCCCGGAAGTGNCCATGCCCAAATAGCGGNCCCTNGTTNNANTCAGGCCTCTCCGCCGTGCCGGTTCAGGCCCATNTTTTCGAAGGCCTGATACAGCTTAGCCAGGGTGATGGGCTTGCCCAGNTAATGGTTCATGCCCGAGGCGAATACCTCTTCNCGGTGNTCCTGCAGGGCGTGGGCGGTCAACGCCACAATGGGAANCGCCGGACGNTTGTGNTGGCGCTCGTGCTCGCGGATGCTGCGGGTGGCTTCAAAGCCATCCATTTCCGGCATTTCGCAATCCATCAGGATCAGGTCGTAGCTNCCCCGNCAGGCGGCCTCATAGGCGGCCAGGCCGTCTTCCACCAGCCGCGCGTCGATACCCATCTTGCCCAGNAANCCNTTGATCACCATCCGGTTGACGGCATTGTCTTCAGCCACCAGCACNCTCAGGTGGGCNAATTGCTGATAGTCGGTGGGCGTCGGNNCCTGGGTGNTCTCATCCTCCAGGTTTTCGCCCAGCATGCTGATCAGCCGGCGGCGTAGGCTGCGGGCNGAAAANGGTTTGTGCAGCACACTGTGAATGCCCAGGTTCGCCAGATTCTCGGGCTCGGCGCCGAGCTCTCCCGCATCAAGCAGCAGTCGGGGAATGTCCTGGGCGATCGAATCGCCTTTGAGCTGNTCGGCNAGCGCAATGCCCTCCATGTCATCGAGCTGGCTGCCGATGGCAATNAAATCGATGGCNTTGTTCTGCTCGTTCATCCNGTGCAGCCGNGCGATGGCGTCGGCCCCGGACGCAATGCAGTCCAGNGTCATNCCCCANCGTTTGCAGTGGCGGGCGAGGAAGTCCCCCAGNCGTGGGCTGGGGTCGACAAACAGCAGCCGGCGCCCCTTGAGTATNGCCAGNGCTTTCTCNTCCTGTGCCCTCTGGCGGTCNGGCATGGNCTCGAAGNCGGCCGTNAACCAGAAGCGGGCGCCCCGNCCCTTCTCGCTCTCGACNCCGATGGTGCCGCCCATCAATTCAGCCAGGCTTTTACAGATGGCGAGACCGAGGCCGGTGCCGCCGTATTGCCGGGTGGTNGANGTGTCTTCCTGATTGAACGAGTCGAACAGGTGGGTCTGCGNGGAGCGCGCAATCCCGATGCCNGTATCCTGGATGNAAAACANCAGCCGCGGTTGCTCGTCGGTNTAGTCCTCGGCCCGGCAGACTTCCAGCACAATGTGTCCCTTGTTGGTGAACTTGAAGGCATTGCCNAGCAGGTTGATCAGAATCTGGCGCAGCCGGGTCGGGTCGCCTTTGAGTTTGCGGGGAACATCCGGGTCCACGCCACCCATCAGTTCGATACCCTGCTTGTTGGCGGTTGCACCAAACAGGCGCAGGCAGTCTTCAATCAGGTCCTCCAGATCAAAGGCGGCCACTTCGAGCTGCATTTTGCCTGCCTCGATTTTCGAGTAATCGAGGATGTCGTTGATGATTTCCAGCAGGGTTTCCCCGGAGCGGTGAATCACATCCAGGTAGTGTTTCTGGTTGTCGTTCAGGGGCGTGTCCCGCAGCATGTCCAACATGCCGATCACCCCGTTCATGGGGGTGCGGATTTCGTGGCTCATGGTGGCCAGAAACTGGCTCTTGGCCCGGTTGGCATCTTCGGCGGCCAACTTCTGGCGCTCGTTGCGGGCCTTCTCCTCCCGCTCGTGCAGGAGCGCCAGCTCCATCGCCTGACGCTGCTCGATATCCTCGAGCAGCGTTTCCCGCATGTGATTGATCGCCTCCACGACATTGTCCAGCTCGTCGGGGTTGTCATCCGGCTTGATGCGTTTCAGGCGCAAGGGGGTGGTCAGGTTATCCAGGTGGAGCTGACGGGCGTAGTGGGCGATNGTTTCCATATGGCGGGTCAGCAGGGTGTACACCAACCACAGGATGAAAAACGAAATGATCAGAGTTTTGGTGCCCTGTACGCCGGCGATAAACAGCGTGCGTTGCCACAGTCGGTCATAGATGTTGGTCAGGCTGGCGGTAATCTGCAGGGTGCCCAGCTCTTGCCGGGGTGTGCTTTCGTCCTGATAGACCAGGGGGTATTCCTTGATCAGATACTGGTTGGGACGCGCTTCAATATCGGCCTGGGTCGTGCCCTCCTTGTACTCGATCAGGGTCTGCTCGGCGTTATTCCAGTCGCGCCAGGAAACGCTCACCTGCACCACGTCTTCTACATCCAGCACACTGTCGATCTGAATCGACAACTGATCCTGGTCAAACCCCCACAGGCTTTTGGTGATGCTCGCCAGGGTGCTGACGCGGACCTGATCCAGGCGCTCTTCCAGTGCCGACAGGTCGTCGTGAAAGCTTGAGTAGAGTTGCATCAGGATGGCCACCAGAGTGATGGCCGAGCTGCTCAGGATGATCAGCCCGAGCAGGCGGGTGGCGATGGGGTTTTCGCGTGTGTAGCGAATCAGTCGCAGCATGAAGGTCGGTCACTGGCAGAGTGGGCGAAGCGCTCGCACTAAGTGTAGCACTTCACCCTCTGGCCGGTTACCGCTTTTGACTGAGCTGGACCTCCAGGTCCTCCAGTGAAACACCTTTGGTCTCGGGCATCAGGTAGCGCACGAACAGCAGTTGCAGCACCATCATGACNGCGAAGAAAGCAAATAGCGGTGCCCCGCCGAGGGTGCCGGCAAAATACGGAAAGCTGAACGCGACCAGGNCGGCAAATACCCAGTGAGTGCCCGAGCCCAGGGACATGCCGTAACCGCGGACGCTGTTGGGGAAGATCTCGGCAATAAAGACCCAGATGCAGGCGCCCTGACCGATTGCGTGGGAGGCGATAAACACAAAAATCAGCAGCGGCACCAGGCTGCCACCGAAGGCTTCCAGATGAAAAATCAGGGCCAGGCTAGTCAGTGACAGAATGTAGCCAAAGGAGCCAATGTACATGAGAAAGCGCCGCCCGAAGCGGTCGATCAGCGCCAGACCGATCAGGGTAAAGACCAGGTTCACCAGCCCGAGTCCGGCGGAGGACAAGAGCGCGGCACTGCTCTCCATGCCCGCCATGGAAAAAATGCGCGGCGCGTAATAGATCACCGCGTTGATGCCGGACACCTGATTGAAAAACGCAAACAGAAAGGCGAGCAGAATCGGCCAGCGATAACGGCCGGACAGAAACTCCCGGAGCTCGCTGCCCTGCGCCTTCTGTTTGTGGCTGTGCTCAATCTCCGCCAGGGCCTGCTCGACCCGGCTGGGGTCGATCATCGTGAGCACTCGGCGAGCCTCGTCGTGGGCGGCGCGCCGGGTGATCAGCCAGCGGGGGCTGCGGGGCACAAACAGAATCAGAATCACAAACAGCAGGGCGGGCACCACTTCCACGCCCAGCATGATGCGCCAGTCGCCCCCGGCACTGGCCACACCGTAGTTGGACAGATAGGCACACAGGATGCCGAACACCAGGTTGAACTGAAACATGGCGGTCAGGCGGCCGCGCAGACCGGTGGGGGCGATTTCCGAGATNTATACCGGGGCGGCCACTGAGGAGGCGCCCACGCCGAGCCCACCGAGAAAGCGGAACAGCATCAGGCTGTAGGCATCGGGGGCGAGGGCCGAGCCGAGTGCCGAGACCAGATACAGGACTCCAATCCAGAACAGGGTTATCTTGCGCCCGTAACGGTCGCAGGGAATGCCGCCAAAGATGGCACCGATGACCGTACCGGCCAACGCCGATGAGACCATCAGGCCGATCAGGGCATCCGAGAGCGCCCACTGTGCCTGGATGGCCTGTTCCGCGCCGGAAATGACGGCGGTATCAAACCCGAACAGGAAGCCGCCCAGCGCGACGGTGAATGACCAGAACAGCAGTCTGGCGTGATTGATGGTACGAGTCATGGAATCGGTCCGTTATTACTATTATGAGAGGTCGGTCTGTAACCGGTATCATAGTCCCTGATACGGGAAATCACCAGTTTCTGTTGGCCCCATGGGCTATCAGGGTTCGTCCGTTTGGGCAAAGGGCACGTACACTGGTCACACTATCGAACTTCAGGAGTGACCCACCATGTTGAGCTGGCTCAAGTCAGACCCCCGTAAAAAGCTGCAGAAAGCCTACGAACAGCGCCTCAAGGACGCCATGCTCGCCCAGCGCAGTGGCGATATCAAAACCTACTCTTTATTGACCGAAGAGGCCGAGGGGATCTATCAGCAGATCAAAGCCCTGGAAGCCGACAGCAGCCGCTAGCAGAATGAAACACTAAAAAGCGGCCAGCACGTCGTTGAGAAACCGACGCCCGAGGTCGGTNGTACACAGGCGCTTGTCCTTGGGATGTACCAGTCCCTTGCGTTCCAGGTCGCGCCAGGCCGGGTCCAGCCTGGACAGAGGTAGACCGGTGTACGCCTCGAATGCTTGCGCCGGTACGCCTTCGTTCAGGCGCAGAGCATTGAGCAGGTAATCCAGTGGCAGGTCCTCGGGCTTGAGGGTCTCCTGCCCGGCGAGCATCGGGTGCTCCGCGTTCGCGGGCGTGGTCGAAGCAGCGGCGGCCCGCTCAAGGTAGTGAGCGGGTAAGCGGGTTTTCCAGCGCCGGGTGATGTCGCCGCGCTCGGGATGGGTCACTTTCCCGTGGGCGCCGGCACCGATGCCCAGATAATCCCCATAGGTCCAGTAGTTGAGGTTGTGCCGGGCGGGCTTGCCGGGCTGGCAATAGGCAGATACTTCATACTGGCCGTAGCCCGCCTCGGCCAGCAGGGCTTCGCCGGCCTGCTGGATATCGGCCAGGGTATCCTCCACCGGCAACAGCGGGGGCGCACTGTAAAAATGGGTGTTGGGCTCGATGGTCAACTGATACCAGGACAGGTGCTCGGGGGCCAGTTCAATGGCCTGTTGCAGGTCGGCACAGGCGGCCGCGGTGCTCTGCTCTGGCAGCCCGTGCATCAGGTCGAGGTTGATATTGTCGAAGCCGGCCTGCCGGGCCATGGCCACGGCGGCCAGCGCTTCATCGCGACCGTGAATACGGCCCAGCTTGTGCAATTGCTCGGCCTGAAAGCTCTGCACCCCGATGGACAGCCGGTTCACCCCGGCGCGGCGATAGGCACTGAAGCGCGCCTGCTCGAAGGTGCCGGGGTTGGCTTCCAGGGTAATCTCCGCATTGGAGGCCAGTCCCACCGTCTGATCGACGTTTTCCAGAATCCGACCAATCGCCTCGGCGGAAAACAGGCTCGGCGTGCCCCCGCCGAAAAATACCGTCTGGATGGCGCGCCCCTGAGCCAAATCAGCCTCGGCGGCCAGGTCGGCCCCCAGGGCGGCGACGTACTCNGCCTCGGGTAGAGCGTCACCGGCCTGGTGCGAGTTGAAATCGCAGTAGGGGCATTTGCGGACGCACCAGGGAATGTGAATGTAGAGCGAGAGCGGGGGGAGGCGCATGGCAATCCGGCGGTTCACTAAAAACAGGCCGTCACTATACCATGACCTCCGCCTCCCTTACCTCCGCCGCTCTTGTCTCGGAAGGGCGGAAGTCTANTCTGCCTCNCTGNTCGTCGTTGCCAGTGTCTGCCCGGAGGGCGCCAGGTGCTCATCCAGAAATGCCAGTACCTCCTCGATCAGCATCTGGCGCACCGGCTCCTCACCGTAACTGTGGCCAGTATCTTTCAGCGGCAGGTACTTCACCGGTTTGTTGGCCGCCTGCAGTTTTTCCAGCATCAGCTCTGATTGCTCAATCGGCACAATCTCGTCTTCTTCCCCGTGGACCAACAGCACCGGGGCGCTGATACCACTGGCGAAGTTGGCGGGCGAGTGAGCGGCCAAGCGCTCCGGGGTGAAGTAGTTTTTGGCGATAGAGCGAGAGAAGTATTCGATGACCCAGTGGTCTTCGCCCAGGTCCTTCTCTTCATGTTCCAGCATGGCGTTCAGGTCGCTGACCCCATGTATGGAAATGGCACAGCGATACAGATCGGGGGTAAAGGCTGCGCCCGCCAGGGCTGAGTAACCGCCGTAGCTGGCGCCGGCAATGCAGACCCGGTCCGGATCGATAAAGCCGACGTTGCTCAGGGCTTTTACCGCATCGGATACGTCATCCTGCATGGCTCGGCCCCACTCGCCCAGACCGGCCGCCCAATGCTCGTATCCGAAGCCGTAAGAGCCACGGAACTGGGGCTGAATGACGGCATAGCCACGGGCGGCAATCGACTGAACCAGCGCGTCGAATTCCTGGCGATCGTAAGATTCCGGCCCCCCGTGTGGTAGCACAACGGCGGGCAGGTTTTCCGGGTTGGCGGCGTGAACCCGCGGAATGGTCAGCAAGGTGGGAATGACCAATCCGTCCCGGGCTTTGAACTCAAAGGGTACCGAGGGTTGCACTTCGGCTTCGCTGATACCGGGATAGGCACTCAACAAAAAACGCACCGGTTGATTTTTCTGCGACAGGTAAAACTCGCCGGCGGTGGAGGGCCCCTCCAGATACAGCACCAGATTGTTCAGCTCGGAGTCGGCGTTGACCACATAAAGGGAGTGACCCTTGAACTGTGCCTGAAGTTTGCTCACCCGATCATTCAGCACGGCATCAAAAAAGTGGTAGCTGGGGTTAAAGCCCGCGTAGGTGATGCCAATCGCGACCCGCTCGGCGTTGAGACGGACGTTGGCGATGTCGCTATCGTTGCGGTTGAGGTCGAGCCGTTCCTGCTTGCCACTGTTCAGGTTCAATCGGTAATACTCGAGTCGACCGGTATCCCAGTCCTCCTTGAGCATCACCAGTGATTGCTGATCCGGTGTTTCTCCGATAAACGAGGCCACGGTGCGCGGCGAGTTGTCCGAATAGATAACCCGCCAGTCATCGCCGTCACGCACCAGAATCTCGTGCTGATAGTCGTCTTCGTTGTAACGCTCCTGCGCCAGGACTTTTCCGTTGCGCCCGACGAACCAGTCCACGGTATAGGAGTGGCCATCTTCCAGGACCTTGGGATTGCGCGGTTTCTCAATATCGACTTCGAGCAGGGCGTAATCGGGTTGTCGATCGGTTTTGGAGCGGGGCACATAGGCGGGCATGTACAACTTCCGGCCGTCGTCGGAAATCCCGAGAATTCGNCCCAGGCCCTGCTGGCCGGCGTAGATGACATGGCCCGGGCGCAACAACTGTTCGATGTCGCCGGTCTCGACGTTCAACGCATAGGCGGTACTGATTTCGTTACGGCCCCGAAAGCCCATCAGACGGGTTTCCTTGGAGGCGACCATGATCAGGTATTGGTCGCTGACAAAATGCAGCCGNCGCGGNTCCATTTCCCCGACGTGGGCACCGGTGATGTTTTTTCCTTCCTTCAGGGAATGAACCAGAATCAGGTCTTTATCGCCATCCCGGGTACGAAACGCCAGNAGTTCACCGTTGGGCGAAATGGCGACCATTTCCCGGGAAGGGTCGACACCGTAGAGAGAGGCGAGCTGTTCCAACTCCGGTGAGTCTGCGGCGGTTGGAAGCGCAAGTAGGGNGAGCAAGGCGATAGAGCAGACCCTGAGTATGGAGAGAGCGTTGAACAGGAGTGAATCGGCGCGAGTGCCGGAGAGAGTTTTCATCATGAGTACAGCCCGTCCTTCTTGAGCAGATGTGAATGTCACGACGCCATTACGGTCGGCATCACGTCTACTGCTCCATGACGGGGCGCCTCAACCCTGGCGTTATTATTAGTACGACAATTGGGATTACGCCACAGGTTGGCGTGAATTTCAATTGCCAATTGTCCGTTTGCGTGCGGGGCGTCAGGACGCCCCGTTGGTCAGCCCGGCGAGCAGCGCCCGGGTGGCGATGGCCCGGTGGCTGATTTTGCCTTTTTCTTCTTTGCCCAGCTCCGCTGCGCTGCACTGACGTTCGAGGACCTGAAACAGGGGGTCGTAGCCAAAGNCGCCCTCACCCTTGGGTCCGGTGCGGATGCGCCCGCGCCNCTGGCCCTGAGCGATCACCGGGGTGGGGTCTTCNGCGTGNCGCATCANCACCAGNACNCAGTGNTAGCAGGCGCCGCGCTCGGCCTCGGNGACGCCCTCGAGTTCCTGCAGCANGCGAGCATTGTTATCGGCGTCGGNGGCNTNCGGGCCNGCGTAGCGNGCCGAGTAGATGCCGGGGCGGCCATCCAGNGCATCCACAGACAGACCNGAGTCATCGGCCAGGGCCGGCAGGCCGGTTTGGGCGCTGGCGTGGCGNGCTTTCAGGATGGCGTTCTCGACAAAGGTCAGGCCGGTTTCCTCGGCGCTGTCGAGNCCGAACTCGCCCTGGGAGAGNACCTGATAGCCGCAATCGGCGAGCAGTTGTTGAAACTCTTTCAGTTTGCCGGGGTTGCCACTGGCGAGTACCAGTTTCTGCATGCATGCTCCTCAGTGGATGGTGNAATTACTTTTCAATGTACAGCTTTTGGCTGAAGCGCAGNTCGAAGCTCTGCTCGGCGCCCTCGGGCTGAATGGTNATCCGGAAGTTGTACATCTCTTCATTGAGATGGCGCACCGGNGCGATGTAGTAAGTCGTGTCGCCTTCGCTGATNTCTTTGAACTCGAGGGTCTGGCTCTGTTGTANCAGATTGTTGGCGGTACCACTCAGTCTGGCGGGTAGGCCCAATCCTCCGTCGGCNCGGGCAATGCTGACGTTGACCAGGGCCCGGTCTTCACTGCGCACCAGATTGTGCACGCTGGCGATGTCGGGCAATACGAAGGTGCTGTTGAACACGCTGTAGTACACCTGGTAATCACCAAAGCGCTCCGAGCCACTCTGGGCATGGGTCAGGGGCGACAGTAGCAGCGCTAGCAGGGCGGTCAGGGACAGCAGGCGTGACATGNNGGTTCTCCGGCTTNGAATGACNNGGNTTNGGACGCGNGGGCGACCTGGAATCCCGGGGCAGGAGAAAGTCTACCTTACTCGNTGGGTCTTTGGCANAAGGTNGNNNTACAAAAAAACGGGGCCGNCTGGCCCCGTTNTCGATGCGTGTTGNTCTGNNCCGTTTTAGGAGTCCTGTTCAANACGNGCTGTCAGCTCCGCCTCAATCTGGCTGCGCAGCTCTTCGCTCTGNCCGGCCTGNTTGGCGATCTGCTGGTACTCAGAGATGGACAGACCGGAATCGCTCACNGCTTCCTGCATCTTGGTCTGGGCTTCCTGCTGCAGTTCGGTGGCTTTCTCGGGATCTTCCACCGCCTGAAGCTTCTGAGTGTACTCCTGGTTGATGCCCTGAACCGCCATGTAGGCGTCCACNAAGCTTTCCACCTGGTNTTCGCTNACNTCCATNGCNTGAGNCTGAGGCTGGGCCTGNGGGGCTTGCGCTTCGCCCTGGGCGGAAACGGTNGCNGCNCCGAACAGCAGACCAACAGACGCCAGCAGAGCGAGTACGGGATGTTTGATNGTACGCATAAGTTTCTCCTCACAGTGAAACAGANTGTGGGTTTTNAAAAACCCGTTAGTTGTGTTGCGTACCNGGGTNTATCGCAACGCCCGTGCCANAAGTCNANGAAAATTTATAACNNNTTGATNTGTATGGGTTTTGTTTNGGTNGCNGCNNGCTGTGTGTGGACTGGGTCACTGTGCCCTTTCGCTCATGTGCCAATTTGACTCACCCTNGAGTGTGTCGGATGGGCGCAAGCNGNNCNGAGAGGCAAATTCACGCGTCGGTTTCCAGCCAGCGGTAGAGGGTGCGGCGACCGATGTTGAGAATATCGGCGGCGCGNTTTTTGTTGCCGTCCACCTGATCGAGCACATANTGNATGTAACTGCGCTCCACNGCNTCCAGCGACACCAGCTCGCCNTCGCCGGTGGGGGGCTGCCANCGAGTCGCCGGAGGCGGGCTCCGGGGTNGGCGTGGCCTGGTGAATCCGCTCGGGCAGNTGTTCGGGCCCGATCAGGCGCTCCGAGCAGAANGTGACCGCACGNTCGATGATATTGGACAGCTCGCGCACATTGCCCGGGAAGGGGTAGCGNTTGAGCAGGTTGAGCGCCTCGCCACTCAGGCCGTCCACCGGNTGCTGACGGCGCTGGTTGAACTGGTGCACCATGTGCGCGATNAGCCGCTCCAGGTCATCGCCGCGNTGNCGCAGTGGCGGCACTTCGATGGTGAAGGTTTCCAGCCGGTAGTAGAGATCCTCCCGAAAGCGCCCCTCGCTGACCTCATCGGGCAGCTCCCGGTTGGTGGCGGCGATGATGCGCACGTTCAGGTCCTGTTCGGTGTTGCTGCCCACTGGCCGCACCCGNCCGTCCTGCAGNACNCGCAGCAGGCTCGATTGCATCTCCATGGGCATTTCGCCGATCTCATCGAGCATCAGGGTGCCGCCGTCGGCGGCNGCNAACAGGCCGCGCCGGGCCTTGCTGGCGCCGGTAAAGGCGCCNGCGGCATGGCCGAACAGTTCACTTTCCAGCAGGTTGGCGGCAATGCCGCCGCAGTTGAGCGCAATGAATGGGCCATCCCGACGATCGCTTTCCCGGTGAATGGCGCGGGCTACCAGCTCCTTGCCCACGCCACTCTCTCCGGTCACCAGCACCGGGCCGCCGGCCTGGGCTACCTGCTGTATCTGGGTGAACAGTTGGCGCATGCGCGGGCTGCGCCCGATCATGCCGTGAAACTCGCCCTGATCCAGCAGGCGCCGATAGTAGCTCAGCTCCTGCTCCAACTGTTGGCGCTGTAGAGTGCGGGTGATGGACAGGGTNAAGTGGTCCAGGTCCAGGGGTTTGGTCAGAAAGTCATCGGCGCCGCGTTTGAGGGCATCCACCGCCTGATCGATGGTGCCAAAGGCGGTGATGGCGATAAAACTCGGGCGGACGGGCAACTGNCGCAACTCTTCGAGCAGGTCCAGACCNTTGCCATCGGGCAGNTGCAGGTCGCTGACCACCAGTTTGGGCGCCTCCTCGCTCAGCCACTGCCGGGCNCNGGCCAGATCCCCCTTGCCGGCACAGCGGTGACCGGCATCGGTGAGCTCTTCCAGCAACANNTGNCGCANGTCCGGGTCATCCTCNATCACCAGAATGTCCACGGGAGCGGCACTGGGGGNGTCAGNCATTGGNNNTTACCTCAGNNGCGTTCANGGCGGNCGATGNTGAGTCGGCCGGNGGCTGAAAGGGGATGGTCAGATCAAAGCGGGCCCCGCCGAGCTCGCTGGNGCCGATGTCGATACGGCCACCGTGCTCGGTGACCACGGCGTTGACCACNGCCAGCCCGAGCCCGGTGCCGACCCCCACNGGCTTGGTGGTGACAAAGGGTTCGAGCAGNTGTTCGCGTATCGAGGGGTCGATGCCCGGGCCGTTGTCNTCCACCACGAGNTGCACGGCGTCGGCCGTGCAGTGCCAACTCAGCCGGACGAGGCCGTTGGGGGTGGCCTGCACGGCGTTGCGCAGCAGGTTGATCAGTGCCTGCTCCAGGCGCAGGCGATCGGCATTGAGTGCGGGGCAGGGGGCCTCGGACGCCTGAANCTGGATGTCGACCACCTGNTTGCGACGCTCCTCTTCCACCTGCTGCAGGGANGANTGCANCAGATCGGTCAANCGGACTTCCCGGTGCTCGGGGGTCACCGGGCGGGCAAAATCCATCAGCTGGCGGATGATCCGCTCCATNCGCTGCAGCTGCTGGCGGATGTCCTGCAGGGTTTTGGNNTCCTCGGGGGTTGCTCGGCGCAGGGCGCGCTGGGCCTTNCCGTCGGCNACGCTCAAGGGGGTGCCCANCTCGTGCGCGACCCCGGCNGCAAAACGTCCGATGGCGGCCAGTTTTTCGGCNTGGTGTAGCTGGTGTTTGAGTTGGTATTCCCGTTCCCGNCGAGTNGTGATTTCCNGCTCNGAGGCGACGATGCTGTCGAGCATCCGNTTGATGCCTTCGGACAGGAAGCGCAGNTCGGTGGGGCCCTCGGTATCCAGGCGATGGTCCCGGCGGCCGCTGGCGACGGTGGCCATACCGCTCCCCATGGACTGGATGTGGCGACCAATGGCGCGCTGATAGCCGATCCACACNAGAATCAGCACCAGCAGGGCCGAACCGGCCAGAATGCTGATCGCCCGGGTACGGAAGGCGCGAATCTGTTGGACGAAGTCGCTGCCTCGCCGGGTGACCTGGAGTAACCCGTGGATCCGCCCCCCACTGTCGGTCAGGGGCATGAAGTAGGAAAATACCGCCTCACCACCGATTTCCTCAAAGGCGCTCTGCTCGCTGCCCCGGGAGGCGAGGCTGGCGGCCTCAATGTCCTGTACCTGTACGTTGCTCGGGCCCTGGGCGGTGATGCGGTTGCCCTGCTCGTCGTAGACATAGACGCCGTACACCCGACCGATATCCCCCGCCGAGGTCACGGTTCGACGCAGGGTTTCCTCGTGGCCATTTTCCANTGCGTAGCTCAGGGGGCGGCGAATGGAGCGGGCGATCAGCTCGATTTCCTCCTCCATATCGGTTTCCGCTGTCTGCTCCAGTTGGCGCAGGCTGAAGCCGGCGGTGGTGATCATGATCAACAGAAAGGGCGCGAGCACAAACGCCAGCAGCGCGGTGCGGATGTTGTACAGACCGAAGGGCTGTCGCAATCCCATGGAGGCTGACTCCCGGTTTGGGGGTGGCTGAAGCGAAGACCGGTCTACNGACCGGCCCGGTCACCGAGGCGCAGGTGGTAAATCGCGGTCTCGCCAAACAGGTTGGGCGATACATCCTTGAGAAAGTTCGGCGACGCTTCGTTGACCACCTGGCGGTGCAGCACGGTGATGCCTTTGTCCCGGCAGAGCACCTCGAAATCCCGGAAGGTGCAGAAATGGATGTTGGGGGTATCGTACCACTCGAAGGGCAGCAGGTCGGACACCGGCATNCGGCCNCGCACCGCCAGGTGCCAACGGGCTTTCCAGTGGCCAAAGTTGGGGAAGGTGACNATGCACTCCTTGCCCACCCGGAGCATTTCATCCAGCACTTTATGGGGGTAGTGCATGGTCTGGATGGCCTGAGCCATGATCACGGTATCGAAGCTCTGGTCGGCGAANTTGCCCAGGCCGTCATCCAGGTTCTGCTCAATGACGTTCAGGCCCTTGTCGATGCAGGCGTTGATCTGGTCGGCGCCGATCTCCAGGCCGTAGCCGGAGGTGTTCTTGGTCTCCTGCAGATACTTGAGCAGGGTGCCGTCGCCGCAGCCCAGGTCGAGAATGCGGCTGCNCTCGGCAATCCAGTGCTGAATTTCGGTCTGGTCGAGTCGCATGGGGGCTCCGTTCATGCCTTGGNCTCCTGNCGCTGCGCGTCCCGGGCCACGCCNGCCATNTAGCGGGTNAAGGCCTCCCGGTAGCGTTCGCTGGGCAGCAGGAAGGCATCGTGGCCGTAGGGCGAATCAATGGCGGTGTAGGTGACCGGCTGGCGGGCGCCGAGCAGNGCGTCGACAATTTCCCGGGAGCGCTGGGGCGAGAAGCGCCAGTCGCTGCTGAAGGACACCACAAAAAACCGGCAGCGGGCCTCGGCAAAGGCCTGGACCGGATNGTCGTCGTATTCCCGGGCCAGGTCGAAGTAATCCAGCGCTCGGGTAATCAGAATATAGCTGTTGGCATCNAAGTTATTGGCAAAGCTGTCGCCCTGNTAGCGCAGATAGCTCTCCACCTGAAACTCCACCGGATCGTGCTGNCCGCGCACAAAGCTGCCGCTGCGCAATTCCCGACCGAATTTCTCNCCCATGGCGTGATCGGACAGATAGGTGATATGGCCNATCATACGCGCCACCGCCAGCCCGCTGCGGGGCAGGGTGTTGTGCTCCAGATAGCGCCCGTCNAGGAAGTTCGGGTCGGACATGATCGCCTGCCGGGCGGTTTCGTTGAAGGCAATGTTCTGGGCGCTCAGCTTCATTGCCGAGGCGATCACTACCGCGTGACCCAATCGGTCCGGATACTCCAGAGCCCAGCGCATCACCTGCATGCCGCCGAGACTACCGCCGACGATGGCGGCCCAGCGTTCAATGCCCAGCGCATCGGATAAACGGGCCTGACTCTCGACCCAGTCACGTACCCGCAGCNTGGGAAAATCCGGTCCCCAGGGCTTGCCGGTGGCCGGGTTGGTGCTGCGCGGGCCNGTGGAGCCGCTGCAGCCGCCGAGGTTGTTGGGGCAGACCACAAAAAACTTGTTGGTGTCGATGGCTTTGCCCGGGCCGATGTAGTTGTCCCACCAGCCGGGNTTGCGATCGTCCATGCTGTGGTAGCCGGCGGCGTGATGGTTNCCGGACAGGGCGTGACAGATNAGTACCGCATTGGAGCGGTCGTCGTTGAGGGTGCCATAGGTCTCGTACACCAGCTCGTAGCGCTCGAGCGTGGTGCCACAGGCCAGCGTGAGCGGCTCAGTGAACTCCAGAGTCTGGGGGGTGACCAGACCCACCGAGTCGTCGGGCAGGGTGTCGGGCATTGGCAATCTCAGTCCTGGATGGAGAGTAAACCCGCAAGTCTAAGGTTGCGCCGGGAATGCTGCAAGCGATGCGGTCCGGATCAGGGGGCGGTCTGAGCCGCCCGGGGGCGGTGCAGGGGAACCACCGTGGCCTGATGCTCCGGTTGATTCATGGCGGGTTGGGTCTGCTCGCGCACCGCCTGGAGGTCTGCCAGGGCGCGCTCCATCTGGTCGATATTGTCGCGCAGGGTGCTCACCTGCTGAGCCTGGTCCTGTTGTTCCCGGCGCATGCGGGTCAGGCGCAACATATGGTGTTCGAGCAACTGCCGTTGATACTGGTTACGCTGAAACAGCGGCACCAGGGCCTGTTTCAGCCAGTGATCAATGATGTTGTAGAGCTGATGCCATAGCGTCCGGGCCTCCTGGACGAGGGTGCTGACAAAACGCTGAATCAGTGGCCCCTTGAGGCTCAACAGACTGTCCAGCGAGGCGCGGAACTGGTCGGCCTGATGGTGCAGTTGGCGCAACTGCCGGCGTTGGTCCGCGAGGTCCAGCCGGTAGTTGGCTGGGGTCTGGTCGGCGTCAATGGCATGCTCGGGGCGCTGGTAAATGGAGTCCAGTACCCGGTTGGTACGCTCCACTTCTCGCTCCAGGTGGCCCATCTGGTGGTCCAGCCAATCGAACAGGTGTGCCATGGAGCGGGACAACCCCAGGGTGGTCCAGCTGTTGGTCAGTTTCTGGCGGGTGTGGTCGATTTCCCGGGCCAGCCGCTCCGGGCTGATGACCTGGATGAGGGACGGTCTCTGCTTGTCCAGCAGCATCTGACTGGTGCGCAGCGACAGTGACTGTTTGTGGTACTGGCGATGTTTCTGGCGGATGGCCTCGCGCCGTTCGTTGAGCAGGGCATCGCTCTGCGCCCGATCGCCGGTGCGTATCAGCAACAGCTCCTGTTGGGCGTCTGCGATCCGGCCCTTGAGGCTGTGGTAGACGTTGTCGATCATGCTCTGGCTGTCGGTGATCAGGCGTTGGCCGGCCAGTTGCTGACGACTGCGGGCCACTGTCTCCCCGAGGGCCTTTTCCAGGTGACCAAAACCGCTGCGCTCAAGACGCTCGGCGTCGTCGCGGGCGCGGGCCAGCAGTGCCTGCTTGGCCGACAGGGGTAGGACCTGTTCGGGCTCCAGGGCCAATTGGCGGGCGGTCAGTTGGCGGAGTTGCTCCACCGTCTGAGCCACCTGCTCCGGTGGCTG
Organism: Marinimicrobium sp.; assembly: GCF_002695945.1. NCBI lineage: Bacteria > Pseudomonadati > Pseudomonadota > Gammaproteobacteria > Cellvibrionales > Cellvibrionaceae > Marinimicrobium > Marinimicrobium sp. The sequence goes on along the minus strand of NZ_NZQP01000021.1, from coordinate 24,899 downwards.
GAGATCATCCCACAGACTGTCGACCTTGTTGAGCAGGGTCAGCACGGCGCTGCCGCGCTGCTGGCGAAGCCCCTGAATATGGTCGCGCCACAGGGTCATGTCGCTGGCGGTCAGACCGGCGTCGGCCGAGAGCAGAAACACGATGGCTTGGGCCTGGGGCAGCACCTTGAGAGTCAGTTCGGGTTCGTTGCCCAGGGCATTGAGCCCCGGAGTGTCGATGATCCGCAGGCCGCGGCGCAGCAGCGGGTGATCAAGGCTGATCATGGCGTGGCGCCAGCGAGGGATGGCCACCTGTCCCTGGTCGTTGCGCTCACTGTTTTCATCGGGACAGAAACCGAGTGCCCGGGCCTCATCGTCGCTGACCCACTGGCTGGCGGAGACCTGATCGAGGGTGGCGCGCAGCGTTTCCGGTGTCTTGGGGTCCAGGGGCAGGGTCACCCAGTTGCGGGGAATCCGTTTGAAACGCTCCAGNCTGGCCTGGCTGCGNCGGGTCTCGATNGGCAGCAGGCGCANGCAGTTGGGCCGGTCCGGNTCGCAGTATATTTCGGTGGGGCACATGGTGGTGCGGCCCGGGTGGGAGGGCAGAATCCGCTGNTTGCGCTCGTCCATCAACAGGGCGTTNATCAGCTCGGTTTTNCCCCGGGAGAACTCCCCGACNCANACCAGNGTGAANTCATTGCTGCCCAGTAACTGGCGGGCCTGAACCAGGCANTGANGCACCTCATCGCTGACCAGNCCGTGGGTCTGGACCCAGTGTTCNAAGCGACGCAGCCGCTGGCTCANATCCTGACGCCAGAGGTGGTAGTGACTCATGTGACGGTACAGCGCTCGGGTGTCCATAGTGGCCCTGTGTCCTGAGTGGTTTTGAGNGTTGGTGTTATGGGCCGGTATTGGACTACGTCCGGGNACTCGATACCAAGGAGATTTGGNCTGAGCGGCNGATCGCGCGGACAAGCGGTTGTCCGCNGCGATNGCNGNNNGCTTACATNCCGATGACCAGGCCTCCGGGCATGCCCACNCTCTGCCCCAGAGCCGGCACCAGGTANCGATTGAGGATGTGCAGNACCATGAANGCGAAAATCGGAGTGATATCGATGCCGCCGAGCGGGGGAATCAGTTTCTGGAAGGGGGCCATGACCGGAGCCACCAACTGGCGCACCAGAATCAGTGCCGGATGCTGACTGAAGGGGGCGACCCANCTGGCGATGATGGAGATGATCAGGCACCAGAAGTAGATCGACAGNACCACAGACAGAAGACCGATGGCGGACCAGGCGATGGTGTAGAGCGGGTTGAGAAAGCCGAGACCGGCGATGACCAGCACCANNTGGATCAATAACCACTGAACCGNCAGCGCNAATACCAGCGCNGCCAGATCAACNCCGAAAAAACCGGGAATCACCTTGCGCAGGGGCATCAACAGCGGGTTGGTGGCCTTGGCGACGAACTGGGAAATGGGGTTGTAAAAATCCGCCCGCACCATCTGGAACAGGANGCGCAGGATCACCAGCATCAGGTACAGCGAGCCCAGGGTGCGAATGATGTAAATGGCAATTTCAGCCGAGGTGGACATGGTGTTTCCTCTTGTCGGTCGGGTTCCGCGGTGCGGGTCGGTTACTGTCCCAGGGCCTTGGCCAGGCTGACCGAGCGCTCGGCGCAGGCGGTCATGGCGCGCTGGAAGGTGTCGCGCAGGCCGTCTCGTTCGAATGATTCAATGGCGGCTTCGGTGGTGCCGCCCGGTGACATGACCCGACGGCGCAGCTCGTCCACACCCACATCGCTGGTGCGGGCCAGGGTGGCGGCGCCCAGGGCGGTCTGCAGAGTCAGTTCGGTGGCGGCCTCCCGGGTCAATCCCTGCTGAACGCCGGCGTCGATCATGGCCTCCATGACCAGGAAAAAGTAGGCGGGGCCGGAGCCGGAGACGGCGGTCACCGCATCCATCAGTTGCTCNTCTTCCAGCCANTGAACCGTNCCGACGGCGCCCAGAATCTGNTCCGCCTGNTCGCGTTGNGCGNNGNTGGTGTGGCGGTTCGCATNCAGGCCGCTGGCNCCGGTTTTGACCAGGGCCGGTGTGTTGGGCATGCAGCGCACGATCGCCTGGTCCTCGCCCNGCCAGCGACTCAGGCTGGCCCCGTCAATACCGGCGGCGATGGAAATCAGCAGNGGNTGNTGNGNCAGGCTCGGNCGCAGGGCTTCGGTGACGGTTTTCATCACCTGGGGTTTGACCGCGAGCACCACCACCTCGGCCCATTCGGCCACCGCGGCNTTNTCGCCCGTGCCGATNCCGAANTCGCGGCTGAGCTGCTCCAGGGCGTCGCCGTTCAGGTCACTGGCCCGGATGCGCTCGGCGGGATAGCCTTCCTGCACCAGGCCGCCAATGATGCTGCGGGCCATATTGCCGGCGCCGATAAAGGCCAGATTGGGGTGTTGGGTGTTGCTCATAGTCATTCCTGTTGGTTCGGTATTAGCTTCGAGGGCCAAAAATATCGGTGCCGACCCGTACCAGGGTGGCGCCCTCGGCGACCGCCGCTTCGAGGTCCGCGGACATGCCCATGGAGAGGGTATCCAGCNCGAGCCCCTGGGCCCGCAGGTCCTCCAGTGCCTGCCGCAGTCGAGCCAGGCTGGCACGCTGGGCCGCCTGCTCCTCCCGTGGAGCTGGAATCGCCATCAGGCCCCGCAGGCTCAGATTGGGTAGCTGGCTGACCTTCCGTGCCAGGTCCGGCAGTTCCTGCAGGCTGACTCCGGCCTTGCTGTCTTCCGCATCGAGGTTCACCTGCAGGCAGACATTCAGGTGACCGAGCGGGGCGGGACGCTGGTCGTTCAGGCGCTGGGCAATCTTGAGCCGNTCNACGCTGTGCACCCAGTCAAAATGCTCGGCGATATCCCGGGTCTTGTTGGACTGAATCGGGCCGATAAAATGCCACTCNATGTCGGGTAAGTGCGCCAGGGCCTCCTGCTTGGGCAGCGCCTCCTGCAGGTAGTTTTCCCCGAAGCGGCGCTGTCCCGCCTGGTAAGCGGCNTCCAGCGCCTCGGCGGGCTGGGTTTTGCTGACTGCGACCAGCTTCACAAACTGGGGGTGACGACCGGCGGCTTCGGCGGCCGCAGTCAGGCGGGCGGTGACATTGTGGAGCTTCTCGTCTATCTTTGGCATATCTGTCCCGGTGGGGGGTTGTCGGCCTGAGCGCTCCTGTCGCGCCCGGCCCCTCAGTGGCCACTGAAACCACAGAAACACAAANAAGGTAGCAGTATGGATATTACGGAACTTCTGGCCTTTAGCGCTAAACAGGGCGCTTCAGACTTGCACCTCTCCGCNGGCCTGCCCCCCATGATCCGGGTGGACGGCGATGTNCGGCGGATCAACCTGCCTCCGATGGAGCACAAGCAGGTGCATAGTTTGATCTACGAAATAATGAATGACAAGCAGCGCAAGGACTTTGAAGANTTCCTGGAAACCGACTTCTCCTTTGAGGTGCCCGGCGTGGCCCGNTTCCGGGTGAACGCCTTCAATCAGAACCGCGGTGCCGGCGCGGTGTTCCGGACCATTCCNTCCAAAGTGTTGACCATGGAAGAGCTNGGNATGGGCAGTGTGTTCCGCGATATCTGTGCGGTGCCCCGGGGNCTGGTGNTGGTGACCGGCCCGACCGGTTCGGGCAAGTCCACCACGCTGGCAGCGATGATGGACTACATCAACGACAACAAATACGAACACATCCTGACCATAGAGGACCCGATCGAATTTGTCCACGANAGCAANAAGTGCCTGGTCAACCAGCGCGAAGTGCACCGGGACACTCACGGCTTCTCGGAAGCGCTTCGCTCGGCGCTGCGGGAAGACCCGGACATCATTCTGGTGGGCGAACTTCGGGACCTGGAAACCATCCGCCTGGCACTGACCGCGGCGGAAACCGGTCACCTGGTATTCGGCACCCTGCACACCACCTCGGCGGCCAAGACCATTGACCGGGTGGTGGATGTGTTCCCGGCCAACGAGAAGGCCATGGTCCGNTCCATGTTGTCCGAGTCGTTGCAGGCAGTCATTTCCCAGACGCTGCTCAAGAAAAACGGCGGCGGCCGGGTGGCGGCCCACGAAATCATGCGGGGTACCTCCGCCATCCGCAACCTGATCCGTGAAGACAAGGTGGCGCAGATGTACTCGGCCATTCAGACCGGTGCTTCCCTGGGCATGCAGACCATGGACCAGTGCCTGGCCGATCTGGTGGCGCGTCGGTTGGTCAATCGCGACGTGGCCCGGGAAAAAGCCAAGATGCCGGAAAACTTCTAGATAATTACGGGACACCGCTATGGATTTTGATCGCTTATTGTCGCTGATGGTCGAGAAAGGGGCCTCAGATCTTTTTATTACCGCCGGCGTTCCGCCGTCNATCAAGGTGAATGGCAAGCTGGTTCCGGCCACCGCCTCGCCNCTGCCTCCGGAGAANGCTCGGGAGGTAGTNTTGGGGGTAATGAACGAGAAGCAGCGCCGGGAATTTCTCGAGCAGAAAGAGCTCAACTTTGCNATCAGCGCCCGGGGTATCGGCCGCTTCCGGGCGAGCGCGTTCTATCAACGCAACCTGGCGGGTATGGTACTGCGNCGCATTGAAACCACCATTCCGGAAATCGATGACCTGGGCCTGCCGGACATCATCAAGGATCTGGCCATGACCAAACGGGGGCTGATCCTGTTTGTGGGGGCGACCGGCACCGGTAAGTCAACCTCGCTTGCCTCGATGATCGGTCACCGCAATCGCAACAGCAAAGGCCATATCATTTCCATCGAAGACCCGATCGAATTCATTCATCANCANCAGGGCTGCATCATCACCCAGCGGGAAGTGGGCATTGATACCGAGTCNTTNGAGACCGCGCTGAAGAACACNCTGCGTCAGGCGCCGGACGTGATTCTGATTGGTGAGGTCCGTACCCGGGAAACCATGGAGCANGCCATCGCCTTCGCCGAAACCGGTCACCTGTGTCTGGCGACCCTGCACGCCAACAATGCCAACCAGGCNCTGGACCGGATCATTCACTTTTTTCCGGCNGACCGGCACCGGCAGTTGTGGATGGACCTGTCCCTGAATCTGCGCGGCATCGTGGCTCAGCAATTGATCCCGACACCGGATGGTCAGGGCCGTCGGGCTTGCCTNGAGGTNCTNCTGAATACGCCGCTGGCGTCGGATCTGATTCGCAAAGGGGAGGTCAGTGAGCTCAAGGAGCTGATGAAAAAGTCCACCGAACTGGGTATGCAGACTTTCGATCAGGCGCTGTACGAGCTTTATGACGCCGGGGAAATCACCTACGAGGACGCCCTGGCCCATGCCGATTCGCCCAACGATCTGCGGTTGTTGATCAAGCTCGGTTCGGAAACGGATGCCACTTATCTGTCCCATGCCGCCGACGAGCTGTCGATTGAAGACGACGGCTCCGAAGATCGGGGACGGGTGTTTTAAGCACCCGCTAACGGTTTAAGAGGCCCGTAGCGGTTTAGAAAGCCTTTTAGCGGTTTAAAAAGGTTTCCACGATCAGGCGCGCGGCGATGGAGTCCACGGGGTTTTTGCCATAATCCCGGGAGCCGCCGCGGGCCATGACCTCGCCTTTGGCTTCGAAGCTCGACAGGCGCTCGTCGACCATTTCCACCGCCACACCAAACCGACCGTGAATCCGCTTGGCAAATTTGCGTGCCCGGGCGGACAGCTCGCTTTCGGTACCATCCATATTCAGTGGCAAACCCACCAGTACCAGCTCCGGTTGCCACTCCCGGAGCAGGGCTTCCACTTCGGACCAGTCGGGTACGCCATCGCGGGCTCTCAATGGAGGCTGTGACGTGGCGGTGCCGGTTAGCGTCTGGCCGGTGGCCGTCCCGATATTCTTCAGGCCGTAATCGAAACCCAGTAACTGCACGTCAGGCGTGGCCGNCGGTGGCGGAAATCAGGTTGAGGTCGAACCCCAGATGGTTCGCGGCGGCGGCCCAGCGTTGTTCGCTGGGCGTGTGGAACAGGATGTGGCGGTCGGCGGGCATGGTCAGCCAGGCGTTGGCGGCGATTTCGTCCTCCAGNTGTCCAGCTTCCCAGCCGGCATAGCCGAGAGCGATGATGAAGTTCTCGGGTCCGCGCCCCTCGGCCAGGGCCTCGAGGATGTCTCTGGAGGCGCTGAGGCTGACATCGTCGGCCACCGAGAGGGTCGACTGCCAGCGGCTGGTATCGTTGTGGACCACAAAGCCGCGCTCTACCTGAACCGGGCCTCCGGCCAGCACAGTGCGGTCGCCGAGGTGCTGCTCATCCCCCAGCTCCAATTGGCTGAAGATATCGCCCAACGTCAGGGGCATGGCGTTATTGAGTACCAGCCCCATGGCGCCCTCGTCGCTGTGCTCACAGATGTAGGTGATGCTGTGCGCAAAGTTGCGATCGAGCATGCCGGGCATGGCGATCAGGAAGTGGTCGCGCAGGCTGCCGGCGGTCAGGGCTTTTTCAGTGTCTGCAGGGCTTTTTTCGTTCATACCTGAATTATGGGGGAAACCACTGGGAAAACAAGCGCGCGGACCAAGAAAATCTGCGGCTAGTCCGCGGAGGTTGAAAGCCCGGCGATCTCGAAATTCCAGGTGCGGATGATTTCCAGGCGATCGTATTCCTGGCGAATTTCCGGTGGGAAACTGTTGAAGGGGGCGGCGAGGTGCACGATCTGCACCGCAGCCTGGTCCAGTAATCGGTGGCCGGAGGAGTGCAGCACTTCGACCTCGTGAATGGTGCCATCCGGNTTGATNGCGACGGACAGNCGCAGGCTGCCGGTGATCCGGCGNTTGAGCGCNTCCTGNGGGTAGTGGCGGTTGCCNGTNCGCTCGATCTTTTGNCCCCACTCGTGNAGGTANCGCGCGTCGAAGGCNGCNCGNGTGGCGACCGAGGTNAGGCGCCGGATGCGCGGACGCTTGGCGTACTCCTGGCGCTGACGATCCAGCTTGGCNTGCAGGCTGGCAATTTCCTGGCTCAGCATNGGCTGNTCTTCAANCTGGCCTTCGCGCTGTTCCTGCTGCTCNTGAGGGTCGGCATCNTCCGGNCTGGGCTGCTGGCGCTCCGCCCGGCTGGTGGTGGTCACCACGGCGTNATCCCGTCGCTCNCGGGCGGTGCTGGCCTGAATCTGTGGGGTGGGGTTGATGTCCCGCACCTGGGTGTCGGCAAACTCCGCTTCCTGCTCGGTNGTGAGCTGGCGTGCCTGNTCTTCGGTGCCGCTGGCCTGTTGGTTGTGCTGNGCCAGGTAATCCGCCTCNTCCGGNGCNCGACTATCCTGGTGGTTGGCCAGGGTCACATCCAGNGTGGGNGCNGCCTGACCGCGCTCGGGCAGGGTGAAAGACACCCCGAAGATCANNAGCGCNTGGACGGCCAGGGCCAGAAANAGNGTAAAGCTCAGCCGATCACCCGTATCCACGGTGTTGTCGGGGAGNGTGTCCTCGGGGCGGTTTTGACTCATAGTAATGGGTACGGCAGCTCGTTCAGCAGTAGCGATCAGGGCAGGCGTCGCTCAATAGCGTCCATCAGTCGGGCCCCGATCCGGGTGTCAAACGCCTTGTCAATCTCCCGCACGCAGGTCGGGCTGGTGACATTGATCTCGGTCAGGTAGTCGCCGATGACGTCCAGTCCGACAAAGAGTAACCCTTTTTCCCTGAGCGTGGGTGCGACCTGCGCCACAATCCAGCGATCCCGGTCGGTCAGGGGTTGGGCGACGCCCCGCCCGCCGGCNGCCAGGTTGCCCCGGGTTTCGCCGCTCGCNGGGATNCGCGCCAGNCTGTAGGGCACNGCTTCGCCGTCNACCACCAGAATGCGCTTGTCGCCTTCGGTGATNGCTGGCAGGTAGCGCTGNGCCATCACCATCTGGGTNCCAAAATCGGTGAGGGTNTCCAGAATCACACTGACGTTGGGATCATCGGCTTTGCAGCGGAAAATACGGCTGCCNCCCATGCCATCCAGAGGCTTGAAAATGACGTCTTCCTGATCCCGGTGGAATTGGCGCAGCCGCGCCGGGTCCCGGCTCACNATCAGNGGCGGGCAGCACTGGGGGAATTGGGTGGCGAAGATCTTCTCGTTACAGTCACGCAGGCTCTGAGGGTCGTTGACCACCAGGCTACCCTCGCGCTGGGCGGCTTCCAGAATGTAGGTGCTGTAGGTGAACTCGTTATCAAAGGGCGGNTCCTTGCGCATCAGCAAGACATCCAGCTCCCCCAGGGGGCGGTCTTGCCGGGGCCCGAGCTCAAACCAGTGGNTCTCGTCGTCCATTACCAGNAGCGGTCGGGTGCTNGCACGAGCCTGTCCCTTGTCCAGGTAGAGATCGGACTGCTCCATGTAATGAAGGTCCCAGCCNCGCTCCTGNGCCGCCAGCAGCAGGGCCANGGTGGTGTCCTTATAGAAGGTAATCTGGTCGATGGGGTCCATGATCACGCCGAGAGAGAGGGTCATACAAACGTTTTCCGGATNAGAGTGGGAGGGGTGGCCNTGTTGCCGCCTGCCGTTTTGCGCGCTAAAGTTAAGCCCTCGGGCGGTAGAACGCAAGCTCGGCCGCTGAATGTCACAGTATTGGTTAGGGCGCGGGCTGTCGCCAAAATAAGACTAAAGCATAATAAATCGGGTTCACTAACGAAAATCTTATATATTCAGTTGGTTATAGATATACCTTAAAAACTGTGTTAAAAGTTCGTTTTAACTGTACCACCTGCTCACGTGAAGCGCTTATCCCGGCTGGCGGGTGNANTGTGTGACTTNCGTCACAAAAAACGTGGCAAACATAACAANGACTGCAGTGCTGAACCGTCCGATNGNCTCGGGCGTNNAGGCGATGCGGCAACGAGGCTAAGGTCAGAAAGTATGGACGTAAGTTTGGAAAGCCTGAAAGTCATGGTGATCGACGACAGTAAAACGATCCGTCGAACCGCCGAAACCCTGCTCAAAAAAGCCGGCTGCACGGTGGTGACGGCGACGGATGGTTTTGATGCTCTGGCCAAAATCGCCGACACCCGCCCGGACATCATTTTCGTCGACATCATGATGCCNCGTCTNGANGGCTATCAGACCTGCGCACTGATCAAAAATAACAGCGACTTCAAGCGCACCCCGGTGATNATGCTNTCCAGNAAGGACGGTCTGTTCGACAAGGCCAAAGGCCGTATTGTCGGTTCNGATCAGTACCTGACCAAGCCATTCAGCAAAAGNGAGCTGNTGGGCGCCATCGAAGCNCATGTGAAGCAAGCNGAAGCATCNTGAATANNTGGCGCNACAGNTGCGCTGACGATCTCGGGCGAGGCNGCGCCATCGGTACGGCATCGCCTGAATAACGACAACAATGTAATTTATAACTGACTNATCAATTTGGGGATACTATGGCCAGAGTACTTATCATCGACGACTCTCCCACCGAAATTTACAAATTGAGCTCCATGCTGGAAAAGCAGGGNCANGAAGCCCTGACGGCAGAAACCGGTGAGGCCGGTATNTCNCTGGCCAAGAAAGAGCTGCCCGATGTGGTNTTGATGGATATTGTCATGCCCGGCTTGAACGGATTCCAGGCCACCCGCCAGCTCACCAAAGCACCGGAAACCGCTCATATTCCGGTTATTATCGTGACCACCAAAGATCAGCAGACCGACCGGGTCTGGGGAATGCGCCANGGCGCTCGGGACTTTCTGGTCAAGCCGGTGACCGCGGAGACCCTCAACGCCGCCATCGCCAAAGTGACTCAGTAAGAAGGATGACCGGACACAACGAGACAGGCGGTAACCATGTCTGATTCCCAGACAGCCTTTGACTCCCTGGTAGACTTGGCTCAACGCAGTCGCAGTGCGGCGCGGGGTCTGCCGGCACAACTCGATATCCGCCCCCACTGGAGTGGCATCGGGTTCATGTTGATGGGGCAGCGCTTTGCCGTACCGATGGGCGAAATTTCGGAAATGCTGGAGATCCCACCTTATACCCACCTTCCCGGCGTTCAGTCCTGGGTGCGCGGTGTCGCCAACGTTCGCGGCCGCTTGCTGCCGCTGTTTGATCTCGCAGCATTCTTCGGAGCCCAACTGAGCGGAGGGCGCAAGCAGCGGCGGGTGTTGGTGCTGGAGACCGAGGCTCTGTACAGCGGGCTGATGGTGGATCAGGTATTTGGCATGCAGCATTTCCCCACGGATGAATATCAGGCCGAGTCCGGCCCCGTCGATGCGGTTATTCAGCCCTTCACCGAGGGTAGCTTTGAACATNANGGACAGCGCTGGACCGTCTTTCGCCCGGCGTTTCTGGCGCAGGATCCGCGCTTTATCAATGCCGCCCGCAGCTAGTTGACCGGGGGCGGTCATCAGGGTTGTCCGAGGTCAATGAGTCCCGGTCGATCATAATTATCACAATCAGGAACAACAATAAGGCGTCACGTCACCTTCAGGAGTGCTTACATGAAAACCGAGTCCAGAAACCTGTTTGCCAACGTCCGGGCGAACCCGGCGATGGTTGTACTGGTGGTCTTGCTGATCGGCTTTCTGGTTTTGATCCCCGTCACCTACGTCATGGTGCAGCAGGGCTTGGAACGAGACCAGGAATACCTGCAGCAGGCCGCTGAATTGCGCGCCCAGTCCTACCGTCTGACGGCCCTGTCACGGGACGCCATTGAAGGTGATGAAGAAGCGTTTGATGAGCTGGGGCAGGTCGTCTCGACCATGGGGGCCACGTGGGACTCTTTGCGCTCCAGTGATCCGCGCACCCGCTCGCAGTTGAGCCGCGAGTTCAACGCCTACGCTCAAGTCTGGAACAGTGTGCAGGAAGACGCCAACACCATTCTGACCAACCGCGATACCATCGTCTTCCTGAACGAGGTGGGTCGGACCCTGAACGACTCGCTGCCGGAGCTTCAGGCGGAGCACAACAACATCGTGGAAATTCTGCTTGAGAATGACGCACCGCCGGAGCAGGTGTCCCAGGCGCAGATGCAGAGCTGGCGTGCCGAGCGTATCGGTCGAAATGTGGACAAAATGCTCCGTGGTGACGCCGACGCCTCGCGCGCGGCGGATCAGTTCAACCTGGATGCCAACATCTACGGTCGGGTACTGACGGCGATGCAGGAAGGTGATGTGGCCATGCGCATCACTCAGATTACCGACGAAGAGGCGCAGGAGTCGCTGACCGAAATTGCCTCGTTGTTTGATTTTGTTAACAGCTCGATTCAGGAAATTTTCGAAGGCTCGCCCGCTCTGCTTGATGCGTTACAGGCCAACGAAGCGCTGCTCGACAGCACCCCAATGCTGCTTGAAACGGTTTCCGATATTTCGGACCGGATTGCCGAGCAGGCACCGCTGCGCCAGCCCAACAACCTGACCATTCTGGCCCTGGCCATTGCGGCCGCCTTGTGCTTGGCGGTCATCGGTATTCTGCTGCTGCGCAGCACTCGCCGTCGTCTGAGTGAAACCGCCGAAACCAACGAACGGAACCAGAACGCGATTCTGCGACTGCTGGACGAACTGGCCGACCTGGCCGACGGTGACCTGACCACTACCGCCACGGTAACCGAAGACTTTACCGGCGCGATTGCCGACTCGATCAACTTCACGATTGACCAGTTGCGGATTCTGGTGGCCCGAATCAACGAAACGGCGGTGAACGTATCCGCCGCGGCCCAGGAAACCCAGCAGACCGCTCTGCACCTGGCCGAAGCCTCCGAGCACCAGGCCCAGGAAATCGCCGGCGCCTCGGCGGCGGTAAACGAGATGGCGGTGACTATTGATCAGGTATCCGCCAACGCCGCCGAATCGGCCGCGGTAGCGGAGCGAGCGGTATCCATTGCGACCAACGGCGCCAAGGTGGTACAGAACACCATCAACGGCATGGACACCATTCGTGAGCAGATTCAGGATACCTCGAAGCGGATCAAGCGACTGGGTGAATCCTCCCAGGAGATTGGTGACATCGTATCGTTGATTAACGACATTGCCGACCAGACCAACATTCTGGCTTTGAACGCCGCGATTCAGGCCTCTATGGCCGGTGACGCGGGCCGCGGCTTCGCGGTGGTTGCGGACGAAGTGCAGCGACTGGCAGAACGTTCAGCCGCTGCGACCAAGCAGATTGAAGCCCTGGTTAAAACCATTCAGAACGATACCAACGAAGCGGTTATCTCGATGGAGCAGACTACCTCGGAAGTGGTCCGCGGTGCTCGCCTGGCGCAGGACGCCGGTGTGGCTCTGGAAGAGATTGAGACGGTATCCAACAACCTGGCGGAACTGATTCAGAACATTTCGAACGCTGCCCGTCAGCAGGCCTCTTCGGCCGGCCACATTTCCAACACGATGAACGTGATTCAGGAAATTACCACCCAGACCTCCGCCGGTACCAGCGCGACCGCCCAGTCGATTGGTAACCTGGCCGAGATGGCGCTGGATCTGCGCGAATCGGTAGCCGGTTTCAAACTGCCGGAGGAAGAGTCGGACGAAGCGCCCATCGGGTATCGCGAAAGTGCACCGGCGGCCCAGAGCGATGACGATGCGTTTGCAGATCTGAACGATGAGGCGGACAGCATTGAGAGCTTCGATTTCCCGGAAGAAGGTGAAAGCCTGGCGGACGTCGATGAATCCGACGTTATCGAGCTGGATGATCAGGTGTTGCCGGACGATGAGGGCGACTCGGAAGATCGTCACGAGAAGCCCCGTTCCGATCGCGAACTGGTGTAATCACTAGCACCGCCCGGTCGCGTCCCGGGCGGTGGCACTCAAGGCCTAGAGAAACCTTATGGTTTGGTCCCTGCAAGCGCCGACTGACTTGTCCGAAAGCCAGTTTGTTCAATGGAGCAAACTGCTGGAGGAGCGCACGGGTATTCAACTGTCGACCCAGCAGAAAACCCTGCTGCAGTCGCAGGTGGCCATCCGTATGCGTGAGCTGGGCTGTGAGGATTACAATCAGTACTTTCACGATGTCACAGACGGCCTGACCGGCCTGATGGAGTGGTCCGTTCTGGTGGATCGGCTTACGGTCAAAGAAACCAGTTTTTTCCGGCACCGTCCCTCCCTTGAATACGTACGCCGGTTTCTGCAACACCGGATCGACAATCGCCAATTGGATAACAGCTTCGATATCTGGAGCGTGGGCTGTGCCAGCGGTGAGGAACCCTACTCATTGGCGATGGTCGCCAATGACTGTTTCGAGCTGGCCAACCTCGCCCCCTATTACGGCATTACCGCCACAGACATCAGCCAGTCGGCACTCAATCAGGCCCGTCGGGCGCGTTACCCACAGCGTAAGCTTGAGCCACTGTACCCCGAGGAAGTTCAGCGTTATCTGACGCGAACGGATGACGGGCAATTCGAGGTGGCCGGAAAATTGCGCGATCGTGTCTGTTTCAGTCAGGGCAATATCACCCGCATCCGGACCATGCCCGTGATCAAAATGGACGTCATTTTCTGTCAGAACCTGCTGGTCTANTTNCGTCGCTGGTTGCGNCGGGANATCCTCAACGCGTTTGCGGACCGCCTCAAACCGGGCGGCGTGTTGATTATCGGACTGGGGGAAGCCGTGGACTGGGAACACCCGGAACTGCGCCGCGTGGTAGGCGATGAAGTGCAAGCCTATGTTCGCGAAGAGCGACAAAAACAATGAGGAATGCTCCGCATGTCAGACAGCCGTAACTTTGCTGCCTTGGATTGGGTGGTTCATGAAATTACCGACACCCTGAAAGAGGCTCGCGATGCTCTGGAATCCTACGTGGAGAATCCAAAGGATGAGGCGCGCCTGCGTTTTTGCCTGACTCACATCCATCAGGTGCACGGCAGCCTGCAGATGGTGGAGTTNTACGGNGCGGCCATGATGGCTGAGGAGATGGAAAANCTCGCTCAGGCCATGATCAATGACAGNGTNGCCAACACNGCCGAAGCNCAGGAAGTGTTGATGCGGGCCATCCTGCAGTTTCCGATCTATCTCGAAAAGGTCAAAACCTCCCGTCGTGACAACCCGGTTATTGTCCTGCCGCTACTCAATGATCTACGCGCGGTGCGGGGCGAAAGCCTGCTGACCGAGACCAAACTGTTCAGCCCCTATCTNGGCCCCGCCCGGGAAGTGTCCGGCGAGCGCNTGCCGCTGTTGGCCAACGACGCCCAGTTCAAAGATACCGTGCGCAAACTGCGCCAGATGTATCAGTATGCGGCNGCGGGNTTTATCCGGGGCGTNAATCCNGATGAAAATCTGGCNTACCTGAAAAAGGTNTTTGANCGGCTGCACAANCTGACCCGGGGGACNCCCCGNCAGTCGCTCTGGCATATCGGTCTGGCGCTGGTGGAAGCGCTGGANATGGATGCCATCGAGTCCAGTGTNTCNATCAAAAACCTGCTGCGGCANNTGGACCGGGANCTCAAACAACTGCTCGCCCACGGAACCAAAGTGTTGGCTGCCCCGGCGGATGANCAGCTGCTCAANAACCTGTTGTACTACGTGGCCCGNTCGGGCAAGCACTCNCCGGGCTTTGCCAGTGGCTCCCANTTGCAGGTGATTTACGANCGCTACGAGCTTGAGCGCGCNTTGCCGGAAGGCCGTGANAGCGGTGAAGACGGCGANGCGGCGCAGGACCTGTTGTCCGCCCCGGATGCGGAGGCNATGAGTTCGGTGGTCACCGCACTNAAAGGCGAGCTGGACGCGGTCAAAGAGGCGCTGGANGTCNNCCTGTCNGATATGGANCGGAANCAGGCGCTGGAAGAGGCTCTGCCGGTCATCAANCGCGTGGCNGACACCATGGCGGTGCTNGGCATCGGTGANNTGCGCAAGCAGGTNCTCGAGCAGGGCGCGGCGATTGAACTGGTCGTGAANTCTGACAGCGACCTGGGCGATGATCANTTGATGGCGCTGGCCGGNAANGTACTGGATATCGAGTACGGGCTGGACTCNCTGGTGGCCAACGCCGGNCGGGACGCNAACCCGGCACGGGANCAGGCGGATCTCAACCTCTCCCGCGCGCAGGAATCGGTGTTGCGTGAATCACGCAGTGGCCTGGAGCAGGCCAAGGATGCCATNGTCGAGTACATTGCCTCNCAGTGGGATCGCTCGCACCTTCAGCCGGTACCGGTGACNCTGCGNGAAATTCGCGGCGGNCTGGACATGATTCCCCTGCCCCGGCCGGCCCGGATTATTGGCGCCTGTGCACGGTTTGTGGAAGAGCANNNGCTTGAGGGNGAGGTCNCNCCCGANTGGAATCGGCTGGATACCCTGGCCGANGCCATTACCAGCGTTGANTACTANCTGGANCGCTTCAATAGCGAGCACGCCGAGGAAAACGACCTGTTGTTGGGGGTTGCCGAAGAGAGCGTGGCCCAACTGGGTTACGCCGTGACGCCTTCCCANTCGCTCCAGCAGGCGGCNAAGGCNGCNGCCGAAAAAGACGCCCCGGTGGTNGAGGAGTCGCCCGAAGACGATTCCGACATCGAGTTGGCGGCAGAGGAAGACACCGCCGCTCTGAGCGCCGCCTATGAATCGGCGATTGGCGCCGGAGAAAGCAATGACCCGGAGACGCTGCTGGACGAGCCGGAGGATGCATCGCCAGAAGAAGACGGGTCCACAGACCCGTCGTCTCCGGATGACACCTCAGACGGTTATTCGGTCGATGCTCTGGAGGCCGAAGTGGCCGCCGCCGATGCCAGCGAGCCGGAGCCCGAAGCCAATAGTGTCGATGCCTCGGCCTCGGACGACGATGACGAACACGAAGTTGATGAAGAAATCCTGGAAATCTTCATCGAGGAGGCCGGCGAGGTCAGTGAAGCGATTGCCGAACACTTCCCCCGTTGGGCCCAGAATTTTGCCGACCAGGAATCTCTGACCGAATTCCGGCGCGCTTTCCATACCCTGAAGGGCAGTGGCCGTATGGTTGGGGCGACCGATATTGGCGAGCTCGCCTGGGCGATCGAGAACATGCTCAACCGCGTGCTGGACGGCACCATCCAACCCGGTGATCATCACGTCGCCGTTATCGAGAAAGTCCGCAGCCTGCTGCCGGACATGATCGAGGCATTCCGCACCGGTCAGCCGAACCCCCACCCGAGCCTTACGCAGGCGTGCGAGCAGTACGCGGCCGCCCTGTCAAAAGGTGAGGAGCCCAGTGTTTCTATCGGCGAGCCGACGACACCGGCGAAGGAGAGCGTAGACCCCTACGCGGAACTGCTGGATCAGCCCGCCAGTGCTGAGTCGATTGAACGGCCCCAAGGGGCGGAGCAGGACGACGATGACGACCGCGACACCCAGCTGTGGGAAATTTTTGGCGTGGAAGCGCTGACCCACCTGCAGGTCGTGGATCACTACATCCAGGAAATGGAAGACGTTTCGCCGCTGTTTACCCCGCCGAGCGATGCCACTCAGCGAGCGCTGCATACCCTCAAGGGTAGCGCCCATATGGCCAACATTACTCCGATTGCGGAGTTGGCCACGCCGCTGGAGCGGTTTGTCAAAGAGCTGCGCACCTACCAAGTGAATATCAACGAGGATATTCTGCAACTGCTGCGTGACGCGGTGGACTACACGACCCACGCCCTGGCCGATATCGAGCAGGGCCAACCGGTGGAAATTCCCCGTCTGGGGCAGTTCCAGGCGCGGGTCGCAGAGCTTCGAGAGATTTTTGTAGCGCCGCTCGTGCGGCAGCAGGAAGCCCAGGCGGAAGGTCAGAAAGCGATTGATCCCGAGCTGCTGGCGATCTTCATGGCCGAAGAAATGAATCTGCTGCTCGATGCGGATCAAACCATCGAGAACTGGCGCCAGCACCCCGAAGATCTCGCACAGCTTGAGCCGCTGCAGACCGAACTGGCCACCCTGACCAATGGCGCGCTTCACGCCAACCTGCCGCCCATGGCGGAGTTGGGCGACAAGCTGCACCGGATCTACGCCGGCATTCAGCAGGGGTATATTCCCTGCGACGATGCCCTGTGTCAGCAGCTNATTGACGCGCATATGGCACTGCTGGANCTGGTGGATGCCGTTGCGGTTGGACAGAACCTTGAACCGNCCCCCGANGCCGTTCAGGCCCCTCTGGATCGCCTGCTGGAAAACCTGCCGCCCGACGACGNCACCGATGCCCAGCCAGAGGCAACCAGCGTTGATGAAGAGCCTTCAACCGCTGGCGAAGAAGTCTCCGCGATTGCAGAAGAGCCCTCAGCGGTTGCTGAAATGCCCTCAGCGGATAGCGAAAATGCCTCAGCATTTGCGGAAGACTCTTCAGCCGCTGCAGAAGAGTCTCCAGCGGTCGAAGAAGAACCCTCAGAGCCCGCTGCGCCGGCGGTGGAGTCGACGCAGGATCAGGCGGCTGATGCCGACGACGATGAGGTGGACGAGGAAATCCTGGAAATCTTCCTGGAAGAAGCTGATGACCTCATGGAAGATATCGACCGCGCACTGACCGAGTGGCAGGAAGACTGGAGCAATCCGGATCTGCCCGAAGAACTCAAACGCTCTCTGCATACCCTGAAGGGCGGTGCTCGACTGTCCGGTATTACCGACGTGGGCGATCTGGCNCACGATTTCGAGACCCTGCTCATCGGTATGCGCGAGCGCGACACCATTGACCGGGCCTTCTTCCAGCGTCTGACGGACTTCCAGGATAAGATTCANGCCGGGGTCGCCNGNGTGCGCTCGCAGATGGCCGGTGATGCCCCCGACGAGGCGGTCGAGCCGCCTCCGCCCAGCGCCACCGCGCCTCAGTCCGGTGGCCCGGTTCCGGTCACCCGGGACCCNGAAACGGGCAATGTGGTGCCGTTCACACCCAAGCCCAAACCCGGCAATACCGCCACATCGGCTCCGGTACCGCCCAGCGGTGGCGCCATCAGTGCGTCCGGGGGCGGCAATGGCGGCGCCCAGGTTCAGCATCTGGCGGCCCGTCGCAGTGGTCCTCAGGAAGTGGTCCGGGTGTCCGCCGAGTTGTTGGAAGAGCTGGTTAACCTGGCCGGTGAAACNTCCATTACCCGGGGNCGNATCGAGGAGCAGGTGGGTGATCTGGGACTGGCCATCGATGANATGGACTCGACCATTGTGCGTCTGCAGGAGCAGTTGCGCCGNCTCGATATNGAAACCGAAGCCCAGGTGATTTTCCGTCAGGANCAGATGGAAGCGCACGAGGAATTCGACCCGCTGGAAATGGACCGCTACTCCCAGTTACAGCAGTTGTCGCGTTCGCTGATGGAGTCCGCCTCGGATCTGCTCGACCTGAAAAACACCCTATCGGACAAGAATCGCGATACCGAAACCCTGTTGCTCCAGCAGTCACGGATCAATACCGATCTGCAGGAAGGGCTGATGCGCTCGCGCATGGTGCCTTTCTCCCGGCTGGTGCCGCGCCTGCGCCGGATTGTCCGTCAGGCGGCTACCGAACTGGGCAAGGATGTGGAATTCGAGCTGGATAATGTCGAGGGNGAACTGGACCGCTCGGTACTGGAGCGGATGGTGGCGCCTCTTGAGCACATGTTGCGCAACGCCGTGGACCACGGTATCGAAACCGCCGACGAACGCACCGCGGCGGGCAAGCCTGCGGCGGGGCGGATCATGCTCAGTCTGGCCCGCGAGGGCGGCGATGTGGTGTTGCGCCTGGCCGACGATGGCCGGGGCATTAACCTCGAGCGGGTACGCGCCAAAGCCGTCGAGCGCGGCCTGATGACCGAGGGTGCCCAGCTCAGTGACCGGGATATCATGCAGTTCATTCTCCATGCCGGTTTCAGTACTGCCGACAAGGTAACCCAGATATCCGGCCGTGGGGTCGGTATGGATGTGGTCCACTCCGAGATCAAACAGCTCGGTGGCTCCATGTTCATCAACTCTGAATCNGGTCACGGGTCGGAGTTTATCGTCCGCCTGCCGTTCACCGTGTCGGTGAACCGCGCCCTCATGATTCAGATTGGCGACGACTACTACGCGGTTCCGCTCAACACTATCGAAGGTATTGTGCGCGTCAGCCCCTTTGAGCTGGAACACTATTACTCCGATGAGAGTGCGCGCTTCGAATACGCGGGTGAGGAGTATCAGGTCCGTTATCTGGGCACGATGCTCGACAGCGATGCCCGTCCGAAGCTCGATGGTCAGTCTCTGCCACTGCCGGTGGTGCTGGTACGCAGCGCNGAACATACCGTGGCACTGCAGGTTGATCGCCTGCTGGGCAGCAGTGAAATTGTGGTGAAAACCCTGGGCATGCAGTTCAGTTCGGTCAGCGGGGTGTCCGGCGCCACGGTCATGGGTGACGGTAGCGTGGTGGTGATTCTCGATCCCCACGCCCTCATGCGTGAAAAGCTGGCGCTGGGCATGCCCAATGCCACCCTGCTGGAGCCGGCCGAGACGCCCTACGGACGCGATGATGAACAGGAAAAAGTGGTCATGGTGGTGGATGATTCCGTGACCGTGCGCAAAGTCACCGGTCGCTTCCTGGAGCGCGAGGGCTTCCGGGTCATTACCGCCAAAGATGGTGCCGAAGCACTGCTTACGCTCCAGGACCATATCCCAGATGTCATGCTACTGGATATCGAAATGCCGCGCATGGACGGCTTCGAAGTGGCCAGCAATATGCGCAGTAGCTCGCGGCTGAAGGACATCCCGATCATCATGATTACCTCCCGTACCGGGGAAAAACACCGGGAGCGGGCCTTCAATATCGGTGTGGACAAATACATGGGCAAGCCCTACCAGGAGGAGCTGCTGCTCAATAACATCCGCGAGCTTCTGGAAAAAGCGCAGGCGCATTGACCGTGACGGGCTTGCGAATTGGTTTGCTGGTCGATAGCCCGCTCAAGCGTCAGTACCTGGCCCTGAGCGCGCGCGAGGCGGGCCACGAGCTGGTGGCCTCGCTCATGCTTGATCAGTGCCAAATGGACGGCCCGACCCCGGACAGCGCCGATGCCTGGGTGGTGGATGTGGCACTCGATCCGGACGCCGAGCCACCCGAGCCGGTACAGGCGCTCCTTGAGCACAGCGATGCACCGCTGATCATCAGCGACAGCAGTGAATACCGGCCCGGTAGTGAGGAACACAACGCCTGGCTCAAGCGTACCCTGGCGAAGTTGCGGCAGTTGGCGGGGGATATCAACCTGCAGCGGGTGCCCCGGGCCAAGGCGCTGTGGGTCCTGGCCGCCTCAACCGGTGGCCCGGCGGCGGTGAAGGATTTTCTGTCGTCACTGCCCCCGGGGCTGGGCGTCGCTTTCATCTACGTGCAGCACATTGATACCAGTTACACCGGCACCCTGGTGCGCATGATGAGCCAGAGTCCGTACCCGGCGGCCCTGGCCAGCGATGGCGCGGTGATACAGGCCAACCAGCTATTGATCGTGACGGCCTGTGAGCGGGTGGACCTGTTGGACAATGGCACTGTGGCCATTGCCGATGAGCCCTGGGGTGGCCCCTATGCCCCTTCGGTGGACCAACTGGTGGCGAACGCCGCCCGGGTCTACGGCGAACAACTGGGGTTGATTGTTTTTACCGGGATGGGAAATGATGGCGCGGCGGCCTGCCGGCTGGTGCGTCAGCGCGGGGGCAAGGTCTGGGCCCAGACGCCCCAGAGCTGTACCAGCGCCTCCATGCCCGATGCCGCCCTGGCGACCGGTGCGGTCGAGTTGACCGGCACCCCCGGGGAATTGGCGAACCGCCTGAGTGCCCACTGCCGCGCTTCAGCGCAAACACTGATTGAGGAAGTCCGACCCTATGAAAGCCCCGCAGCTCACTGAAACGCCGGAAGTCCGGGAAGTGGCCAGTCTGTTGATTCCCCTGCAGGGTCAGACCCTGCTGGTACCCAACGTCTCGGTAGCGGAGATTGTCCCGGTCGGTCAGATAGATCATGTACCGGGCGCTCCAGACTGGTATCTGGGCGACTATCATTGGCGGGATCTGACCATCCCCCTGGCCTCCTTCGAGTGCCTCAATGGCCAGCCTCGTCCCACCCCGGGGAACTATGCCCGGGTAGCCGTGTTCAATACCACCGGGGTGAGTGAACATATTCACTTTGTGGCTCTTATTGCTCAGGGCTTGCCGCGCTTGGCCCGTGTGACCCCGGAAGAGCTGCAGGTGCGCGATGCCTCGCCCACCAACCCCTACGAGCTGATGCAGGTCAGCTGGGCGGGGGAAGACGCGGTCATTCCCGATGTGCCCGGTCTCGAGCAGCGCGTCCTGGACTATCTGAAAACCCGCGTCTGAAGACTCGGGTCGACCAACAACCAGACTGTACCCATCAGACGGTATCGATAAGGAGCCGCCTCGCGGAGAAACTGACGGATGAAAACCCATACCCTGACGGCCGGCATCACCACGATGCTGGCCACAATCCTCATCGGCTGCGGCGGTGAGCGCGAAGAAGCTTTCAACCCCTCCGAGCCTGAAGAAATTCGCGACCCGGTCGCGGTCAGCTTTGTGTACGAAAACAGCACTACCGACCGGAACAACACCGGGTTTCCCGCGACGGATGTCGACAGTCGGCGCATCGAGATCATTCGCGACCTGGAAGACTACGAATTTCTGATCGACGCCTACCGGGATATCGATGATTTCGTGGTGGCCCCGGATTTTGAGGCCGGGCAGGTGATTCTGTATGACAGCGGTTGGTTCGACGACAGCGAGTGTGCGCAACAACTGAACCTGAACCGGGTTCGCGCGTTCAGCATTACCGAGGATGAAAACGTCGTTGAAGTGGTGTTCAACTACCGCCTCAGCGAGGCGGACGAAGACGCCATTTGCGATGACGAGATTCCCTTCCGTACCTGGGAGTTCCACTATGTCGAGTCCCGTGCGGACCTGATTGTGGTCGAGGAAGTGGACGGCCTCAGTTCCGATTCGGCCTCTTCCAGCTCGTCGTCCTCTTCCTCTAGCAGTCTGTAAAACCGCGCTGGTGGTGGCCTCAGCGCCAATCTCCCCAGAGGTACTGCGCCAGGCTGATGGCCGCTACCGGGGCGGTTTCGGTGCGCATTACTCTGGGGCCGAGCGTCAGGGGTTCACAACCGAATGCCCGAGCCTGCTCGATCTCCTCTTCCGATAGCCCCCCTTCCGGTCCCACCAGGAGACTCACGTGAGTGAGCGCTTCTTGGGCCGGGAGCCCTTTGCTGTCGCGGTGATGAAGGACAAATCGGCGAGTGCCGGCGGTCCGCTCGGCGGCCAGCCAGTCCGCCAGCGCCTGAGGTTGCGCCAGGGTGGGCAAACGGTTTCGCTGGCACTGCTCGCAGGCGCTGATGATCACCTGACGCCAGTGTTCCCACTTCTTCTCGAGTCGATCGCCCTTGAGTTTCACTTCCGTGCGTTCGGTAAACAGCGGCGTGATTCGGGTGGCGCCCAGCTCGGTGGCTTTCTGGATCACCCAGTCCATCCGGTCCCCCCGAGACAGGCCAATGGCCAGCTCCAGATCCAGGGGCGACTCCCGATCCTCGGCGGTAAAGGCGTCCAGTGTGGCCTCGACGGTTTTTTTACCCAACTCGGTCAGAGTGGCGGTAAACTCACCGCCCTGACCGTTAAACAGAATCAGTTCCCGCCCCGGCGTCATGCGCAGTACTTTGGCCAGGTGGCGGGAGGGCGCCTCTTCAAGAGTCACGGTGGATCCGGCCTGCAGGGGCTGGTCGGTAAACACCCGGGGGACACGCATGGCGAACTCCAGATCAAAAACCGGCAGTTTAGCAAACTTGCTCCCTGAACCAGATGCTTTCATTGCCCCTGTCGGGGGCTTTCACCATGACAGCAGTGGGGCACTGGCGGTATAATTCCGCTTTTGCTTCCCGGTCTCTGGAGATCCTATGGCCAACCGTCGCGCCCAAGTCAATCGCAATACCCTGGAAACCAAAATCAGCGTCAGCCTGGATCTGGACGGTGAAGGGAAGGGCGTGTTCGACACTGGAGTGCCATTCCTGGAGCACATGATGGACCAGATCGCCCGCCACGGCATGATCGATCTGGACATCACCTGCGATGGCGACACCCATATCGATGACCACCACACGGTGGAAGACATTGGTATCACCTTGGGGCAGGCGGTGGCCAAGGCCGTGGGGGACAAAAAAGGCATCCGCCGCTATGGCCACGCCTATGTTCCCCTGGACGAAGCGCTGTCGCGGGTGGTGATCGACTTTTCCGGTCGTCCCGGTCTGATGATGGACATTCCGTTCACTCAGAAGCGCATCGGCAAGTTCGATACTGAACTGTTTTCCGAATTTTTCCACGGTTTCGTCAACCACGCCCAGGTGACCCTGCACATCGATAACCTGCGCGGTCACAATGCCCACCACCAGATCGAGACGGTGTTCAAGGCTTTTGGCCGGGCACTGCGGATGGCGCTGGAGGAAGACCCCCGCATGGCGGGCGTGATGCCCTCCACCAAGGGCAGCCTGTAAGTTATGAGTAGCCAACAGATAGCGGTCATCGATTACGGCATGGGCAATCTCCACTCGGTGGCCAGTGCACTGGAGCACGTCGCACCTGAAGCCGAGGTACTGGTCACCAGTGATCCGGCCCAGGTGAGCGCCGCCGACCGGGTGTTGTTCCCCGGGGTAGGCGCCATTCGCGATTGCATGGCGGAAATCAAGCGCCTGAAATTTGATGAACTGCTGCGCGAGCAGGTCGCCAGCGGCAAGCCCGTGCTGGGCGTCTGCGTCGGCATGCAGGCGCTGATGGACCGCAGCGAAGAGAACGGTGGCGTAGACTGCATCGGTCTGCTGCCGGGGAAGGTGCGCTACTTTGGCGCCGACCTGAAAGACGCCGACGGCCAACGCCTGAAGGTGCCCCACATGGGCTGGAACCAGGTCCACCACACTCACCACCCGCTCTGGGCGGGCATCGAGCAGGACGCGCGCTTTTACTTCGTGCACAGCTTCTATGTGGAGGCCGGCAACCCCGAGCAGGTGGCCGGCACCTGCGACTATGGCACCACCTTCGCGGCGGCGCTGACCCAGGACAACCTGTTTGCCGTGCAATTCCACCCGGAGAAAAGCCATACGGCCGGGTTGCAGTTGTTGCGCAATTTTGTGGATTGGAATGGCAAGCCCTGACTTTTGGTAACGGCGGATGCGGCCTTCGGCCTTATCCGCCCTACCTAAGTTTCCGTAGGGCGGATAAGGCCGAAGGCCGCATCCGCCGTAAAGAATGTCCCTCGAAACTGAATGACTGGACCCACAACCAAATGCTGATTATCCCCGCCATTGATTTGAAAGACGGCCAATGCGTACGACTGCGCCAGGGCCTGATGGACGACTCCACCGTATTCTCTGACGACCCGGTCGCCATGGCCAAACGCTGGGTTGCCGCCGGTTGCCGCCGGTTGCACCTGGTGGACCTGAACGGCGCCTTTGAGGGCAAACCGGTCAACGGCGAGGTGGTGACGGCCATCGCCCGAGCCTACCCGGACCTGCCGATCCAGATCGGCGGCGGTATCCGCAGCGCCGAGACGATCGAGCATTACCTGCAGGCGGGCGTCCAGTATGTGATTATCGGCACCAAGGCGGTGAAGGAACCGGAGTTTGTGACCGAGATGTGCCGCCGTTTTCCGGGGCATATCATTGTCGGTCTGGATGCCAAAGACGGTCTGGTGGCGACGGATGGTTGGGCCGAGGTGTCTGAGGTGAAGGCGACGGATCTGGCGAAGCGTTTTGAGAAAGATGGCGTCAGTGCGATTGTCTACACGGATATTGCCCGCGACGGTATGATGCAGGGCGTGAATGTGGAGCAGACGCTGGCGATGGCGAACGCTTCGAGCATTCCGGTGATCGCCTCTGGCGGTATTACCAATATGGATGATATCAAGGCGTTGCGTCAGGTATCCGATCAGGGCATTACCGGAGCGATTACCGGCCGGGCGATTTATGAAGGCTCGCTGGATGTGGCTGAAGCCCAGGCTTATTGTGATTCGGCTGGGTCCTAATCGTAACGTCCGACTTGGTGCTTGTCAGGTCGTCCGGGCGGAGGCAGGGTAAACCCTTCGGAGACCCG